>NZ_JAIZRS010000005.1:0-349913 GCF_020419985.1 Burkholderia sp. AU32262
GTTACTGTTTTCGGTTCCGTAGAACCGGTCGCTCACTCAAAGCTGACAGGAATATGAATCACTTCATAAACCTGACTTACTTTAGTGTGAGACTCTTGATACTTTCGCTATCTGATCCGAGGATCAGTTCGCTTTCATCAAGCGCCCACACTTATCGGCTGTTAATTTTTAAAGAGCGTTTCTGCGAGGAATCTGAGACCCCTCGGCAGCGCTGCGTTTTCAGCAGCAGAGAAGTGAGATTATGAACCGTGTTTCGCAGCTCGTCAACAACTTTCTGAACTGCTTCGTTGCGACTGCGGGGCCCATCTTCCTGCGCCGCCGCGGCTCGTTACCACCGAACCCCAACAGCACCGCTTCCCTTCCTCCCGCACCGCGTTTCCGTTAGCGCGAAAGAGGCGTGATTCTAAGCAGCTCGCGGCATTCGCGCAAGGGGCTTGCAGCAACTTTTTTACGCAATTCGGCCGTCCGGCCATGCGTCGGCACCAGACCGCTTATGGTGCAAAGAACGGACTAGAATGTGAGGTTCTTCGCCTCTTTCTATATACGTCTTTAATATGCGCCAGCGAATCGCCAAACGCCTTCCCCCCGATGCCGACAAACTGGTCGGTCTGTCACTTGCGCTCTTCGCGTCGGGCAGCCGCATCGAGGATCGCTTCTGGGAAGCGAAGCTCGATGCGCTGCTCGCCAAGATTGTCCGCAACGGCAATCAGACGACGCTCGATGCCGCGCTCGACCATCTTCAACAGAATCATCCCGACGCCTACGGCGCGCTCGCCGACATGGCCGAGACGCACAGCGAGTCGATGGTGATCGAACACGACGGCCAACCGTACGATGCGCTGCTGGTTGCCGTCCCGGTTCTCGCCTGGACGCGCTACATGATTCCGTCCGGTCCGCTCAAGGGCGACGTTGCCGACGCGTTGCGAACGCACCTGCAGGCGCACGTGCTGGCGAACGGCACGCTCGTCGGGCTCGCCCCGTTCCTCTACAGCATCGACCAGTTGCCGCGACACCATGTGGAAACCTACCGGCTCGCCCAGCAGCTCGCATATGCGGCGATCGGCCAGCACACCCCGAAGCTGAGCTTCGGCGACCTGCCGGAAACTTCGCCGATCCTGGCCGATCCGCGCTTCCTCCTGGCGGTCGTCGCCGCGCCTGCCGGCTCGCCGCTGTTCCGCTGGCAGGAAGAAGAAAACGGCAGCCGTATCGAGCGTGGTCAGTGCCTCGAACAATGGGCCGCACAGGGCGGCCCGAACCTGTCGATCGCGCTGCCTGGCTGCGAATTCGAATGCCTGCTTCCGGACGCGTACTACTCGGCCTGCCGCGATGCGGACGAACGCGTGCGTCCGCACACCGTCCGAACGGCCATTCGTTATCTATTCGACACACTTGGTGCAGCGCCGCAAGAGTTGCGCGCGGTGGTCGCCGGCTTCGGCGAACGTCGCATCGACGAGTATCGCGTCGGCTTCACGCGGCGTGCCAGCAACGACGTGATCTATGGTGTCGTGTGGCCGCTCTACGGCCGTGAAAACGGCGACGTATCGATCGACAGCGCGACGCTCGAGGGCGAAGCGCCGATCGAAGGACCGCTCGAGGAAATCGTGAGCCTGCTGAAAGAATGCGGCGTAACCGACGTCCGGCGGCACGCGGGCCGTTTCGAACCCGAATACTGCGACGACTGCGGCGTACCGCTTTACGCCGATCCGCTCGGTGAAATCGTCCATGCGGAAATGCCGGAAGACGCGTCGCCCGCCCAACCGCACTTTCACTGATCCATCCTGCAGGCCCTGACAGCCTGCCCCGCCCAAAGCCGCTTCCGGTGACCACCGGAGCGGCTTTTTTCTTGTCCGCTGCCCCGCCGCCCAAAATTTCGAACTTTTCCTAAACCTTTCAGCCAAGCAGACATCGTGTAAGGTCTTTGTCATGATCGGGGCCAGCTTATACCCAACGGCAAATCAATGACTCACCTTATGGAGGTTGAATATGCGGTTCTTGGTACTTAACTCAGACGCCGAACGGCGTGACGGACTGAAGACCCTGTTGCGGCAGATCGACCGGCACGCCAGCATCAACGACGCGCCTGACGGTTTCCAGGCACGCCGGCTGCTGCGCACCCAGCGTTTCGACCTCGTCGCGATCGACTGGCTGGACGTGGGCCGGCTCAGCGAGCTTCAGGCGCTCGGCAACGCATGCTCGCCGACACCGGTCGCCGTTCTGGTCGACGACATCTCGCCCGAAGCCATCCAGCGCTTCTTCAATTACGGCGTCGCAGGCGTCATCCCGCATTCCACGCGGCCGCACCTGATCGTGCGTGCGCTCGAGATCGTACTGCTGGGCGGACACTACATTCCGCCGATCGCCCTCAGCCTGCTGCCGTCAACGGCAATGGCGCGTCACGACGCCCATTTCCAGACGCTCGCCGGCTCGCTTCCACGGCGCCCGCCGAGCGGCCTCCTGTCGCCGCGCCAAGCACAGATCATGCGGTTCGTCCACATGGGCAGCACGAACAAGATGATCGCCCGTACGCTCGGCATCAGCGAAGGCACCGTGAAGATCCACCTCGCGAGCATCTTCCAGCAGCTCGGCGCCGCTAACCGCGCCGCCGCGGTTGCGATCTACAACGGCTGGCTGTCGCCCCATCTCGAGGTACTGCTGGCGAACCGCAATCGCGCCCGCAAGCTGGCCATCGGCGAACACGGCCCGGCTCCGCTGCGGACACAACGGCATGACCGCCCGTACCCGTTGCCTATCGCCAACGCCGGCACGCAGGACCTGCCACTCGCCGCCGAGCCGCCGGCACGGTTCCGGCGCGGACGCTAGGCAAACAGTCTCGATATTGCGACGGTCGGGCATGTGCAGGCTCCCACCTTTGATGCTCAACGAGTAATATGGACGCATGGGTTTTCTTTTCACACCGCTTCCGCTCTGGGTTGGCATCGGTGGCTGGATCGCCGCCGTGGCCCTGCTCGCGCTCGCGATGTGGAATCGCCCGTTCGTACGCCTGCAGGACGCCACGCTTCAGCACGTGTGGCTCGCGCTCGTCACTGCGATCACGGTCCTGTGGGCCTCGAACGCATGGCTCGAAGATGGCATCGTCATGCATCTGCTTGGCGCAACGCTGCTCGTCACGCTGTTCGACTGGACACTCGCACTGGTCGCGATGGGCGCCGTCACGGCGATGGCCGCAGTGATATTCGACGCGCCGTGGCAAGGCGTCGGCCTGACCTATCTGGTCTACGGTGCGCTGCCTGTCGGCGTGTCGGCATTGCTGCAACGCGCCGCGCTCGCCTGGCTGCCGCACAACCTCGCGTCATTCATCACCGGACAGGGCTTCCTGTCGCCCGCCATCGCGATCGTCGCGGTCGCCGCCGCGGCGGCCGGTGTTCAGCTCGCGCTCGCGGACGGCGTGCCCGTCGTGATTCCGGCCGGCTATTTGCTGAACACCGCACTGCTCGCGCTCGGCGAAGCATGGTTCACCGGCATGGCAACGGCACTCATCGCCGTCTATCGCCCCGCGTGGGTCACGACCTTCGACGTCCGCCGCTACCGCCTCGGCGGCCCGCGCGCCTGAATTTCCTCCGGATCGGCTCCACGCATCTGCGTGCCGGGGCACTTTCCGCGGCGCGCGCCGAGTACGTCGCCTACTGCCGCACAACTTTTTTACGCTAAGATTGAACTCCTGTTCTTCATCGGGCCTCTATACGTGCCCGATGTCTCCTTCGCTCCTCACCAATAACCAGATGGACAGCTCGCCTGCCTCGCTCCGGATTTTCCGGGCGCTCGGCAAGCTGGCAGCCTGTATCGCGGGCCTGTCGCTTGCGCTTCCCGCGCCGGTATTTGCCGACCTGCTCGACCAGCGCTCCGAACTGATCAACAAATTCGTCAACGAGATGCATGCCGATCCGCTCGCCGCGGATTGTGCGGCGCACGGCAGCTTCATCGCCAGCACATCGACGGCGTTCGACCGCGTGGACTTCGCGCCGAACGCATTCGACAGCGGCAACGCGACGATCACGCCGTGGAACGACTCGTTCGACCAGGGCAAGCAGCGCGTGAAAGTCGACAACATCGTCACCGTCGACGGGCTCGGCATCCACAGCAACGGCAGCGATCCGACGCCGCTGAAGTTTCGCTGCGGCTATGTCGGCCAGCAAATGCTTGCGTTCAGTTGGAACGACCCGGTTCCGCCGCTGAAGCCGCGCGTCGAGCGCTCGTCGTCCTCGACGAAGAAGTTCAAGGGCAAGTCGCACCGCGGCAAAGCCAAGGCGAAGGCATCGGGCCGCACCGGCAGCAAGAAGGCCGTCTCGACGAAGAAATCAGGCGGCCAAAAGAAAGCCGTGAAGAAGAAAACCGCGAAGAAATCCTGATACGACGGAGCGGCAACGACAGCAGCAAAAAGCCGGCGCATCTCGCGATGCACCGGCTTTTTTCATGCGACGACGGCAGCGCCTACGCGAACGTGTCGACGTGCACCAGGATCGCGGCGAGCATCGCCGCGCCGAGCGCCGCGCTGCGCTCGCCGTTCCAGCCGACGCGCTCGTCGGGGAGGTTCGCGTTGTCCTTGAACGGCATTTCGAGCGTCAACGACAGGCAGCCGAACTGGTGGCCGATGTACTTCGACGCGAGCTTCAGCGCATCTTCCTTGTACTTGCTCGCCGCGTAGCCATGCTCGGTCTGGAAGTCCGGGCTCGCGACCTTGAACGCTTCGATGAACGCGGCCTGCTCCTTGCCCTGCTGCTCGGTAAAGCTCGGCAGCATCTCCGAGCCGGCGACGAACACGTACGGCAGATCCTCGTCGCCGTGAATGTCGAAGAACATGTCGCAGCCGATCGCGTGGATCGCGTCGCGCACGGCCAGCACTTCGGGGCTGCGCTCGGCATCGGGCGCCATCCACTCGCGGTTCAGGTTCGCGCCGGCCGCATTGGTGCGCAGGTTACCGTGCACGCTGCCGTCCGGATTCATGTTCGGCACGATGTAGAACGTCACGCGATCGTAGAGCTTGCGCGCAACCGGATCGCCGGCCCAGTCGCCCCATCCGGCCAGCCGTTTGACCAGCCCTTCGACGAACCACTCGGCCATCGACTCGCCCGGATGCTGGCGCGCGATGATCCACACCTTCTTCTTCGGCGCGCCGTCGAGTTCCGGCGTGCCGAGCGTCAGCAGCGACATCGGACGGCCTTCGACCGTGCGGCCGAGTTCGACGACGCTCGCCTGAGGCAACTGCTGGACCGCGCCGAGAAACGCGGCGTGACGCTCTTCCGAGTACGGTTCGAAATACGCGTAGTAGATGCTGTCGAACTCCGGCGTATGGTCGATGGTCATCGTCTTGCCGTCGAACGTCGTCGGCACGCGGAACCAGTCGACGCGGTCATAGCTCGCCACCGCGTGGTAGTTGCGCCAGCCCGACGGATACGCGCATTCGGCTGCGTTCTCGAACGTCATCACGCATCGCTCGCCGCGTGCACCCGTCAAGCGGTAGTAAAACCATTGCGCGAATTCCGAACGATTGTCGCCGCGCACGCGCAGCCGGATTGCGTCGGGGCTGTCGCACGACACGACGTCGATTGCGCCTGCGTCGAAATTACTGGTGATCGAAAGGGCCATCTGTC
Source organism: Burkholderia sp. AU32262 (assembly GCF_020419985.1). Lineage (NCBI taxonomy): Bacteria > Pseudomonadati > Pseudomonadota > Betaproteobacteria > Burkholderiales > Burkholderiaceae > Burkholderia > Burkholderia sp. AU32262. Next base: position 5,610 of record NZ_JAIZRS010000005.1, read on the forward strand.
CATCTCCTTTGTCGACCGGCGCTGGCGCTTCAGCGCTTACGCCGGTCCCATGCAAAGCGGTCGACCGAAGCAGGCGGTATGTCGCCGGTCCGGCCTCACGCATGCGCCGACCGTCTCGCGAACGGCCGGCAGGTCACTCGCCGACGCGCCGGCGATATACGTAAGTCGAATCGTTCGACGCAGCCGCATCGAACGCATAGCCTTCGGTGGCGAATTCCTTCAGCGCCTTCGGGTCGGCGATACGGTTCTCGACGACAAAACGCGCCATCAGGCCGCGCGCGCGTTTCGCATGAAAACTGATGATCTTGTAGCGGCCGCCCTTCCAGTCCTCGAATACCGGCGTGATGACCGGTGCGGCCAGCAGCTTCGGCTTGACCGACTTGAAGTATTCGGTCGACGCGCAGTTGACGAGCACGCGCGCCGCGCCGCTGCGCGTCTCGAGTTGCTCGTTCAGCGCCCGCGTGATGCGATCGCCCCAGAACGCATACAGATCCTTGCCGCGCGCGTTCGCGAACCGCGTGCCCATCTCGAGCCGGTACGGCTGCAGCAGGTCGAGCGGACGCAGCAGCCCGTACAGGCCCGACAGCACGCGCACGTGATGCTGTGCATAGTCGAGATCGGCGGACGACAGCGATTTCGCGTCGAAACCCTCGTAGACGTCGCCGTTGAACGCCAGCACAGCCTGCTTCGCGTTGGCCGGCGTGAAGGTCGGCGACCAGTCGGCGTAGCGCTGGAAATTCAGGCGCGCGAGCGGATCGGAGATATCCATCAGCGTCGCGATGTCCTGCGGCGACAGCTTGCGCAGGCCGTCGATCAACTCCGACGCATCGTCGACGAATGCAGGCTTCGTGTAAGACTGGACGTGCGCGGGCGTGTCGTAGTCGAGGGATTTGGCGGGAGAGAGAACGATTATCATAGAGGCTCGCTGGCACGCCGTGCCTTGCGGTCAGACGAAAACCACCGATTGTAACGAATGACCCGCTCTCTCGCCCCGCATGCCGCACACCGCGTCGTGCTCGACTCGAACGTCTGGATCGACATCCTCGTATTCGACGACCCCGCCACGCGCCCGATCCGCGCCGCGCTGGAGCACGGCACGCTGGCCGCCGTGATCGACGGCCGCTGCCTGACCGAACTCGAATACGTGCTCGACTATCCGCAGTTCCAGTCGCGCGCGATCGACAAGGCGGCCGCGCTCGCGACCGTCGCCCGGCTCGCGAGCCTCGTCGAACCGCCGCCCGTCGACGCCGGCGCGCCGCCGCTGCCGAAGTGCAAGGACCGCGACGACCAGAAGTTTCTCGAACTCGCGCGCGCCGCGCACGCCGATTGGCTCGTGTCGAAAGACCGCGCGCTGCTGAAGCTCGCGAAGCGCACCGCCCGCGACTTCGGTTTCCGGATCGCGCAACCCGCGCCGTTCGCGCAAGCCTGCGCACTCGACGCCGCGCCGCCCGTCACGGCGACGCCGGCCTGACGCACCTCACCCGATTCCGACCGTATCGATGAACGCTCCTTCAGATATGCCAACGACACCCGCTTTCCCCTCGCGCCTGCCGAACGTCGGCACGACGATCTTCACGGTGATGAGCGCGCTTGCCGCCGAAAAAGGGGCGGTGAACCTCGGCCAGGGTTTCCCGGATTTCGATTGCGATCCGCGCATCGTCGATGCGGTGGCCGCCGCGATGCGCAACGGGCACAACCAGTACCCGCCGATGGCCGGCGTCGCGCCGCTGCGCGACGCGATCGCCGACAAGATCGCGCAGGTGTACGGCCGGCGCTACGATCCGGCCGCCGAAATCACCGTGACGGCCGGCGCGACGCAGGCGCTGCTGACGGCAATCCTGTGCGCGGTGCATCCGGGCGACGAAGTGATCGTCGTCGAGCCGACCTACGACAGCTACCTGCCGTCGATCGAGCTCGCCGGTGGCAAGCCCGTGTTCGTCACGCTGGAGGCGCCTGACTACGCGATCCCGTTCGACCGTCTCGCGGCCGCGATCACGCCGAAAACGCGGATGATCCTGATCAACACGCCGCACAACCCGACGGGCACCGTGTGGCGCGAGGCGGACATGCGCAAGCTCGAGGACATCGTGCGCGGCACCAACGTGCTGATCCTGTCCGACGAGGTCTACGAACACATGGTCTACGACGGCGCCCGCCACGAGAGCGTCGCGCGCTATCCGGAACTCGCCGCACGCAGCTTCATCGTGTCGAGCTTCGGCAAGACCTATCACGTGACCGGCTGGAAGGTCGGTTACGTCGCGGCGCCTGCCGCGCTGACCGCTGAATTCCGCAAGGTCCACCAGTTCAACGTATTCACGGTGAACACGCCGATGCAGATCGGGCTCGCCGACTACCTGCGCGACCCGACGCCGTACCTGTCGCTCGCCGGCTTCTATCAGCAAAAGCGCGACTTCTTCCGGGCCGGCCTCGAGCGCACGCGCTTCAAGCTGCTGCCGTGCACGGGCACGTACTTCCAGTGCGTCGATTACTCGGCGATCAGCGACCTGCCCGAAGCGGAATTCTCGACGTGGCTCACGTCGGAGATCGGCGTGGCCGCCATTCCAGTGTCGGCGTTCTATCACGAGCCGCACGAATCGGGCGTCGTGCGCTTCTGCTTCGCGAAGCGGGAAAGCACGCTCGCATCCGCGCTCGAGCGGCTCGCCCGCCTGTAAGACCCGCACGGGGGCGGCCGCACGCCGCCCTTCGGGAAACGCGGTTACGAACGCGCGACGTTCGCCGCTTCGACATACGCCTTGCGCTCGGCTGCCACGCGCTGCGCGGCAGGGCGTTCGCTCACCGTCTTGGCGTGCGCCTTCCAGTCGATGCCTGCATCGAGCAGGAAGTCGCGGCCGAATATGGCCTTCGTCGCCATCCCGATCACCGGCAGATGAACCCACGCGGCAATGTCCGCGAGGCCGAACGACTCGCCGAGCACATACGGCGAAAACCGCGTCATCTGCTTGAACGCATCGATCGCGCGCGGCAGGCGCTTCTCGACGTGCGCCTTCATTCCGTCGCTGACCTTGCCGCCGAAAAACGCTTCCGTGTACACCTCGCGCGCCACCCATTCGAGATACAGCTCGAGCGTCTCGACCAGTTCGCGCACCTTCGCCGCCGCGAACGGGCTCGCGGGCAAAATGCCTTTCTCGGGATAGCGCGCCGCCAGGTATTCGATGATCACCTGGGACTCGAACAGCGCACCCTCTTCGGTCTTCAGGAACGGAATCTTGCCGAGCGGCGAATCGGCGAGCTGCACCGGATCGCTGACCGGCAAAGCGCACACCGACTCCTCGAACGGTATATCGTGCTCGAGCAGGACGAACTTCACCTTGTTGTAGTAGTTGGACAACGGAATACCGCACAGCTGTAGCATCGGAGTCTCCTTCGTTGCTGGAGCACGGCCGCATCGACGCCGGCCGCCTCGTGATTCATCGCGCCGAAAAGCACGTTCGTGCTAGTCTAAAGCAAGTTTTTCGTCCGTCACGACAACATTACATCCGCTGCGGCGACAGCCCTCGCTGTTCGCGGGATACACTCGGCGTCGCCGCGCCACCCGATGGAGACACGCTCGCATGAGTGCTGAACTGCTGGCCTCGCGCCCGCCCGAGAGCGAATCGACGCTCGTCCTCACGCTGTCCAATCCCGGTGCGCGCAACGCACTGCATCCCGACATGTATGCGGCCGGCATCGAAGCGCTCGCCACCGCCGAGCGCGATCCGGCGATTCGCGCCGTCGTGCTGACGGGTGCCGATCGCTTCTTCTGCGCAGGCGGCAACCTGAACCGGTTGCTCGAGAATCGCTCGAAGGATCCGTCCTTCCAGGCCGACAGCATCGATCAGCTCGCGGCATGGGTCACGGCGATCCGCGCGTCGACGAAGCCGGTGATCGCGGCCGTCGAAGGCGCCGCGGCCGGCGCCGGCTTCTCGCTCGCGCTCGCGTGCGACCTGATCGTTGCCGCACACGACGCGAAATTCGTGATGTCGTATGCACGCGTCGGCCTGACACCCGACGGCGGCGGCTCGTGGTTTCTCGCCCGCGCGTTGCCGCGTGCGACCGCCGCCGAGATCCTGTTCGAAGGCAAACCGGTCGCCGCCGAACGCCTGCATGCGCTGGGCGTCGTCAATCGGCTCGCCGCGCCTGGCACGGCGCTGAGCGACGCACTGGCGTGGGCCGACACGCTCGCCGGCATCTCGCCGAACGCGCTCACGCGCATCAAGTCGCTGCTCGACGACGCGACCGCCCAACCGCTGGACGCGCACCTCGGCACCGAGCGCGATCATTTCGTCGCGTCGCTGCATCATGCGGACGGGCTCGAAGGCATCAGCGCCTTTCTCGAGAAACGCCAGCCGCGCTACAAACGCTGATCCACCGCGTCGGCCTTCGAACCGACGCCACGCCACCGCGTCCATCCGGTGCGGCACGTCGACGCCGCGTGCACCCGCCGGCGACGCTCGCCCGCCCGGCCGCGCATGCCCGCCGGCACGGGCGTTTCCGCCGCCAGCAGCCCGCGTCGATCCATGCTCTAATGACCGCCTGTCGCGGCGCCGCAGGCGCCGTTTTCGCGCATGCCACACAGGAGTTGACGATGATCGACGTCTATAGCTGGGCGACCCCGAACGGCCACAAGGTGCACATCATGCTCGAGGAAACGGGCCTCGCGTATCGCGCCCATCCGGTCGATATCGGTGCGGGCGACCAGTTCGAGCCAGCGTTCCTGAAGATCAGCCCGAACAACAAGATCCCCGCGATCGTCGATCCGGATGGCCCCGGCGGCCAACCGATCTCGCTGTTCGAATCGGGCGCGATCCTGATCTACCTCGCGGAGAAGACCGGCAAGTTCCTGCCGACCGATCCGGCCGCGCGCTATGCGACGCTCGAGTGGCTGATGTTCCAGATGGGCGGTGTCGGCCCGATGCTCGGGCAGGCGCACCACTTCCGGCTGTATGCGCCGGAGAAGATCGAGTACGCGGTCAACCGCTACACGAACGAAGCGAAGCGCCTGTACAACGTGATGGAAAAGCGGCTCGGCGAATCCGAGTATCTCGCGGGCGACACGTATACGATCGCGGACATTGCGACGTTCCCGTGGACGCGCTCGTGGCGGAACCAGGGCATCGAGCTCGACGCGTTGCCGAACGTGAAGCGCTGGCACGAGGCGATCGCCGCGCGACCGGCCGTGCAGCGTGGCGTCGAGGTACTCGCGTCGATGCGCAAGGCGCTGCAGGACGACAAGGCACGCGAGGTGCTGTTCGGCGCAACGCAATACGCGAAGCACTGACACGCAGGGTGGACGCAGCGGCATCCGCGTGCCGCTGCGGGCTTCAGAAGTAATGCAGCGTGATGAATTCCGCCGCGCATACCGGCAGCGGCGCGTCGGGACGCTCGATCTGCATCGATACCGACCACGTCACCTGAATACCGCCGCGCGCGGCGTCGGCGATTTCCTTCACCGCGAACAGCGCGCGCACGCGCGCCCCGACCGGCACCGGCTTCAAGAACCGTACGCGGTTGAGCCCGTAGTTCACGCCCATCTTCTGCTCGAAGCGCATTGCGTCGGTCATCAATGCAGGAATCAGCGACAGCGTCAGGAACCCGTGCGCGATGGGCCCACCGAACGGCGACTCGCGCCGCGCGCGTTCGGGGTCGACGTGAATCCATTGGTGATCGCCGGTCGCGTCGGCGAAACCGTCGACGCGCGGCTGGTCGATCTCGATCCAGCCGCTCGCGAGCGGTTCCGCGCCAACCCGCGCCTGCAGCGCCTGCGCGGACGCGATCAGCGGCAAGGTCACGTCGGTCATGCGTTCGCGCCTGCCGGATGGCGCAGCCCGAAAATCACCTTGGTGTGCACGCTGATCACCGTCTCGCCGGCTTCGTTCACGCCGACCCATTCCGTCGACACGATGCCGCGATCGGGCTTGCTCTCCGACACGCGCTTGTCGTGCACCTTCTGGTACATCGTGATCGTGTCGCCGGCGCGCACCGGCTTCAGCCAGCGGATCGAATCGATGCCCGGCGAGCCCATGCTGGTCGAATCCGGCCCCAGCTTCTGGACCAGCAGGCTCATGAACACCGAACACGTATGCCAGCCGCTCGCGACGAGCCCGCCGAAGTGCGATGCCTTCCCTGCTTCCTCGTCGACATGGAACGGCTGCGGATCGTAGCGCTGCGCGAACGTCTTGATGTCGTCCGGCTCGAACGTGTAGCGGCCCACTTCGGTGGTACTGCCCACCACCAGATCTTCGTAACTGATGCCCACTGATAAGTCTCCTTGTCTGGCGCGCTCGCGCGTCGCCGTCATGCTACGTCGGTCTGCGCGAAATCCGGCAGCGCCGCGAGGCGGGCGAGGTGATGATCGGTATCGCCGAGCGTCGTCTCGATGATCGACAGCCGCTTGAACAGGTGCGCGGTGGCCACCTCGTTGGTCACGCCCATGCCGCCGTGCAACTGGATCGCCTGCTGGCCGACGAAGCGCGCGGCCGATCCGACCCGCGCCTTCGCGGCCGACACGGCCTTGCGCCGCGCATCGGCATCGCCGTTCGCATAGCGCACCGCCGCGAGATAGGTCAGCGAACGCGCCTGCTCGGCATGAATCAGCATGTCGACCATCCGGTGCTGTAGCGCCTGAAAGCGCGCGATCGGCACCCCGAACTGCTCGCGCGTCTTCGTGTATTCGACCGTCGCGCGATTCAGCTCGTCGAGCGCGCCAACCGCTTCCGCGCATAGCAGAAAGGTCGCGTAATCGGCAATCTGCTCGAGCGCCGCCGCGTCTCGCGCCCCGCCCGTCAGCAGTCGGGCCGGCGTGGCGTCGAACGTGAGCGTCGCGGCGCGCTGGCCGTCGATGGTCCGGTAGTCGACCACCTTCGCGTTGGCCGCATCGCGTTCGACGACGAAGAGGCCGATGCCGCCGCCGTCGACACGCGCGGGCACGATCCAGACGTGCGCCTGGGCGCCGTGCTGAACGACCGACTTGATCCCGGTCAGCCGGTACGTGCCGTCCTGCTCGCGCGCGCGCGTGTCGAGTTCGTACAGGTCGTAGCGCGCCTGCGGCTCATGGAACGCGACCGCCACGCGCTTTTGTCCCTGTGCAATCGCCTCCAGCAGCGCGGCGTCGTCGCCCGCGCCGGAGCCGGCGATCCGCAACGCCTCGACGCCGACCGCCGCGGCCCAGTACGGCTCGATCACGAGCGCGCGGCCGAGCTCCTGCATCACGACCAGCATGTCGACCGGCCCGCCGCCGAAGCCGCCCTGGGCGTCCGGCACCGGCAACGCGGTCAATCCGAGTTCGGTGAATGCGCTCCACTGCGCGTCCGACACACCGGTATCGCTGCGCACGATCGCCTGACGTGCCTCGAAGCCGTATTGCTCGCCGAGATACCGGCGCAGCGCATCGGCGAACTGCTGCTGCTCATCGGTAAAGCTGAAATCCATGGTTGTCTCCGTTCCCTGATCACAGCCCCAGAATGATCTGCGCGATGATGTTTTTCTGGATCTCGTTCGACCCGCCGTAGATCGACGTCTTCCGGTAATTGAAGTAGTACGCGGCGAGCGGCGCCGCATCGTCGTCGCCGGCGATGCTGTGCTCGCGTTCGCCGGCGAGGAACGGCACGTCGAACGGTGCGGCCAGCGGGCCGATCGCTTCGACCATCAGCTCGGTGAGCGCCTGTTGCACCTCGGTGCCCTTGATCTTCAGCATCGACGCTTCGGGGCCCGGCCCCTTGCCGCTCGTCTCGCGGCTGACGACGCGCAGCACCGTCACTTCCAGCGCCATCAACTCGACTTCGAGCGCCGCGACCTTCGCGGCGAACACGGGATCGGCGAGCAACGGCTTGCCGTTCTTGCGCTGGTTCGACGCGATGCGCTTCAGGAACGCGAGCTCCCGCTTCGACGCGCCGACGCGCGCGATGCCGGTGCGCTCGTGGCCGAGCAGGTATTTCGCGTAGGTCCAGCCGCGGTTCTCGTCGCCGACGAGGTTCTCGACCGGCACCTTCACGTCCTCGAAGAACACCTCGTTGACCTCGTGGTCCTCGTCGAGCATCACGATCGGGCGCACCGTGATGCCGGGCGTTTTCATGTCGATCAGCAGGAACGAGATGCCTTCCTGCTTCTTCGCGGCCGGATCGGTGCGCACGAGGCAGAACATCATGTCGGCGTACTGGCCGAGCGTGGTCCAGGTCTTCTGGCCGTTGACGACGTAGTGATCGCCGTGGCGCTCGGCGCGCGTGCGCAGCGACGCGAGATCGGACCCGGAACCCGGCTCCGAATAACCCTGGCACCACCAGTCCGAGCCGTCGAGAATACGCGGCAGATAGCGGCGCTTCTGCGCTTCGCTGCCGTATTTCATCAGAACCGGCGCGACCATCGACACCCCGAAAGGCAGCACGGTCGGCGCACCGATGCGCGCGCACTCCTCGTCCCAGATGTGCCGCTGCGTCGCGTTCCAGCCCGGGCCGCCATATTCGACTGGCCAGGCGGGCGCGGACCAGCCGCGCTGGCCGAGAATCCGGTGCCAGCTCGCGAAATCCTCGCGGTCGAGTCGTTTGTGATCGAGTACCTTGGCGCCCAGTGCGTGAGGCAGGTTGGCCTCGAGCCAGGCGCGGACGTCGGCGCGGAACGCGTCGTCGGCGGGGGAATAATCCAGATCCATGCGCAGTGTCTCCTGTCGACCCGAGTTAGCGCTTTAGCGCTTACTCGGGTCCCATGGCGTGGTTGGGTGGAGTTAGCGCTTCAGCGCTTACTCCACCCCCACGGCGGTCGATTCGAGTTCGCGCTCTAGCGCTTACTCTGATCTCATGCAAGGCTGGCCGCGACCGTCCGGCCCGGCCAAGGACACACTGCGTACGTCATTGCAGCGGTTCTTTCAGCGCGGCAGGAATCGGCAGCGGCATCACGTCGATGCCTTCTTCGACCAAGGACTGCGCATCCTCCGGCGTCGTGACGCCACGAATGCTGCGTGCCGGCGCCTCGTTGTAATGAATGCGCCGCGCTTCCTCGGCGAAGCGCTCGCCCACGTTCTCGGTCTTCTCCAGCACCTCGCGCAGCGCGCGCATCACCTGCGCCTGCAGCGCACGCGGATCGGCCGGCTGCGGCTGCGTCGCGCCCGACAGGTTCAGGCGCGGCGCCGACGGCATCCGGTTGATCTCCGTCGTTCCGCACACCGGACATTCGACCAGCTTGCGGGACAACTGCGCTTCGAATTCATCGGCGGAAGCGAACCAGCCTTCGAACCGATGACCGTGCGGACACTGTAAATCGAGGACCTTCATGCTGAATCAGGGCGTGTGACGAGTGTAGCGCAAAAAGCGGTTTTGTGAACGATCGTGCTAAATCCGGATTGCGCAGCGCGAACGCACTGCGTCGCCAGATTGTAACGCGGCGCCCCGGCCGCCGCCGACGCCGCGCTCAGGGCGTGACGACCGGGCCGAGCGGCCACGTGCCGGACAGCACCTTGTCGAGCCACATGGTGCCGATGATCGTCTTCACGTCGGAGATCTGGCCCGTGCGCACCCACTCCTGCAGGTCGTCCAGCGTCGCGGTGAAGGTTTCGAGGAATTCGCCTTCGTCGAGCTTGCGCTCGCCGGCCGTCAGCCCGCGCGCGAGGTACAGGTCGATGAATTCGGTCGAATAGGAAATGATCGGATGAATGCGGGCCAGGAACACGTACTCGCGCGCCGTGTAGCCGGTTTCCTCGCGCAGCTCGCGCGCCGCGCACGCGAGCGCGCCTTCGTTCGGATCGAGCTTGCCGGCCGGGAATTCGGCCATCACCTTGCCGATCGGATAGCGGAACTGGCTCTCCATCAGCACGCGGCCGTCGTCGAACAGCGGGATCACCATCACCGCGCCCGGATGCTGCACGTATTCGCGCGTGGCTTTCTTGCCGTCCGGCAGACGGACGGTATCGCGCTTGAGCTTGAGGAACGCGCCTTCGAAGATCGCCTCGCTCTCGAGGCAGGTTTCGGTCAGTGCGGCGTCGTGATTGGGTAGTTCGGCCATCGGCGGCTCCTGGATGAGCACGACGGACGGCCGAAGCCGTCAGCGTCGTTTGACGAGATACTGGAACGTGAAGCCGGGAAACGCGAACACGACGAAGAGACTGAACGTGATCGCGTAAAACTGCCAGCCTTGTTCGAAGCGGTTGCCGGCGCGCGACTCGAGCCAGAAGCCGAGCGCGCCGACGATGAAGTACAGCACGATCAGCTCGCCGATCCGCACCCACGCACTCTTCTTCGTCGCGCCGAACGGCACGACGGCGAAGAGGCGTTGGTTCAGGAACGGCAGGTTGGCGCATACGAGCGCCAACAGCACGATGAACCAGCCGGCTGCCGACATTACAGCGGCAGCGTGTGGCGGATTGCCTGCAGGCAGGCGGTCAGCAGCGGGCTCGGGATCAGGCCGAGCACGACGACGGCCAGGCCGTTCAGCACGAGGATCGTGCGCTTGCAGAAATCGCCCGAGATCGGCGTCGAATCCTGCGGCGCATCGAAGTACATCAGCTTCACGATGCGCAGGTAGTAGAACGCGCCGAACAGCGACGTGATCACGGCCAGCACGGCCAGCCACGTGAGGCCCGCGTTGACGGTCGCCTCGAGCACCGCGAGCTTCGCGTAGAAGCCGACGGTCGGCGGAATGCCGGCCAGCGAGAACATCATGACCATCATCACGAACGCGAACACCGGGCTGCGCTTGTTGAGGCCCTTGAAGTCGTCGATCGTTTCGGCTTCGAAATCGCGGCGCGCGAGCAGCATCACCACGCCGAACGAGCCGAGCGTCGTGATCAGGTAGACGATCGCGTAGAACATCGCCGAGCTGTAGGCGTTCGCCGGCGCCGCCGCGTCGCCCTTCACGATGCCGGCGAGCAGGCCGAGCAGCACGAAGCCCATGTTCGAGATCGCCGAGTACGCGAGCATCCGCTTGATGTTGCGCTGGACGATACCGGTGATGTTGCCGACGATCAGCGACAGCGCGGCGAGGATCACGAGCGCGGTCTGCCAGTTCTGGGCGAGCGGCAGCAGGCCCATCACCAGGAAGCGCAGGCCCCACGCGAACGCGGCAACCTTCGGACCGCCGCCGACGAACAGCGTCATCGCGGTCGGCGCGCCCTGGTAGACGTCCGGCACCCACATGTGGAACGGCACGGCCCCGAGCTTGAACGCGATACCGGCGACGATGAAGATCACGCCGAACATCAGCACGGCCGCGTCGGTGTTGCCGCCGACCGCCTTGTACACTTCGCCGAGCTCGAGCGAGCCGGTCGCGCCGTAGAGCATCGAGATGCCGTACAGCACGAAGCCCGATGCGAGCGCCCCCAGCACGTAGTACTTCATCGCGGCTTCGCTCGACTGCGCGGCGTCGCGGCGCAGCGCGATGACGGCGTACAGCGAGAGCGACATCAGTTCGAGACCGAGGTACAGCGTCAGGAAGTTGTTGCCCGACACCATGACCAGCTGGCCGAGCAGCGAGAACATGCCGAGCAGGAACACGTCGCCGCGGAACATGTCGCGGTCTTCGAGGTACTTGCGCGAATAGACGAGCGACACCGCGAAACCGAACGACACGACGGCCTTCATCATGCTCGCGAACGAGTCGACGACGACCATCTTCGAGAAGAAGTAGTACTGCTGCGGGTCGAGCGCCTGGACCGCGAACCACACGCCGGCGACGACCGACGAGACGACCGCGATCAGATAGGTCAGGCGGCGGCCGGACGCACCGGTAAAGGTGTCGTTCAGCCATGCGACGACGATGGCGGCCAGCACCAGCGCGTCAGGCAACAGAACATTCATAGGGGCGTTTTGCATGATCTTGAGTTCCTCCGCTCGCGATTACTGGGCCAGCGGCAGCTTCGACTGCGCGACGTGGGAGAGGAGGTTTTCCACGGAAACGTGCATCACGTCGGTGAAAGGCTTCGGATACAGGCCCATCAGCAGCGTGAACGCGGCGAGCACGGCCAGCATCAGGAATTCACGACGGCCGATGTCCTTCAGCTTGGCGACGTGATCGTTCGCGACCGCGCCGAAATACACGCGCTTGTACATCCACAGCGTGTAGGCCGCGCCGAGGATCAGCGTGAACGCCGCGCCGAATGCGATCCAGAAGTTGTACTGGACGGCCGCGAGAATCACCATGAACTCGCCGACGAAACCGGACGTACCCGGCAGGCCGCAGTTGGCCATCGAGAACAGCATCGCGAACGCCGCGAACTTCGGCATCACGTTGACGACGCCGCCGTAGTCGGCGATCTGGCGCGAGTGCACGCGGTCGTACAGCACGCCGATGCAGAGGAACATCGCGCCCGACACGAAGCCGTGCGAGATCATCTGGACGATCGCGCCTTCGACGCCGAGCTGGTTGAAGATGAAGAAGCCGAGCGTGACGAAACCCATGTGCGCGATCGACGAATACGCGACCAGCTTCTTCATGTCGGCCTGCACCATCGCGACGAGACCGATGTAGATCACCGCGATCAGCGACAGCGTGATGACGACGGGCGCCAGGAAGTGGCTCGCGTCAGGCGTGATCGGCAGCGAGAAGCGCAGGAAACCGTATGCGCCGAGCTTGAGCATGATCGCCGCCAGCACGACCGAGCCGCCCGTCGGCGCTTCCACGTGCGCGTCCGGCAGCCACGTGTGCACCGGCCACATCGGCACCTTCACCGCGAACGCGAGGAAGAACGCAATGAACAGCAGGATCTGCGGCGTCATCGCGATTTTCGCGTTCTGCCACGTCGCGAGGTCGAACGAGTGCGTTTCCGTGTACAGGTAGATCAGCGCGACCAGCATCAGCAGCGAGCCGGCCAGCGTGTACAGGAAGAACTTGAACGCCGCATACACGCGGTTCGGGCCGCCCCACACGCCGATGATGATGTACATCGGGATCAGGGTCGCCTCGAAGAACACGTAGAACAGCAGGCCGTCGGCCGCCGAGAATACGCCGATCATGATCCCGGACAGGATCAGGAACGCGGCGAGGTACTGCGCGACGTTCTCGGTGATCACTTCCCAGGCGGCGATCACGACGATCACCGTGATCAGCGCGGTCAGCACGACAAACCACATCGAGATGCCGTCGACGCCGAGGTGATACGCGATGTCGAAGCGCTGGATCCACGTCGACTTCTCGACGAACTGCAGCGCAGCGGTGCTGGAGTCGAAGCCCGTGATCAGCGGGATCGTGACCGCGAGACCGAGCAGCGCGCCGATCAGCGCGACCCAGCGAGCCGTCCCCGGATTTTTGTCGTTACCCACCGCCAGCACGAGGAGGCCGAAAACGATCGGCAGCCAGATCGCGGTACTGAGAATCGGAAAAGCGTGCATTAGTGTTGTCTCCCCGCCTTATTTGCCGCCGAGCGTTACAAACAGGGTCAGGAGCCCCAGCATGCCGATGATCATGGCGAACGCGTAGTGATAGATGTAACCGGATTGGAGGAAGCGGATCACGCCGGCGAACCAGCCGATGAACCGGGCGCTGCCGTTGACGAGGCCGTCGATCACCACGACGTCGCCCTCCTTCCACAGGCCGCGGCCGATCGCCACCGAACCGCGGGCGAACACCACTTCGTTGATCTTGTCCATGTAGTACTTGTTGTCCAGCAGCGTGTAGATCGGGCCGAACGCGCGGCGGATCGACGCCGGCAGCTCCGGACGCTTCAGGTACAGGAACCACGCGACGACGACACCGGCAAGCGCGAGCCACACCGGCAGGCCCGACACCGAGTGCAGGCCCATGCCCACCCAGCCGTGGAACTCCTCGGCCATCTCGGCCAGCGCCGGATGGTTTTCGCCGATGAAGATCACCTTGTCGAACGCGACGCCGTGCTGGAAGAAATCGCCGAACAGCATCGGGCTGATCGCGATCGCGCCGATGATCACCGACGGGATCGCCAGCAGGACCAGCGGCACCCACACGACCCACGGGGTCTCGTGCGGCTCGTGCGCGTGGTCGTCATGACCGTGGCCATGACCGTGATCGTCGTGGCCGTGCGCGGCTGCCATGCCCATCGGCGACTCCGGATGCTTCGGCTTGCGGAAGCGCTCTTCGCCGTGGAACACCAGGAAGTACATGCGGAACGAGTACAGCGCGGTGACGAACACGCTCGCCACGACCGCGAAGTAAGCGAAGCCCGAGCCCGGCAGGTGCGACAGCTTCACCGCGTCGATGATCGAGTCCTTCGAGTAGAAGCCCGAGAAGAACGGCGTGCCGATCAGCGCGAGCGAGCCGACGAGCGACGTGATCCACGTGATCGGCATGTACTTGCGCAGGCCGCCCATGTTGCGCATGTCCTGGTCGTGGTGCATGCCCATGATGACCGAGCCGGCGCCGAGGAACAGCAGCGCCTTGAAGAACGCGTGCGTCATCAGGTGGAACACGGCGACCGGGTAAGCGGACACGCCGAGCGCGACGGTCATGTAGCCGAGCTGCGACAGCGTCGAGTACGCGACCACGCGCTTGATGTCGTTCTGGACGATGCCGAGGAAGCCCATGAAGAGCGCCGTGATCGCACCGATGACCGTGATGAACGACAGCGCGGTATCCGACAGCTCGAACAGCGGCGACATGCGCGACACCATGAAGATGCCGGCCGTGACCATCGTCGCCGCGTGAATCAGCGCCGAGATCGGGGTCGGGCCTTCCATCGAGTCGGGCAGCCACACGTGCAGCGGGAACTGGGCCGATTTACCCATCGCGCCGATGAACAGGCAGATACAGGCGACGGTCAGCAGGCCCCAGTCGGTGCCCGGGAAGTGCAGGCTCGCGAGCTCCGCGCGCTTCGCGAACACTTCGCCGTAGTTCATCGAGCCGGCGAACGCGAGCAGCAGGCCGATGCCGAGCAGGAAGCCGAAGTCGCCCACGCGGTTCACGAGGAACGCCTTCATGTTCGCGTAGATCGCGCTCTCACGCGTGAAGTAGAAGCCGATCAGCAGGTACGACACCAGACCCACCGCTTCCCAGCCGAAGAACAGCTGCAGGAAGTTGTTGCTCATCACGAGCATCAGCATCGAGAACGTGAACAGCGAGATGTACGAGAAGAAGCGCTGGTAGCCGTCCTCTTCCGCCATGTAGCCGATCGTGTACACGTGCACCATCAGCGAGACGAAGGTCACGACGACCATCATCATCGCGGTCAGCGAATCGACGAGGAAGCCGACCTCGAGCTTCAGCGAGCCGACGTTCATCCATTCGTAGACGGTCGCGTTGAAACTCGCGCCGCCCATCACGTCGAGGAAGACTTTCGCCGACAGGAGGAACGCGATCAATACGCCGAGGATCGTGATCCGATGTGCGCCCTTGCGCCCGACTGCGTTCCCGAACAGCCCCGCAATCAGCGAGCCGGCCAGCGGAGCGAGCGGAATCGCCAGCAGCAGGTTTTCATTGAGTGTCGTTGACATAACAGCGTTGCCTGAAATTAACCTTTGAGCTGATCGAGATCCTCGACATTGATCGTGTCGAGCTTACGGAACAGGGTCACCAGAATCGCGAGACCGATCGCGGCTTCCGCTGCGGCGACGGTCAGCACGAAGAACACGAAGATCTGGCCGTGCACGTCGCCGAGGTAATGCGAGAACGCGACGAAGTTGGTGTTCACCGCCAGCAGCATCAGTTCGATCGACATCAGGATGATGATGACGTTGCGGCGGTTCAGGAAGATCCCGACGATCGCGATCGCAAAGAGGATCGCGCCGAGCACAAGGTAGTGAGCAAGAGTCAGCATGGTTTTCTTTTCCTCCGCTTAGCCGTTGGTGCCCGAGCCGGCTTCGCTCTGCGCCGTTTCCGGCTGCGGCTTGTCCGCTTCCATCTTCACGAGGCGCACGCGGTCGTTGCGGCGCACCTTGACCTGATCCGACACGCGCTGGCGCTTGCTGTCCTTGCCCTTGCGCTCGGTCAGCCCGATCGCGGCAATGATCGCGACCAGCAGCACGAGGCCGGCGATTTCGAACGCGAAGATGTAGTCGGTGTAGATCACCTTGCCGATCAGGCGCGTATTCGACCAGTTGGCCATCTCGCCCGTCGCCATCGCATGCACGGTGTGCGTGTCGCCGTAGCCGCGCCACAGGATCAGCGCGGTTTCGATCACGATGATCGCGCCGACCACGGTTGCCATCGGGACGAAGCGCTTGAAGTCGCGGCGCAGGTAGTCGATGTTGATGTCCAGCATCATCACGACGAACAGGAACAGCACCATCACCGCGCCCACGTAGACCAGAACCAGCAGGATCGCGAGGAATTCGGCCTCCAGCAGCATCCAGATCGCGGCGGCGTTGAAGAACGCCAGCACAAGGAAAAGCGCAGACGCCACCGGGTTGCGCGAAGTGATCACCTTCAGCCCTGATACCACCAGGAGCAGCGCGAAGATGTAGAACAGTACGGTCGTGAATTCCATGATTACCGGTTCATCGTTAGGCCATAGTCAGGCGCGGCTTGCGTGACGCCCGCACCCGTCGCGGCGGCTCGGCCCGTTCATCGTTCATGCCGGGCCGGCACTGCAAACACAATCAACGATACGGCGCGTCGGCAGCCTTCGCCGCGGCGATGTCCTTCTCGTAGCGGTCGCCCACCGCGAGCAGCATTTCCTTCGTGAAATACAGGTCGCCGCGCTTTTCGCCGTGGTACTCGAGAATCTGCGTCTCGACGATCGAATCGACCGGGCAGCTCTCTTCGCAGAAACCGCAGAAGATGCACTTCGTCAGGTCGATGTCGTAGCGCGTCGTGCGGCGCGTGTTGTCCGCGCGCGTTTCCGACTCGATCGTGATCGCCAGCGCGGGGCACACGGCCTCGCACAGCTTGCACGCGATGCAGCGCTCTTCACCGTTTTCATAGCGGCGCAGTGCGTGCAGCCCGCGGAAACGCGGCGAAATCGGGGTCTTCTCTTCCGGGAACTGCACGGTGAACTTGCGCTTGAACGTGTAACGACCGGTCAGCGCGAGCCCCTTCAGCAGCTCGGTCAGGAAGAAAGTCTTAAAGAAGTGTTGGATTGCCGTCATGATTTCGTCCGATCTTTACTTCACCCAGATGTTCAGCGGCGACATCATCCAGAAGCCGACCACGACCACCCAGATCACCGTGACGGGCAGGAACACCTTCCAGCCCAGACGCATGATCTGGTCGTAACGGAAGCGCGGGAACGTCGCGCGGACCCAGATGAACACCGACAGCAGCGCGAAGACCTTCAGCACCAGCCAGAAGATGCCCGGGATGAACGACAGGAATTCGAACGGGGCGTCCCAGCCGCCGAGGAACAGCGTCGCGGCCAGTGCCGAGATCACGATCATGTTGATGTACTCGGCGAGGAAGAACAGCGCGAACGCCATGCCCGAGTAATCGATCATGTGACCCGCGACGATCTCCGACTCCCCTTCCACCACGTCGAACGGGTGACGGTTCGTTTCGGCGATGCCCGAGATGAAGTAGACGACGAACGCCGGCAGCAGCGGCAGCCAGTTCCACGACAGGAAGTTCACGCCGTGGCCGGCGAAAAAGCCGTGCTGCTGCGAACCGACGATTTCCGACAGGTTCAGGCTGCCGGCCGTCATCAGCACGAGCACCAGCGCGAAGCCCATCGAGATTTCGTACGACACCATCTGTGCCGCGGCGCGCATCGCGCCGAGGAACGCGTACTTCGAGTTCGACGCCCAGCCGGCCAGAATCACCGCGTACACGCCGATCGACGAGATCGCCATCGCGTACAGCAGGCCCGCGTTCACGTTCGCGAGCACGGCTTCCGCCTGGAACGGGATCACCGCCCACACGGCGAACGCCGGCACGACGGTCATCACCGGCGCGATCAGGTACAGCCAGCGGCTGGCGGCGCTCGGCTGAATGACTTCCTTCAGCAGCAGCTTCAGCACGTCGGCGATCGGCTGCAGCAGGCCGCCGGGGCCGACGCGGTTCGGGCCGAGACGCACGTGCATCCAGCCGATCAGCTTGCGCTCCCAGAGAATCAGGTACGCGACGCACAGCAGGATGACGACGGAGACGACGAGGATGCGCACGACTGCCCACACCGTCGGCCACGCGAAGCCGAGAAGCTCGGCCCCGCCCGCGTTGATCGTATCGAACAAGCTCATTTACGCCTTCTCCACCACCAGTTCACCGGACAGGCTGCCGAGCGCTGCGCCGGCAGGCGTCGCCGCCGACACGCGAACGACCGTCTCCGCAAGATTCGCGTCGCGCACGGCCGGCAACTGCACCGCACGCTCGCCCTGGCGCACGCGCACGGCGTCGCCTTCCTTCAAGCCCAGCTTGTCGAACAGCGCGGCCGGCAGGGCTGCGGCATGCGCCGCCTTCGCGGCGGCCGTCAGATGCAGCGCACCTGCACGGCGCACGAGCGCGTCGGCATGATAGATCGGCACGTCGGCCAGGCGCTCGAAACCGCCGTTCGCGGCATTCGCCGCGGCGCGGGCCGGCGCGACCGACGTCTGGTTCGACAGGCGGCCCGCGACGCCGGCGTCGCCGAGCGCGGCGACACGCACTTCTTCCGCGGTCTCGTATTCGAAGTTCGGCAGGCCGAGCAGGCTGCCGAGCACGCGCAGCACCTTCCAGGCGGGGCGCGTGTCGCCGAGCGGGCGCACGACGCCGTTGAAGCTCTGCACGGTGCCTTCCGCGTTGACGAACGTACCGGCCGTTTCCGTGAACGGTGCGACGGGCAGCAGCACGTCGGCGTAGTCGAGGCCGTGCTTGAACGGCGACATCACGACGACCATCTCCGCCTGGTTCAGCGCGGCCAATGCCTGTGCCGGATCGGCGGTGTCGAATTCCGGTTCGACGTTCAGCAGCACGTAGCCCTTGCGCGGCTGCGCGAATGCTTCGCGTGCATTCAGGCCGCCTTCGCCCGGCAGCGCGCCGACGACGTGCGCACCGACCGTGTTCGCCGCTTCCGTCAGGAAACCGAACGTGGCGCCGGTGTTGTCGGCGATCCACTGCGCGACGGCGTGCAGCTTCGCGAATTGCGGATGACGGACCGCGACGTTGCCGAGCAGCACCGCGCGGCGTTCGCCGTTCGCGAGCGACTGCGCGACAGCCTGGGCCGCCGGCGACGCCGTGACGCCAGCGAGCGCGTCGGGCAGCGCGACGCCGCGCAGCTGCGCGACGGCCGCGGCGATGCCGGCCAGCTCGTCGAGCCATGCGGACGGCGCGGCGACGATGCGTTGCGCGGTCGGGATCAGCGAATCGTCAGCGGTCGCGTGCAGGAAGTGCAGCTTCGCGCCGTTCTTCGCCGCCTGACGCAGGCGCGATGCGAACAGCGGGTGGTCGCGGCGCAGGAACGAACCGACGACGAACGCGGCGTCCACGTTCGACAGATCGGCGATCGGCATGCCGAGCCACGGCGCACCCTGGACCGGCGCCGAGAAATCCTGCTGGCGCAGACGGAAGTCGACGTTCGGCGTGTTCAGTTCGTTGGCGAGCTGCTTCACGAGGAACAGCTCTTCCGCGGTGCTGTGCGCGCTCGCGAGCATCGCCAGCGCGTTCGCGCCGTGATCCGCGGCGATGCCCTTCAGGCCCTTCGCGACGTATTCGAGCGCGGTCTGCCAGTCGGTTTCGATCCACTGGCCGCCCTGCTTCAGCATCGGCTTCGTCAGGCGCTCTTCGCTGTTGAGGGCTTCATACGAGAAGCGGTCCTTGTCCGAGATCCAGCATTCGTTGATCGCTTCGTTCTCGAACGGCAGCACGCGCATCACGCGGTTGTTCTTCACCTGCACGACGAGGTTCGCGCCGACGGAATCGTGCGGGCTCACCGACTTGCGGCGCGACAGTTCCCACGTACGGGCGCTGTAGCGGAACGGCTTGCTGGTCAACGCGCCGACCGGGCACAGGTCGATCATGTTGCCCGACATTTCGGAGTCGACCGTCTTGCCGACGAACGTCGTGATTTCCGAGTGCTCGCCGCGGCCCAGCATGCCGAACTCCATCACGCCGGCGATTTCCTGGCCGAAGCGGACGCAGCGCGTGCAGTGGATGCAGCGCGACATCTCTTCCATCGAGATCAGCGGGCCCACGTTCTTGTGGAACACCACGCGCTTTTCTTCCGAGTAGCGCGACGACGACTTGCCGTAGCCGACCGCCAGATCCTGCAGCTGACATTCGCCGCCCTGATCGCAGATCGGGCAATCGAGCGGGTGATTGATGAGGAGGAATTCCATCACCGACTGCTGCGCCTTCACGGCCTTGTCGGATTGCGTGCGCACGATCATGCCGGCCGACACGGGGGTCGCGCAGGCAGGCACGGCCTTCGGCATCTTCTCGACTTCGACGAGACACATCCGGCAGTTGGCCGCGACCGACAGTTTCTTGTGATAGCAGAAGTGAGGAATGTACGTATCCGCCTTGTGCGCAGCCTGGATCACCATGCTGCCTTCGGGCACCTCGACCTTCTTGCCGTCTATTTCAAGTTCAACCATGATGGTGAATGGTCCTTAACCTATTTCCGCCCGTTCGCGCGTTCGCCCGACCGTGCGCTCAAATTCCGCAACCGGGTTCGCTCAGGCTGCCGCCGCGTGCGCGTGGCCGCCGACCATGCAGTGCTTGTGCTCGACGTGGTACGCGAATTCGTCCCAGTAGTGCTTGAGCATCCCGCGTACCGGCATCGCCGCCGCATCGCCGAGTGCACAGATCGTGCGACCCATGATGTTCTCGGCCACCGAGTTCAGCAGGTCCAGATCTTCCTGGCGGCCTTCGCCGTGCTCGATACGGTTCACGACGCGATACAGCCAGCCGGTACCTTCGCGGCACGGCGTGCACTGGCCGCACGATTCCTCGTAGTAGAAGTACGACAGGCGCAGCAGCGAGCGCACCATGCAGCGCGTCTCGTCCATCACGATCACCGCGCCGGAACCGAGCATCGAGCCCGCCTTCGCGATCGAATCGTAGTCGAGATCGGTCTGCATCATGATGTCGCCCGGGATCACCGGCGCCGACGAACCGCCCGGAATCACGGCCTTGATCTTCTTGCCGCCGCGCATCCCGCCGGCGAGCTCCATCAGCGTCGCGAACGGCGTGCCGAGCGGCACTTCGTAGTTGCCCGGGCGCTCGACGTCGCCCGACACCGAGAAAATCTTCGTGCCGCCGTTGTTCGGCTTGCCGATCTCGAGATAATTCTGCGGCCCGATGGACAGCAGGAACGGCACCGCGGCGAACGTCTCGGTGTTGTTGATCGTGGTCGGCTTGCCGTACACGCCGAAGCTCGCCGGGAACGGCGGCTTGAAGCGCGGCTGGCCCTTCTTGCCTTCGAGCGACTCGAGCAGCGCCGTTTCCTCGCCGCAGATGTACGCGCCGTAGCCGTGGTGCGCGTGCAGCTGGAACGAGAATTCCGAGCCCATGATGTTGTCGCCGAGGAACCCGGCCGCGCGCGCTTCATCGAGCGCGGCTTCGAAGCGTCGATACACTTCGAAGATTTCGCCGTGGATGTAGTTGTAGCCGACGGTGATGCCCATCGCGTACGCGCCGATGGCCATGCCTTCGATCAGCGCGTGCGGGTTCCAGCGCAGGATGTCGCGATCCTTGAACGTGCCCGGCTCGCCTTCGTCCGAGTTGCAGACGAGGTACTTCTGCCCCGGGAACTGGCGCGGCATGAAGCTCCACTTCAGGCCGGTCGGGAAGCCCGCACCGCCGCGGCCGCGCAGGCCCGACGCCTTCACGTCGGCGATCACCTGCTCGGGCGGAATCTTTTCTTCGAGAATGCGGCGCAGCTGCTTGTAGCCGCCGCGCGCAACGTAATCTTCGAGGTGCCAGTTCTCGCCGTTCAGACCAGCGAGGATCAGCGGTTTGATGTGACGGTCGTGGAGGGACGTCATTTCGAGAGCTCCTCAAGCAGCTGGTCGATCTTCTCGCGGCTCATGAAGCTGCACATTCTGTGATTGTTCACCAGCAGCACCGGCGCATCGCCGCACGAGCCCATGCATTCGCCTTCCTTCAGCGTGAACTTGCCGTCGGGCGTGGTCTCGCCGAAGCCAATGCCCAGCTTCTGTTTCAGGTAGTCGGCAGTCGCTTCCGCGCCGCCGTGCGGGCCGAGCTGGCACGGCAGGTTCGTGCAGAGCGTGATCTTGTGCTTGCCGACCGGTTTGAGCTCGTACATCGTGTAGAACGTCGCGACTTCCTGCACGGCAACGGCCGGCATGCCGAGATAGTCCGCGACGAACTGCATCAGTTCGGGCGACAGCCAGCCATGCTCTTCCTGAGCCACGGCCAACGCCGACATCACGGCGGACTGTTTCTGATCGGCGGGATACTTCGTCAACGCTCGATCGATTTCCTTCAGGCCTTCAGCTGAGATCATTTTCAGACACGACTCTTTCAATTCCTACCGAACGAACAACCTGCCGCACACTGGGGTGCATGGACGGCAGACCTGGCGCTCACTCTGTTGACAGCTTGCGAAGCCGCGCCGGTTCGGCGCATACCGCATGGTGCTTCGCGTGTGACTGACTGCTCGCCGCCCGCGCTCGCGGGCGGCGCAACCATTAGCGATCGATTTCGCCGAACACGATGTCCTGCGTACCGATGATCGTGACGGCGTCGGCGATCATGTGACCGCGCGCCATTTCGTCGAGCGACGCCAGGTGCGCGAAACCCGGCGCGCGAATCTTGAGGCGATACGGCTTGTTGGCGCCGTCCGACACGAGGTAGATGCCGAATTCACCCTTCGGATGCTCGACCGCCGCGTACGCTTCGCCTTCCGGCACATGGAAACCTTCGGTGAAGAGCTTGAAGTGGTGAATCAAGTCTTCCATGTTGGTCTTCATGCCGACGCGCGACGGCGGGGCAACCTTGTGATTGTCCGTCATCACCGGCCCCGGATTCTTGCGGAGCCACTCAATACACTGTTTCGCGATGCGGACCGACTGGCGCATTTCTTCGACGCGCACCAGATAGCGGTCGTAGCAATCGCCGTTCACGCCGACCGGCACGTCGAAATCCATGCGATCGTACACTTCGTAGGGCTGCTTCTTGCGCAGGTCCCACGCGATGCCCGAGCCGCGCAGCATCGGGCCCGTCAGGCCCATCTGCAGCGCACGTTCCGGGCTCACCACGCCGATCCCGACCAGACGCTGTTTCCAGATCCGGTTGTCGGTCAGCAGCGTTTCGTATTCGTCGACGCACTTCGGGAAGCGCGTGAAGAAATCGTCGATGAAGTCGAGCACCGAGCCGCTGCGCGCCTCGTTCATCTTCGCGAGCGCCTTCTCGTTGCGAATCTTCGACGCCTTGTATTGCGGCATTGCGTCAGGCAGATCGCGGTAGACGCCGCCCGGACGATAGTAGGCCGCGTGCATCCGGGCGCCGGACACCGCTTCGTACACGTCCATCAGGTCTTCGCGTTCACGGAATGCGTACAGGAACACGGCCATCGCGCCGACGTCGAGCGCGTGCGCGCCGATCCACATCAGGTGGTTCAGCACGCGCGTGATTTCGTCGAACAGCACGCGGATGTACTGCGCGCGCTCCGGCACGTCGATGCCGAGCAGCTTTTCGATCGCGAGCACGTAGCCGTGCTCGTTGACCATCATCGACACGTAGTCGAGACGGTCCATGTACGGCACGGACTGGATGAAGGTCTTGGATTCGGCGAGCTTTTCCGTCGCGCGATGCAGCAGGCCGATGTGCGGATCGGCACGCTGGATGACTTCGCCGTCGAGCTCGAGCACGAGGCGCAGCACGCCGTGCGCTGCCGGGTGCTGCGGGCCGAAGTTGAGCGTGTAGTTCTTGATTTCTGCCATGACGCCCCCTTAATGTTTCAGACCGCCATAGCGATCCTCGCGGATCACGCGCGGCGTGATTTCGCGCGGCTCGATCGTCACCGGCTGGTACACGACCCGCTTCTCTTCCGGGTCGTAACGCATTTCGACGTAGCCCGACACCGGGAAGTCCTTGCGGAACGGGTGACCGATGAAGCCGTAGTCGGTGAGGATGCGGCGCAGGTCGGGGTGGCCTTCGAACACGATGCCGTACAGGTCGAACGCTTCGCGCTCGTACCAGTTCGCGGAAGCCCAGATGTCGACCAGCGACGCCACGATCGGCAGATCGTCGTCCGGCGCGAACACGCGCAGGCGCAGGCGCCAGTTGTTCGTGACCGACAGCAGGTGCGACACGGCCGCGAAGCGCGGGCCGTCGTAGGCGCCGTCGCCGAAGGTCTGGTAGTCGACGCCGCAGAGGTCGATCAGTTGCTCGAAACGGAGCTTCGGATCGTCGCGCAGCGTCTTTGCGACTTCGAGGTAATCGCTCGCCTTCACGACGAGCGTCAGTTCACCGATCGCTTCGGTGAGGCTCACCACGCGCGCGCCGAGCGCGGCTTCGAGGTTCGCCTTCAGGGTCTCGATTTTGCTTGCCATATTGAGGGGACGCTCGGGGCTTTATTGACGGGCGATGGTATTGGTGCGGCGGATCTTCGCCTGCAACTGGATCACGCCGTAGACCAGCGCCTCGGCCGTGGGCGGGCAGCCCGGCACGTAGACGTCGACCGGCACGATCCGGTCGCAGCCGCGGACCACCGAGTACGAGTAATGGTAGTAACCACCGCCGTTCGCGCACGACCCCATCGAGATCACCCAGCGCGGCTCGGCCATCTGGTCGTACACGCGGCGCAGCGCGGGCGCCATCTTGTTGCACAGCGTGCCGGCGACGATCATCACGTCCGACTGACGCGGGCTCGGGCGGAACACGACGCCGAACCGGTCCAGATCGTAACGGGCCGCGCCCGCATGCATCATCTCGACGGCGCAACACGCGAGCCCGAACGTCATCGGCCACAGCGAGCCGGTACGCGTCCAGTTGATCAGCTTGTCAGCCGTCGTGGTGACAAACCCTTCCTTCAAGACCCCTTCGATACTCATTTGCTTTCCACTCCAGACGAGCGACCGAGCGCGGCCGCCCATGCAAACCGGCGATTAACCCATCACTCCCAGTCGAGCCCGCCTTTCTTCCAGATATAGGCAAAGCCCAGCAGGAATTCGAGCAGAAAAATCATCATTGCGATGAAACCCGGCCAGCCGATGTCCCGGAGCGCGACGCCCCACGGGAACAGGAATGCGGTTTCGAGATCGAAGATGATGAACAGGATGGCGACGAGGTAGTACCGGACGTCGAATTTCATCCGGGCGTCTTCAAAGGCTTCGAAGCCGCACTCGTACGGTGCGTTCTTCTCGACGTCCGGCTTGTTGGGACCAAGGAGCTTGCCGATGCTGACCAGCGCTATACCTAAACCAGTGCCCACGAGGAGGAACAACAAGACGGGGTAATAGGCTGCGAGGTTCAAGGCAATCCTCTATCGGTTGGTTCTGAGCGTCCGGAGAATACCACTTCCGGCGGAAGGAATCATTTCGGAGTACAGGCGATCGCAAGACAACCGCAAGCACACCCCAGAAATGAAAAATGCCAGCCACTAGAAGCGGCTGGCATTGAGTAACTTTGGTGCCGACGGCGAGACTCGAACTCGCACAGCTTTCGCCACTACCCCCTCAAGATAGCGTGTCTACCAATTTCACCACGTCGGCACTGCATGCAACTCGGGTTGTGCTGCTGGTTCCCGCGAATCGCTTCAAGAATTAAATTCTAACCCGAGTCCTGGATTTGTTCAACGCACAACCGCAAAAAAAAATTAACTTTTTATTTCGGGACATCCTGGCCCGGCGTGCTCGCGGCCGAACCGGCGGCGGCCGACGCCGCGACAGCCGGCGCCGATGCCGCAGGGGCCGATGCCGGCGCGGTCGCGGCCGTGCCGAGCACGCCCGCCGACGGCGTCGACTTGTACGAACCGAGGTAAGTCAGCGCAAGCGTCGCGACGAAGAAGATCGTCGCGAGAATGCCCGTCGTGCGCGACAGGAAGTTCGCCGAGCCCGTCGCGCCGAACAGGCTGCCCGACGCGCCGCTGCCGAAGGCGGCGCCCATGTCGGCACCCTTGCCGTGCTGCAGCAGCACGAGCCCAATCACACCGAGTGCCGACAGCACCTGCACCACAATAATCAGCGTCTTGAATAACAGCATCACACCCACCCGATTGGATCGGGCGACCGGACCGACCGGCCGCCGTCATGGTTCAATTCGATCCCGGACCGCTCAACGCGCGGCCCGGCAGATCGCCAGGAAATCTTCCGCCTTCAGCGACGCGCCGCCGATCAGGCCGCCGTCGATGTCCGGCTGCGCGAACAGTTCTTGCGCGTTGTCCGGCTTCACGCTGCCGCCGTACAGCACGGACACGTCCGCCGCACCCTTTGCCGCCAGGCGCGCACGCAGGAACGCATGCACGTCCTGCGCCTGCGCCGACGTCGCGCTCTTGCCCGTGCCGATCGCCCAGACCGGCTCGTACGCGACGACGATGTGCGCGGCCTCGTCAGCCGTCAGCACGGCCAGCACCGCATCGAGCTGCGCACCGACGACCTGCTCGGTCGCACCCGACTCGCGCTCGTCGAGCGTCTCGCCGACGCACACGACCGGCGTGAGGCCGGCCGCGAGTGCGCGCTGCGTCTTCGCCGCGACCGTCCCGTTGCTTTCGCCGTGATACGCGCGACGCTCCGAATGACCGACGATCGCATACTGCGCGCCGAACTCCGCCACCATCGCGGCCGCCACCTCGCCGGTGAACGCGCCTTGCTCGTGCGCGGACA
The DNA here is from genome assembly GCF_020419985.1 of Burkholderia sp. AU32262. Classification (NCBI taxonomy): domain Bacteria; kingdom Pseudomonadati; phylum Pseudomonadota; class Betaproteobacteria; order Burkholderiales; family Burkholderiaceae; genus Burkholderia; species Burkholderia sp. AU32262. Next base: position 32,195 of record NZ_JAIZRS010000005.1, read on the forward strand.
CGTCCTGCGCACCGAACGCGACACGGCCACCGCCGAGCTGGGCCTGAACCTGCGCGAGATACGGGAACGGCACGCACACGCCGATCGACGTTTCAGCCGCCACCAAGCCCGCACCCTGCACCACTTCGTTCAGCAGCGCCTGGTTGCCGGCCAGCCGGCCGTGCATCTTCCAGTTGCCGATCACTCGCTTTGTTCGTTGTTTCGACATCGTGTCTGTCTCGTCACTATCTTGTCATTAACGTGCCGGAACCCGGCCGTCAGGTTGGATCTGGCGAAGCAAACCTGCGATTTTACTGCGCGCGGCTTGAACCGGTCAAACCGCGCATGTCAAGCCCGCCGCACGGGCCGTCACGCGTTCGCGCCCCAATCAAGCACGATCTTGCCGATGTGCTCGCCGCTCTCCATCAGCGCATGCGCCTGCGCGGCCTCGCCGGCCGGCAGCACACGATAGATCACGGGCTTGATGCGACCGTCGGCCAGCAGCGGCCACACGCGCGCCTTCAACTGCGCGGCGATGCGCGCCTTGAACTCGACCGGACGCGGGCGCAGCGTCGAGCCCGTCACCGTCAGCCGGCGGCGCAGGATCTCGTTGAGGTTGACCTCGGCCTTCGCACCGCCGAGCAGCGCGATCAGCACGAGGCGGCCGCCGTCCGCGAGCGCGGACAACTCGCGCGGCACGTACGCGCCCGCCACCATGTCGAGGATCACGTCGACGCCGCGATCGTGCGTCAGCGACTTCACGACTTCGACGAAGTCTTCGGTCTTGTAGTCGATCGCGCGCTCGGCGCCGAGCGCCTCGCACGCACGGCACTTGTCGGCGGTGCCGGCCGTCGCGAACACGCGAAAGCCGAGCGCATGCGCGATCTGGATCGCCGTCACGCCGATGCCGCTCGAGCCGCCCTGCACGAGCAGCGTCTCCTGCTGGCCGCCCTCGCCCGCGCCGAGCCGCGCACGGTCGAACACGTTGCTCCACACGGTGAAGAACGTCTCGGGCAGCGACGCGGCCTCGATATCGGTGAGGCCGTCCGGCACCGGCAGACACTGCGGCAGCGGCGCGACCGCATATTCGGCATAGCCGCCGCCCGCGAGCAGCGCGCACACGCGATCGCCGAGCTTCAGGCCGAACGGGTTCAGTGCCGCATCGGACACATCGCCGCCGACGATCTCGCCCGCGACCTCGAGGCCCGGCAGATCCGACGCACCCGGCGGCGGCGCATAGGCGCCCTTGCGCTGGAACACGTCGGGCCGGTTCACGCCGGAAGCCGCCACCTTGATCAGCACCTCGCCGCGCTTCGGTTCGGGGCGCGGACGCTCCGCGAGCTTCAGCACGTCGGGCGCGCCGAATTCGGTGATTTCGATGGCTTTCATGGTGAGAATCGCTCCAGGATCGGAATCGGATGGCACGCGCGCGCACGGCGCGAGCGCCTCGCCGGCGCTGCTGCGCCGCGCAACGATGCTACAGAAAAAACGGCCGGCACGCTTTCGCACTGCCGGCCGTTGATCCGCCTGTCCGCTTACTGCTGCGGCGGCGTATCCGACTGCGCTGCCGCCGCTGCTTCATTCAGCAGCGCCTTGGCCGACAGACGCACGCGACCCTTCTCGTCCGTCTGGATCACCTTGACCTTCACCTGCTGACCTTCCTTCAGGTAGTCGTTGATGTCCTTCACGCGCTCATTGACGATTTCCGAGATGTGCAGCAGGCCATCCTTGCCCGGCAGCAGGTTCACGATCGCACCGAAATCGAGCAGCTTGAGCACCGTGCCTTCGTACACCTGGCCGACTTCGATCTCGGCCGTGATTTGCTCGATGCGCTTCTTCGCTTCGGCCATGCCTTCGCTGCTCGTGCTCGCGATCGTCACGACGCCGTCGTCCGAGATGTCGATGGTCGTGCCCGTTTCTTCCGTCAGCGCGCGGATCACCGAACCGCCCTTGCCGATCACGTCGCGAATCTTTTCCGGGTTGATCTTGATCGTGATCATGCGCGGCGCGAATTCCGACAGTTGCGTGTTCGCACCCGACACCGCCGACGTCATCTTGCCGAGGATGTGCAGGCGGCCTTCCTTCGCCTGCGCGAGCGCGACCTGCATGATTTCCTTCGTGATGCCCTGGATCTTGATGTCCATCTGCAGCGCCGTCACGCCTTGCTCCGTGCCGGCCACCTTGAAGTCCATGTCGCCGAGGTGATCTTCGTCGCCGAGGATGTCGGTCAGCACCGCGAACTTGTTGCCTTCGAGGATCAGGCCCATCGCGATACCGGCGACGTGCGCCTTCATCGGCACGCCGGCGTCCATCAGCGCGAGGCAGCCGCCGCACACCGACGCCATCGACGACGAACCGTTCGACTCGGTGATTTCCGACACGACGCGGATCGAGTAGCCGAATTCGTCGGCGCTCGGCAGGCACTTGACCAGCGCGCGTTTCGCGAGGCGGCCGTGGCCGATTTCGCGGCGCTTCGGCGAGCCGACGCGGCCGGTTTCGCCGGTCGCGAACGGGGGCATGTTGTAGTGGAGCATGAAGCGCTCGCGGTATTCGCCTTCGAGCGCGTCGATGATCTGCTCGTCACCCTTCGTGCCGAGCGTCGCGACGACCAGCGCCTGCGTTTCGCCGCGCGTGAACAGCGCCGAGCCGTGGGTGCGCGGCAGCACGCCGGTGCGGATCTCGATCGGGCGCACGGTGCGCGTGTCGCGACCGTCGATGCGCGGCTCGCCGTTCAGGATCTGCGAACGGACGATCTTCGCTTCGATGTCGAACAGGATATTGCCGACCGTGGCCTTGTCGGCCGCGACCGTGCCGGCCGCCAGCGCGTCTTCCTCGAGCTTCGCCGAGGTCGCCGCGTAGACTTCCTTCAGCTTCGCCGAGCGCGCCTGCTTGTCGCGAAGCTGGTAAGCGGCGAGCAGATCGTTCTGCGCGAGCTCGGTCACGCGTGCGATCAGCGCCTCGTTCTTCGGCGCCGGCTGCCAGTCCCACTCGGGCTTGCCGCCATCGCGCACCAGTTCGTGGATCGCGTCGATCGCGACCTGCATCTGCTCGTGGCCGAATACCACGGCGCCCAGCATCACTTCTTCCGACAGCTGATCGGCTTCCGACTCGACCATCAGCACGGCGCGCTCCGTACCCGCGACGACGAGGTCGAGGCTCGATGCCTTGAGCTGGTCACGCGTCGGGTTCAACACGTACGCGTTGTCGATGTACGCCACGCGCGCGGCACCGACCGGGCCGTTGAACGGCAGGCCCGACACGGCGAGCGCGGCCGATGCGCCGATCAGCGCGGGGATGTCCGCCGGGATTTCCGGGTTCACGGACAGCACGTGGATCACGACCTGGACTTCGTTGTAGAAGCCTTCCGGGAACAGCGGGCGCAGCGGACGGTCGATCAGGCGCGACGTCAGCGTCTCGTGCTCCGACGGACGGCCTTCGCGACGGAAGAAGCCGCCCGGGATCTTGCCGGCCGAGTAGGTCTTCTCGAGGTAGTCGACGGTCAGCGGGAAGAAATCCTGGCCCGGCTTCGCCGACTTCGCGCCGACGACGGTTGCCAGCACGACGGTATCTTCGACGTCGACGATCACGGCGCCGCTTGCCTGGCGAGCGACTTCACCGGTTTCGAGGCGCACCTTGTGCTGGCCCCACTGGAATTCCTTCACGACCTTGTTGAACATGGACATGGTTGCTCCTTTGTATTCATGCATTTCATTCGCCGCGCCGGCGACCCCCGCGCGGCGGCGTCCCGACCGAATCACCCGGAGCAAGGTGTGTTTTTTATGCCATTCCAGCGCGGCGCTCACGCAGCGACGCGCTGGAATGGCACAAATCCTGCCCCGGTATCGGTCGTGGCGGCGGCCCCGCACGAACGTGCCGGACAGCCTGCGATGCGTGTGACGCTACGCACCGCGCAAAAACAAAATGCCTGTATCAGCGGACTGACACAGGCATCTTGCTGGCGGCAATCGCCTCGATTACTTACGCAGACCCAGCTTCTCGATCAGTGCGCGGTAACGATCGGCATCCTTGCCCTTGAGGTAGTCGAGCAGCTTGCGGCGGCGGCTCACCATGCGCAGCAGGCCGCGGCGGCTGTGGTGATCCTTCGCGTGGGTCTTGAAGTGACCCGTCAGTTCGACGATACGTGCGGTCAGCAGTGCGACCTGGACTTCGGGCGACCCCGTGTCGTTGGTACCGCGGGCGAACTGAGCAACGACTTCCGACTTCTTGATATCTGCAACAGACATGTGATTTCCTTTCTAACTGAACAGGCGGACACGGAAGAATGGCCGTGCCGTGACTTACAACCGGCGCGCATTGTAGCACAACTCGGTGCCGTTCTTGCCGCCTCCCGTCACGGGCGCGTCATCGAGCACGCCGACGGCATCTCCGTGCGCTGCGCCGGCACCGCCAGGACCGTCCGGAAGCCGTAGCCCGATCCCTCGTTGTCGAAGCGCACGCCCGGCGTGCCGACCTTGTCCATTTCCATCACGTAAAGGGGCTGGATCAGTTGGTGATCCTGCGCGCGCATCCGCGACGCGTGAAAGCCGTCGTCGAACGGCAGGCCCTCGAGCGCACGCGCGACCGCGACGGCGTCGGCCGAACCCGCGCGGGTCATCGCGGCGGCCAGCATCTCGATCATCTGGCTCATCCGCCGCACCGGATAGTCGTCCTGCGCGGCCGGGAAACGGGTGCGGAACGCGCGGTAGAACGCGTCGGATCTGGCGCCGCCGGCGTTCGGATGCCAGTCGGCCACCGCCACGACGCGGCCGACGCCCGCGTCGCCCAGGGCCGCCGGCGCGCCGAGGCTGTTGCCGTAGAACGTATAGAACTTCGCGTTCAGCCCCTGTTCGCGCGCCGCCTTCACGAGCAGCGTGAGGTCGTTGCCCCAGTTGCCGGTCACGACCGCGTCCGCGCCGCTCGCCCGGATCTTCGCGATATACGGCGAGAAATCCTTGATCCGGCCGATCGGGTGGAATTCGTCGCCGGCGATCGTCACGTCCGGGCGCCGCGCGGCCAGCGCCTGCCGCGCGAGGGTGCTGACGTCATGGCCGAAGCTGTAGTCCTGATTCAGCAGATAGACCTTGCGCAGCGCGCGATCGCGCGCCATCACGTCCGCGAGCGCGGCCATTCGCATGCCGGCGTGCGCATCGAAGCGGAAATGCCAGAAACTGCAGCGCGCGCCGGTCAGCGCCGGATCGTCCGCCGAGTAGTTCAGGAACAGCATCCGGTTGTCCGGATCGCGTGCGTTCAGCTTGTCGAGCGCCGCGACGAGCGCGGCCGCGACGGCCGAGCTGTTGCCCTGCGCGACGAAGCCGATATGCCGGTCGGCAGCCGCGCGCAACTGCACGAGCGCCTCCTCCGGGCTACCCTTGCTGTCGAGCACGACGAGTTCGAGCGGGTGCGCGCCGTCGCGCAGCTTCACGCCGCCCGCCGCGTTGACCTGCTCGACGCCGAAGCGCAGGTTGCGCTCGACCGCCGCGCCCGCGTTCGCGAACGGGCCCGACATCCCTTCGATCAGCGCAATCCGCACCGGCTCGCCGCCGGCACACGCGGACGACACCAGCATCCACCCCGCGCTCCACGCGAGCGCCCACCGCTTCCATCCCTGCATCGGCCACCTGCCCTTCAATCTGCCCGAGAAGCGCGGATCATAGGCCGGTGCGCCGGCCGCCCGCAAGCGCGGCGGGCCCGATCCGCATCGATTTTTTCCTGCCGATGCGCGATCGCGCGCCGTCCGTGATAAAACGGGATCTGTTTCCGTGTTCTGGAGAATCCGATGCGCATTCGCATTCCCGCGCGCTTGCCGGTGCTCGCCGCCTGCGCCGCCGCGCTGCTGGCCGGCTGCGCGCAACCGTGGCAGCAATACCAGGCCGGCCAGGACGAGTCGGCGATCGTCGCGCGCATGGGCCCGCCGCGCGAGATCTACGACCTGCCCGGCGGCGGCAAGCGCCTGATGTGGCCGACCCAGCCGATGGGCGAGATCACGATCGCGGCCGACGTCGATGCCGCCCACCGGATCGTCAACGTGCGCCAGGTGCTGCAGCCGAGCGAGTTCTATCGCGCGGAGATCGGCAAGTGGACGAAAACCGACGTCCTCGTCAATTTCGGGCGCCCGGTCGAGACCTCCTACTTCCCGCTGATGAAGCGCGAGGTATGGACGTACCGGTATCTCGAGGACAACGTCTGGTACATGATGTACAGCTTCTACTTCGATCCGCAGGGCATCCTGCGCACCACGCAGAAAACGCCGGACCCGCTGCACGATCCCGATCGCCGCACCCTGTTCTGACCGATTGCGCATCGACACGCAATTGTCGCAATGGCCATTCACGAATGATTGCCGAATGGCCATTTCATTTTTTCCGCTGCGTTATTTAATTTCAGGAATAAGACGGAAAACTTTTCCGATCGTTAATATTCCGATGGCAATACGCTGAACGCCCCGTCATGCGGGCGCTTGAGCTAAATAGGCATAGCCAGTGCATGTCATGCGTCGCACTGGTGCAGGCAATGCACTACGCCCAATCAATTTGAAACAATTTGTTTCAACCCACCCCGAGTGCTAGGGCATACCCCTAATATCAGTCGAAATCGAACCTTTCAATTTAGAAAGAATGCGACTGCGCCATTTCGCTCGATATTTATTTGCCTTGATCAAAAAGGAGTCCTCATGAATCGCCCCAAGAGCATGCTGGTTGCCAACATTGCCTGGGCCCGCGAGACGCGCGAACACACGCCCGGCTTCTTCGACGCGCTCGCACGCGGCCAGAATCCGCGCGTACTGTGGATCGGCTGCGCCGACAGCCGCGTGCCGGCCGAGACCATCACGCACTGCGCGCCCGGCGAGCTGTTCGTCCATCGCAACATCGCGAACCTGTTCCACCCGGACGACGACAATTCCGCCAGCGTGCTCGAGTACGCGGTGCGGGTGTTGAAGGTCGACCACGTGATCGTGTGCGGGCACTACGGGTGCGGCGGCGTGCGCGCATCGCTGCTGCCGCCGCCCGCCGACCTGCCGCACGTCGCGCGCCGCATCGCGCCGCTCTGCGCGCTCGCGCGGCGCCATCGCGATACGCTCGACGGGCTCGACGACATGGCTGCCGCCGATCGCCTCGCCGAGCTGAACGTGCTCGAACAGGTGCGGCTGCTGCGTGCGTCGCCGATCGTGCGCGGGCGCGAACGGCCGCCGCTCGTGCACGGCTGGATCTTCTCGCTCGCCGACGGCCACCTGAAGGGACTCGATTCCGGCTATGCGCCATCGCCGGCCGAAGCCGAAGCCGAAGCCGAGCCCGAGCCTGCCGCGACCGCCGTCGCGCTCGGTTGACCCGCGCCCTGCCCTCCATGTCAACGAAATCACCCCAATCATGAAACTGAACGAGCGCCTGTCCACCCTGCCGCGCGACATCGTCGCCGGCATCGTCGTTTTTCTCGTCGCGCTGCCACTCTGCCTCGGCATCGCCAACGCCTCCGGCGTCGAACCCTTCGCCGGGCTCGTATCGGGCATCGTCGGCGGCATCGTCGTCGCGCTGCTGAGCGGCTCGTCCCTGTCCGTCAGCGGGCCGGCCGCCGGCCTCGTCGTGATCGTCGTCGAAGGGATCGCGCAGCTCGGCAGCTTCTCCGCGTTCCTGCTCGCGGTGCTGCTGTCCGGCGTGCTGCAGTTCGGGTTCGGCATGCTGCGCGCCGGCCGCTTCGCCGCCTACGTGCCGTCGCCCGTCATCAAGGGCATGCTCGCCGCGATCGGCCTGCTGCTGATCGTGAAGCAGCTTCCGTTCGCATTCGGCATCGGCGGCCCGGCCGCGCAATCGTTTGCGAACTGGCTGCATTTGCCGACCGCATGGGCCGCCACGGCGATCGCGCTCGTGTCGCTGGCGCTGCTGATCGCGTGGGACACGCCGGCGCTCAAGCGCTTCGCGTGGGTACGCTCGGTACCCGCCCCGCTCGCGGTCGTCGTGCTCGGCATCGGCGCGACGCTCGTGCTCGGCATGGTCGCTCCGGCAGCCGCACCGGGCGCCGCCCATCGCGTCACGCTGCCCGAGTTCGACTCGTTTGCGGCGCTCGCGGCATCGCTCAAGCATGCGGAACTCGGCCCGAACTTCGCGCAACTGCTCAATCCGGACGTATGGCGCGTGGCGATCACGCTTGCGGTCGTCGCGAGCCTCGAGACGCTGCTGTGCCTCGAGGCGGTCGAACAGATCGATCCGAAGCGACGTCCGACGCAGCCCGATCGCGAGCTGAAGGCACAGGGCGTCGGCAACCTTGTCGCGGGCGCCGTCGGCGGCCTGCCGATCACGTCGGTGATCGTGCGTAGTTCGGCCAACGTCAACGCCGGCGCGCAAAGCCGGATGTCCGCGATCGTGCACGGGATCCTGCTGCTCGCGAGCGTGTTTGCGCTCACCGGCCTGATCAACCTGATCCCGCTCGCGAGCCTGGCCGCGATCCTGATCCACACCGGCATGAAGCTCGCGAAACCGGCGCTGTTCCGCTCGGTCATGAAGCAAGGCCCGGCCGCGTTCGCGCCGTTCGCGGCGACGATCGTCGGCGTGCTGGCGGTCGACCTGCTGTTCGGCATCGCGCTCGGCCTCGCGTGCAGCGTGCTGGCCGTGGCCGTCGCGAACCTGAAGAGCCCCGTCACGCTCGCGCAGCACGACGACCACTTCCTGCTGTCGTTCCGCAAGGACGTGTCGTTTCTGGGCAAGGTGCAGGTCAAGCACCACCTGCGACACATTCCGGACCGGGCGGCCGTGATCATCGACGCAACCCGCGCCGACTACATCGACCACGACGTGCTCGAGCTGCTCGACGCGTTCGTCGCCGATGCGCCGCGGCGCGGGATCGCGGTGGAGTTCCGCCGGCGCAACCCCGCGCCGCGCGCGGCCGCCCGCCGCTGGCTGTTCCGCGCGCCGGCCGCCGAATGAGCGGCCAATGAAAACGAACGCCCCGGCGGCGCAGGGCCGCACGGGGCGTTTCGAGGCTGCGTCCTGCGCGGCGCTTACGAGCGCTGCGGATTGACCTTGTCGTCCTTCGAGTGCAGCTTGTTCAGCGCGGAAATGTACGCCTTCGCGGACGCGGCGACGATATCCGGATCGGTGCCGACGCCATTGACGATCCGCCCGCTCTTCGACAGCCGAACCGTCACTTCGCCCTGCGCCTGCGTGCCGGTCGTGATCGCGTTCACCGAGTACAGCAGCAGCTCGGACCCGCTGCCGACTTCGCCCTCGATCGCATTGAACGTCGCGTCGACCGGGCCGTTGCCGCGCGCTTCACCGGTCACTTCCTTGCCTTCGACCGCGAACACGATTTTCGCCTGCGGTTGCTCGCCGGTTTCCGAACGCTGCGACAGCGACACGAACTTGAAGTGCTCCTGCTCGTGCGCGAGCGCCGATTCCTCGGACACGATCGCGATGATGTCCTCGTCGAAGATCTCCGCCTTGCGGTCGGCCAGATCCTTGAAGCGCATGAACGCGGCATTCAGTTCGGCTTCGCTGTCGAGCGATACGCCGAGCTCCTGCAGCCGCTGCTTGAACGCGTTGCGGCCCGACAGCTTGCCGAGCACGATCTTGTTCGCGGTCCAGCCCACGTCTTCCGCACGCATGATCTCGTAGGTGTCGCGCGCCTTCAGCACGCCGTCCTGGTGAATGCCCGACGCGTGCGCGAACGCGTTCGCGCCGACCACCGCCTTGTTCGGCTGCACGACGAAACCGGTGATCTGCGACACGAGCTTCGACGTCGGTACGATCTGCGTCGTGTCGATGCCGACGTCGAGACCGAAGTAGTCCTTGCGGGTCTTCACGGCCATCACGATTTCTTCGAGCGACGTATTGCCCGCGCGCTCGCCGAGGCCGTTGATCGTGCATTCGACCTGACGCGCGCCGCCGATCTTCACGCCGGCGAGCGAGTTCGCGACCGCCATCCCGAGGTCGTTATGGCAATGCACCGAGAAGATCGCCTTGTCCGAGTTCGGAATGCGTTCGCGCAGCGTCTTCACGAGGTTGCCGTAGAGCTCCGGCACGCCGTAGCCGACCGTGTCGGCGATGTTGATCGTCGTCGCGCCTTCGGCGATCACGGCTTCCAGCACGCGGCACAGGAAATCCATGTCCGAACGGCTGCCGTCTTCCGGCGAGAACTCGACGTTGTCGGTGAACTTGCGCGCGAAACGCACGGCGAGACGCGCCTGCTCGAACACTTGATCCGGCGTCATCCGCAGCTTCTTCTCCATGTGCAGCGGCGACGTCGCGATGAACGTGTGGATCCGGAAGCTGTTGGCGGGCTTCAGCGCGTCGGCCGCGCGCTGGATGTCCTTGTCGTTGGCGCGCGCCAGCGAGCAGATCGTGCTGTCCTTCACGAGCCCGGCGATCGTGTGGATCGCGTCGAAATCGCCGTTCGAGCTCGCGGCGAAGCCGGCCTCGATCACGTCGACCTTCATCCGCTCGAGGTGCTTCGCGATGCGGATTTTCTCTTCTTTCGTCATCGACGCGCCGGGCGATTGCTCGCCGTCACGCAACGTCGTATCGAAAATGATCAGCTTGTCTGTCATGGGGGGCTCCAGGGCTCTTTTATACGGAAGTCAAACGTAACGAGATCGCGCCACCGCTGGCGACGCTCAACAACAGACGAGGCTTGACGGGGGGCGAGAACGGTCAGCGCGGCAGGCGCGCCGAAGCTAGCGCGCGTAGCGGCGCACCGGCTAGAAGGAGGGAGAGGCGGGGAAATGCAGTCATGCCAAAGACTATAGCGACATTCCGTTGGCCGCGCAATCGGACGGCACCCGGGAATCGACACGGCCCGACTAGAAAAAGGGGCAAATGGAAACGGCGGCCCCGAGGCCGCCGTTTCCGGGCAAATCGCAGATCGTGCGCGGCGTCAGTGCTCGCGCTGCGACGAGCGCGCCGGGTTCGCCCGCCCGCGCACGGCCATGTAGGCCCAGAACACGTAGCCGGACAGCCCGTACAGCACGAACAGGCAGAACAGCATCAGCGGCGGATCGGAGGACACGAGCACGAACGCGACGACGACCAGCAGGATCGCCGCGAACGGCACGCGGTGGCGCACGTCGAGCGCCTTGCCGCTGTAGAACGGCGCGTTCGACACCATCGTCACGCCCGCGTAGATCGTCAGCACGAACGCGACCCACGGCAGCCAGCCGAGCTTCATCGGCACGCGGTTGTCTGTCGCGAGCCACACGAAGCCCGCGATCAGCGCGGCCGCGGCCGGGCTCGGCAGCCCCTGGAAGAAGCGCTTGTCGACCACGCCGATGTTCGTGTTGAAGCGCGCAAGGCGCAGCGCGGCGCCCGAGCAATAGACGAACGCGGCGAGCCAGCCCCAGCGGCCGAGATCCTTCAGCACCCACTCGTACATCACGAGCGCGGGCGCGACGCCGAACGACACCATGTCCGACAGACTGTCGAATTGTTCGCCGAACGCACTCTGCGTATGCGTCATGCGCGCGACGCGCCCGTCCATCCCGTCGAGCACCATCGCGACGAAAATCGCGATCGCGGCGATCTCGAAGCGCACGTTCATTGCCTGCACGACCGCGAAGAAGCCGCAGAACAGCGCGGCGGTCGTGAATGCATTCGGCAGCAGGTAGATGCCGCGCGTCTTCAGGAACCGCTGGCGCGCGGCGCGGCGGCTCTCGATGGGCGCCGAATCCGGCGCCATCACCTTGTTGCGGCGGAACGGGCGTGGCGTCTGGCCGGCGCCGTTGCGCGGCCGACGCGGTTTGAATGCGGCCATCGTGCGCCCCGCCGGTTACTGTTCGAGCTCGGCGAGGATCGTCGACGACGCGTAGACCTTCTCGCCGATCGACACCTTCGCGCGGCTGCCGAGCGGCAGGTACACGTCGACGCGCGAACCGAAGCGGATGAACCCGTAGCGCTGGCCGCGCGACAGCGGCTCGCCGGCACGGACGTAGCAGAGAATCCGGCGGGCGATCAGGCCGGCGATCTGCACCGAGGTGACCGTCTTGCCGCTCGCCGTCTGGATCACGACCGCATTGCGCTCGTTCTCGGTCGACGCCTTGTCGATCGCCGCGTTCAGGAACGCGCCCGGGAAGTATTCGACCTTGCTGATCGCGCCATCGACCGGCGAACGCTGCGAATGAACATTGAAGACATTCATGAACACGCTGATCTTCAGCGCTTCGCGGTTCGCGTACGGATCCTGCGCGGTCTCGACCGCGACGATGCGGCCGTCCGCCGGACACAGCACCGCGTTCGGCTGCGCCGGGATCGGGCGCTGCGGATCGCGGAAGAACTGGACGACGAATACGAGCAGCAGCCAGAACGGCCACGCGAAGCCGAAGCCCCCGACGGCATGGATCAACAGCGCGATGACGGCTGCAATCGCGATGAACGGCCAGCCTTCGCGCGCGATGATCGGATGAGGATAGTTCATGGATTCGTTCTGTGTTCGGTGAATTGCAAAGCACGTAGCATAGCAAAAGCCGCCCGGGGCACTGCTGCCTTCGGACGGCTTTTTGATGCCGACCCTCCAATCGAAGGGCCGGAACGGCACGGCGCGCTTAGTTCTTCGTCTGGTCGACGAGCTTGTTCTTCGCGATCCACGGCATCATCGCGCGCAGCTTCGCACCGACCTGCTCGATCTGGTGCTCGGCCGTCAGGCGGCGGCGCGACTGCAGCGTCGGGGCGCCCGCCTTGTTCTCGAGAATGAAGCTCTTCGCGTACTCGCCCGTCTGGATGTCGGTCAGGCACTGCTTCATCGCCTTCTTCGTCTCTTCCGTGACGACGCGCGGGCCCGTCACGTACTCGCCGTATTCGGCGTTGTTCGAGATCGAGTAGTTCATGTTCGCGATGCCGCCTTCGTAGATCAGGTCGACGATCAGCTTCAGTTCGTGCAGGCACTCGAAGTACGCCATTTCCGGCGCGTAGCCGGCTTCGACCAGCGTCTCGAAACCGGCCTTGATCAGCTCGACGGTACCGCCGCACAGCACGGCCTGCTCGCCGAACAGGTCGGTTTCGGTTTCTTCACGGAAGTTCGTCTCGATGATGCCGGCACGGCCGCCGCCGTTCGCCGCCGCATACGACAGCGCGATGTCGCGCGCCGCGCCCGACTTGTTCTGCGCCACCGCGATCAGGTGCGGCACGCCGCCACCTTGCGAGTACGTGCCGCGCACGGTGTGGCCCGGCGCCTTCGGCGCGATCATGATCACGTCGAGGTCGGCGCGCGGGATCACCTGGCCGTAGTGGACGTTGAAGCCGTGCGCGAACGCGAGCGCCGCGCCCTGCTTGATGTTCGCGTGCACTTCCTTCGCGTACACGTCGGCGATCTGCTCGTCCGGCAGCAGCATCATGACGACGTCCGCGCCCTTCACCGCTTCGGCGACTTCCTTGACCGACAGGCCGGCGTTCTCGGCCTTGCTCCACGACGCGCCGCCCTTGCGCAGGCCGACCGTCACGTTCACGCCGCTGTCCTTCAGGTTCAGCGCGTGTGCATGGCCTTGCGAGCCGTAGCCGATGATCGTGACTTGCTTGCCCTTGATGAGGGAGAGGTCGGCGTCTTTGTCGTAGAAAACGTTCATGATGGTTCCTTCGCTAATTCAAAAATTCAACAATTCGTTCGGATGGAGTACTGCGGGCCGGGACATGACGGCGCACCCGGCGTCGGCATCACACCTTGAGGATGCGCTCGCCGCGCCCGATGCCTGAGCTGCCGGTGCGCACGGTCTCGAGGATCGCGCCCGCGTCCAGCCCCTGGATGAATGCGTCGAGCTTGTCGCTCGCGCCCGTCAATTCGATCGTGTAGGTCTTCTCGGTCACGTCGATGATGCGGCCGCGGAAAATATCCGACATCCGCTTCATTTCTTCGCGCTCCTTGCCCACTGCACGTACCTTGATCAGCATCAGCTCGCGTTCGATGTGTGCACCGTCGGTCAGGTCCACCACTTTCACCACCTCGATCAGGCGGTTCAGATGCTTCGTGATCTGTTCGATCACGTCGTCGGAGCCGATGGAAACGATGGTGAGCCGCGACAGCGATTGGTCTTCGGTCGGCGCCACCGTCAAGGTTTCAATGTTGTAGCCGCGTGCGGAAAACAGGCCGACCACGCGCGACAGCGCGCCCGGTTCGTTCTCCAGCAGGACGGAAATGATGTGTCTCATGTTCGCTTCTTCCAGAATGTGCCGTGTCGATTCACTCGCGCCGCGCGCCGCCGCGTGCCGCACCGCCCTTCGTGAAGGCGGCCGCATCGGGCCCGAGCGCGCGTCGCGCCGTTACAGATCTTCCGATCCGAGCAGCATCTCGGTGATGCCCTTGCCGGCCTGTACCATCGGCCAGACGTTTTCGGTCGGATCGGTCTGGAAGTCGAGAAACACGGTGCGGTCCTTCAGGCGCAGCGCTTCCTTCAGCGCCGGCTCCACATCCGAAGTCTTTTCGATCCGCATGCCGACGTGGCCGTACGCTTCGGCGAGCTTCACGAAGTCAGGCAGCGCATCCATGTACGAATGCGAATAGCGCTTGCTGTATTCGATCTGCTGCCACTGGCGGACCATGCCGAGATAGCGGTTGTTCAGCGAAATGATCTTCACGGGCGTGTCGTACTGCAGGCAGGTCGACAGTTCCTGGATGCACATCTGGATCGAGCCTTCGCCCGTGATGCACAGCACGTCGTCGTCCGGATGGGCCATCTTCACGCCCATCGCCGCCGGCAGGCCGAAGCCCATCGTGCCGAGGCCGCCGGAGTTGATCCAGCGACGCGGCTTGTTGAAACGGTAGAACTGCGCGGCCCACATCTGGTGCTGGCCGACGTCCGAGCACACGAACGCATTGCCGTCCGTCAGCTCCCACGCCTTCTCGACCACGTACTGCGGCTTGATGATCTCGCTTTCGCGGTCGTACTTCAGGCAGTCCTTCGCGCGCCAGCCCTCGATGTCCTTCCACCATTGCGCGAGCGCCTCGGTGTCGGGGCCGTGCTCGGCCGTCTGCAGTTGCTCGATCAGTCCCTTCAGCACTTCCTTCACGTCGCCGACGATCGGGATGTCGACCTTCACGCGCTTCGAGATCGACGACGGGTCGATGTCGATGTGAATGATCTTGCGCGGGCGCGACGCGAAGTGCGCCGGGTCGCCGATCACGCGGTCGTCGAAGCGGGCGCCGATCGCGATCAGCACGTCGCAATGCTGCATCGCCATGTTCGCTTCGTAGGTGCCGTGCATGCCGAGCATGCCGAGGAATTTCCTGTCCGACGCGCGATAGCCGCCGAGGCCCATCAGCGTGTTCGTGACCGGGTAGCCGAGCAGGTCCGCGAACTGGTTCAGCTCACGCGACGCGTCGGCGAGGATGATGCCGCCACCCGTGTAGATGTACGGACGCTTGGCCGACAGCAGCAGCGACACGGCCTTGCGGATCTGGCCCGAATGGCCCTTCGTGACGGGGTTGTACGAACGCAGCGACACGCTCTTGATCGGCTCGTACTGGCACGGCGTCTTCGAGATGTCCTTCGGGATGTCGATCAGCACGGGGCCTGGACGGCCGGTGCGGGCGATATAGAACGCCTTCTTGACGGTTTCCGCGAGGTCGCGCACGTCCTTCACGAGGAAGTTGTGCTTCACGCACGGACGCGTGATGCCGACGGTGTCGCATTCCTGGAAGGCATCCTGGCCGATCGCGGCCGTCGGCACCTGGCCGCTGATCACGACCATCGGGATCGAATCCATGTAGGCCGTCGCGATGCCGGTCACCGCGTTGGTGACACCGGGGCCCGACGTCACGAGACAGACGCCGACATTGCCGGTGGAGCGCGCATACGCATCGGCTGCGTGCACGGCCGCCTGTTCATGGCGCACCAGCACGTGCTGAATCTTGTCCTGCTTGTACAGCTCGTCGTAGATATAGAGAACCGAGCCGCCGGGGTAGCCCCAGATGAATTCGACGTTTTCGTCGGCCAGTGCCTTCATGAGCACGGTGCCGCCGATGGAGTCGCTATCGGGAGGGGAAAGGGGTTCCGACGTGGAGAATTCCGCGCTGGGCATGTTCATTTCGACCTTTCGAATTTTCGGCAAAAAATTGATCGGGTGCTCTCTGCCGGGCTTGTGGCTCGGGTTCAAGCGGCGCGTCCAGTTTGAAGGGCGGGCTTCTTGGGCCAGCCTCAAATGAGACCATCACTTCATGTTGCGAATCGCTGACGATAGCGGGTCGTGATTGGCTCGTCAAGAAAAATATCCCGCAGCGCATCATGCGCGCCGCCCGGCGCCCGACCGGCGCGGTTGGCGCGCAACGTGCGGCGCCCGATCCGGTGCCAAGTCGCATGAAAATTTGATAGCATCCGCGGGTTTTACGAAATTTTTCGACCTTTTTCACCACGCAGCGGGCCGCAGCGCATACCTTCACGGAATGGCATCAGACAAGGAACTCGCCGACTTTCTGGCGGGCGTCGAAAGGCGCGCGTTCAAGCAGGCTGCGTACGCCGTGCGTGACGACGATGCATCGCTCGACATCGTGCAGGACGCGATGATCAAGCTCGCGGAAAAGTACGGCGACCGGCCGGCGGCCGAGCTGCCGCTGCTCTTTCAGCGGATCCTGCAGAACGCGATCCACGACTGGTTCCGGCGGCAGAAGGTCCGCAACACGTGGGTCACGCTGTTCTCGTCGCTGAACAGCACCGACGACGAAGACTTCGACCCGCTCGAAACGCTCGAATCCGCGGACGACAACGCGGGCGTCGAGAGCAGCGAGCACCGCCTCGAACGAGAGCAGGTTCTGGCCCTGATCGACGAAGAAATCCAGAAGCTTCCGGCGCGTCAACGGGAAGCGTTCCTGATGCGTTATTGGGAAGATATGGATGTCGCCGAGACTGCCGCCGCAATGGGGTGCTCCGAGGGCAGCGTCAAGACGCACTGCTCGCGGGCCACTCACACGCTGGCGCAAGCGCTCAAGGCCAAAGGAATCACGCTATGAGCTCCGCAAACCGAGAACACGAATTCGCGCTGAAGGTGCGCCGCGCGCTGGACGAGCGCGCGGCCGCGCTGCCTGCCGCGACCACCGATCGGCTGGCCGTCGCCCGTCGGGCGGCGCTCGCGCGCAAGAAGCCCGAAGCCGCGAGCGCGCCGGTGTTCGTGCCGGCCTTCGCCGGCGCGGCCGGCGCCTACGGCTCGACGCCCGCGAACCGCCCGCCGGCCGGCCGCCCGTCCGCGTCGTTCGCCCGTCGCCTGCTGCGCGCATGGCCGCTCGCGCTGCTGCTGGCGGGGCTCGTCGGCATCGCGTACTGGGAAGACATGCAGCGCACCGCCGAGCTCGCCGACATCGACGCGGCGATGCTCAGCGACGACCTGCCGCTCAACGCGTATCTCGACCACGGATTCAACGCGTATCTGTCGCGCGCTCACTGACAGACAATAACGAGGGGATCGCACGGGTGAGTCAGAAGCGCGGCCTGGCCGTATTTTTCGGATGCGTGATCGCGATCGCCGTTTCCTACGTCGCCACGTATTCCCGATTCCACCCGGCCCCGGCGACGGCGCCCGTCGCGACCACCAGCCCCGCCGCGCCGGCGTCGGCCGCGACCGGGCTGACCACCGACCTCCCCCCGCTGCCCCTGCCGCTGCCGGCCGCCACCGGCCCGCTGTCGTGGGCGCGCCTCACGCCGGCCCAGCACGCGGCCCTCGCCCCGTTCGCCGACCAGTGGGACGGCTTCAGCGACGCCCGCAAACGAAAATGGCTGAAGATCGCATCACGTTTCGCGAAGTTGTCGCCGGATGACCAGAAGCGCCTGCAGGAACGGATGACCGAATGGGCGAAGATGACGCCCGAGCAACGCCGCGTCGCGCGCGAGAACTACCAGAGCGCGAAGGAGTTGTCGGCGCAGGCGCGCGAGCGCGCATGGAAGGCCTACCAGCAGCTCCCCGAGGAGCAGAAGGAACGGCTGGCCGCCGCCGAGCGCCGCCGCAGGCCGAGTGTCGTCAGCGCGCCGCCGACCGTCGCCGACCGCGACGTCCGCCGCCTCGTCAATGCGCACGAACATCCGGCCAGCGGCGCGGCCGCCGCCCCGGCGCCCGCCTCGGCCAGCGCAGCCGCGCTGCCGGCGCCTGCATCGTCGACGGCCGGCGCCGCATCCGCACCGCCTGCCGTGGCGCCGGTGTCGCCGGCCGACGCGCCGTCGCTGTTCAAGGGCTCCTGAGCGGCCGTGGCGAAGGTCCGCGCGCCCGAGCCCCCGGCCGCCGCGCCGTCCGTACGGCGGCGCCTCGCCGCGCTGCTCTACGAAGGCGTGCTGCTGTTCGGCGTCGTATTCTTCGCCGGGCTCGCGTTCAGCCTCGCGACGCAGCAACGCAACGGCCTCGTCCATCACAACCTGCTTGCCGCGTGGATCGCGCTCGTCGTCGGCGCGTATTTCGTGTGGTTCTGGACGCACGGCGGCCAGACGCTGCCGATGAAAACCTGGCGGCTGCGGCTCGAATCGTCGAGCGGCCGGCCGCTGAGCGCCGGCCACGCGCTCGTCCGCTACGTGCTCGGCTGGCTGTGGTTCCTGCCGCCGCTCGCGCTGCACCCGCTCCTCGGCCTGTCGGTACCCGTCACGCTCGCGCTCACCGCCGCGTGGATCGTCGTGTGGGCCGGCGCCGCGCGGCTGCACGCTGGCCGCCAGTTCCCGCACGACCGCATCGCCCGCACGCGCGTCGTCGCCCTGCCGCGCTGACGCGCCGCATTCGGCAGACGAAAGCCGTTCGTCCGGCGCCGCTTCATCCAGCCGGGTTGGCCTGACCGGACAAGTCTCAGCCGTTCAGTGCGGCAGATTACGCAACGTCCGTTCATTCACGGCTAAACACCCTTCGACGGTCGTAATAAGAACGTCTCGTGACTGTCACGGCACAGTCACGCCCGCATGGCGGAATGCCGGTAATGTCAACCGGCGCGAGTCATGCATGGGCCAGAAAACGTCCGCGACCTCACTGTTTCGCCACCCCATCGGCGCCCGCGCCGCCACTGCGTTCCTGTCCGGCACGGGGGCAACCGACGGCGTGGCGTCCCAACAGCCGCCCGTCGCGCACACAACGCAACACGAGGATCCCGAGCCGTCCGCCCACCGCTACCGCACCATCTGGCTGTCCGACATCCACCTCGGCTCGAGCGGCTGCCAGGCGCCCTACCTGCTGGATTTCCTGCGTCACAACGACTCGGAATACCTGTACCTCGTCGGCGACATCATCGACGGCTGGCAGTTGAAGAAAGGCTGGTACTGGCCGCAGGCGCACAACGACGTCGTGCAGAAGATCCTGCGCAAGGCGCGCAAGGGCACGCAGGTCGTCTACATCCCCGGCAACCACGACGAAGGCGCGCGGCAGTTCTGCGATCTCGCGTTCGGCGACATCCAGGTGCGCGGCGAGGCGTTCCACACGACGCTCGCGGGCAAACGTTTGTGGATCGTGCACGGCGACCTGTTCGACGGCGTGATCCAGCACGCGAAATGGCTCGCCTACCTCGGCGACACGCTCTACACGCTGATCCTCGTGCTGAACCGCTGGTTCAACCGGATCCGCAGCCGGCTCGGCTTCCAGTACTGGTCGCTGTCGCAGTACCTGAAGCATCAGGTCAAGAACGCGGTCAACTTCATCTCGCAGTTCGAGACCGTGATGACCGACGAGGCGCGCCGCCGCGGCTGCGACGGCGTCGTGTGCGGCCATATCCACAAGGCGGAGATCCGCGACATCGACGGCGTGCTGTACTGCAACGACGGCGACTGGGTCGAAAGCCTGTCCGCGCTCGTCGAAACGATGGAAG
This sequence comes from Burkholderia sp. AU32262, assembly GCF_020419985.1. Classification (NCBI taxonomy): domain Bacteria; kingdom Pseudomonadati; phylum Pseudomonadota; class Betaproteobacteria; order Burkholderiales; family Burkholderiaceae; genus Burkholderia; species Burkholderia sp. AU32262. The sequence goes on from NZ_JAIZRS010000005.1 coordinate 51,899, forward strand.
GCGAACTGAAGATCGTCTACTGGACGGTGATGCGCACCGCGCCGTCGGAAGCCACGTCGCGCAAGGCCAAGGCCGCTGCCTGACACAACCCAACTTACAGGACATGCCGCGATGAAGATCATGATCGTCACCGACGCGTGGGAACCGCAGGTCAACGGCGTCGTGCGCACGCTGAAGAGCACGTCGCGCGAACTCACGGCGCTCGGCCACCGCGTCGAACTGCTCACGCCGCTGGAATTCCGCACGGTGCCCTGCCCGACCTACCCCGAGATCCGCCTGTCGATCCTGCCGTACCGCAAGCTGCGCGCACGGATCGATGCGTTCGCACCCGACGCGCTGCACATCGCGACCGAAGGCCCGCTCGGCCTCGCCGCACGGCGCTATGCGCGCGCCCGCAAGCTGCCGTATACGACCGCGTACCACACGCGCTTTCCGGAATACGTGCAGGCGCGCTTCGGCATTCCGCTCGCCGCGACCTACCGCTTCCTGCACTGGTTCCACGGCCCGTCGCTCGCGGTGATGGCGCCGACGCCGGTCGTCAAGCAGGACCTCGAGAAATTCGGCTTCACGAACGTGGTGCTGTGGACCCGCGGCGTCGATCTCGACATCTTCCGGCCGATGGAGTCGAAGGTGCTCAATACCGCGCGACCGATCTTCCTGTACGTGGGCCGCGTCGCGATCGAGAAGAACGTCGAGGCGTTCCTGCGCCTCGACCTGCCCGGCTCGAAGTGGGTCGCGGGCGAAGGCCCCGCGCTCGCGGAGCTCAAGTCGCGCTACCCGGAAGCGAACTATCTCGGCGTGCTGTCACAGACGGAGCTCGCGAAGGTGTATGCTGCGGCCGACGTGTTCGTGTTTCCGAGTCGCACCGACACGTTCGGCCTCGTGCTGCTCGAAGCCCTCGCCTGCGGCACGCCGGTGGCCGCGTATCCCGTCACGGGCCCGATCGACGTGCTCGGCGAAGGCCATGCCGGCGCGATGCACGAGGACCTGCAGGAAGCCTGCCTCGAGGCGCTGAAGATCGAACGCACGACTGCGCGCGCGTGGGCAGAACGCTTCTCGTGGCGCGCGGCATCCGAGCAGTTCGCGTCGCATCTGAAGCCGCTGCCGAAGACCGCGTACTCGCCAGCCGAAGGTGCCGCCGTTTGAAACGAGACCTGAACGACAAGATTCCGCCCCCCGCCGCGACGCCGCCACGGCACCGCCCGTTCGACGAGGAAGAGCCGCACGCCGACGCCGACGCGCACACGCACGAGCCGCTCGGCCCCGACGATCGGCTCGCGCCGCTGCCGCCGAACCCGTACAAGCGCCACCGCGGCATCACGCGCGCGTGGTTCGCGCTCAAGCATTCGCTGAACGGCTTTCGCGTCGCGATCCGCGAGGAGAGCGCGTTTCGCCAGGAGCTCACGCTCGCCGCGCTGATGCTGCCGATCGGCGCGTTCGCGCCGGTGCCGGCCGCGTCGCGCGCGCTGCTGATCGGCTCGGTGCTGCTGGTGCTGATCGTCGAGCTGCTGAACTCGAGCGTCGAAGCCGCGATCGACCGCATCTCGCTCGAGCGTCACGAACTCTCGAAGCGCGCGAAGGACCTCGGCAGCGCGGCCGTAACGGTCGCGCTGTTCGCATGCGTGACGACCTGGGGCTTCGTGCTCGGCCCGGTCGTCGCACGCTGGCTCGGCTTCTAGGGTCTGTTTACATACGGAACGCACATGCGAATGCGCGAAATCGCTCGCAGGGCAAGGAGGAAGGAGCGCCGTTTGGCCGAGCCAAACAAGTGACGCGCGACGCCGCCATGCGGGCGATTTCGCGCATTCCCCTGGAATGATTTTTTAATTTGGGGTTGCCACGAGAACGGCCGCTCGCCGCGTTGTGCTCCTTGCGAATACGTCCAGTATTCGCGGCGTCGCACGCCTCGCGAGCGGCCGTTCTCGTGGCAACGCATGTGCGTTCCGTATGTAAACAGACCCTAGCAACCGGCGGGCCTCTTTCCCGCCGCCCGCGTGCGGCGCTGCACCATGCGCCGCGCGGCGGCCGCGCTCACGAAATGCCCCGATGGGGCGAAACCCCGGTTTATAATCGTCGGCCAGACATAGAACAGCAACCCGCGCCGGACGAATCACGCAGCATCGATTGCAGCGCCCGCCAGTCCGGCATACACAGGGCCGGACGACATGGAAGCGAAACCTCCCCGCCGCACCCGCGAACGGATTCTCGAGTTGTCGTTGAAACTCTTCAACGAGATCGGCGAACCGAACGTCACCACCACGACGATCGCCGAGGAAATGGAAATCAGTCCAGGCAACCTGTACTACCATTTCCGCAACAAGGACGACATCATCAACAGCATCTTCGCGCAGTTCGAGCAGCAGATCGAACGGCGGCTGCGCTTCCCCGAAGATCACCGTCCGACGATCGACGAAACCTGGTCGTACCTGCAGTACATGGCCGATTTCATGTGGACCTACCGGTTCCTGTATCGCGACCTCAACGACCTGCTCGCCCGCAACCGCACGCTCGAGACGCACTTCAAGCAGATCATCAGCCACAAGGTGCGCTTCGCGCACGACATGTGCGAACTGCTCGTCTCCGATGCCGAAATGGTCGCGACGCCCGCCGAGATCGAAGTCATCGCCACCAACATGGCGGTGATCTCGACGTACTGGCTGTCGTACCAGTACGTGATGCATCCGCGCAAGTACAACGACCAGGACGCGATCCGCGAAGAGCTGCACCAGGTGAGCATGCACGTGATCTCGATCATGGCGCCGTACCTGCGCGGCCGTTCGCGCCAGCTGTTCGACGATCTCGTCTCCGGCAAGCTGCCCAAGCGCCAGTTCACCGACTACCTGCCCCCGCGCGACGGTTCGCCGCGCCCGGCCGGCAGCCCCGTCGCCACCGGCCCGGCCCCCGCCAAGGACGCGAAGCAATGAAGGCAGTCTGCGTTTACTGCGGCTCGTCGTCCGGCGTGCGGCCCGTCTACGCCGATGCCGCGCGCGCGTTCGGCCGCGCGCTCGTCGGCGCAGGTCTCACGCTCGTATACGGCGGCGGGCGCGTCGGCCTGATGGGTGTGATCGCCGACGAAGTGATGGCGGCCGGCGGCCGTGCGGTCGGCGTGATCCCCGAGCTGCTCGTCGACAAGGAAGTCGGCCATACGGGGCTGTCGGAGCTGCACGTCGTGCCCGACATGCATCATCGCAAGAAAATGATGGCCGACCTCTCCGACGCGTTCGTCGCGATGCCCGGCGGCGCCGGCACGCTCGAGGAGCTCTTCGAGGTCTACACGTGGGCGCAGCTCGGCTATCACCGCAAGCCCGTCGCGCTCTACAACATCGATTCGTTCTACGATCCGCTGATCGCGCTGCTGCGCCATACGGTCGACGAAGGCTTCATGCGGCCGGCCTATTTCGACGCACTGTGCGTCGAATCGGAGCCCGTCGCGCTGATCGAGCGGCTGCGCCGCTACCAGCCGCCCGCCCGCGACAAGTGGGCGCCTGACACAGCGAAGTAACCTTCACCGGAAACCGCACGCGATGACCGCACCGTCCGACCGCAAGGCCGTCCTCATCACCGGCGCGAGCCGCGGCATCGGCCGCGCGACCGCCGTGCTCGCCGCCGAGCGCGGCTGGGACGTCGGCATCAACTACGCGCGCGACGCGGCGGCCGCCGAACTGACCGCGCAGGCCGTGCGCGACGCGGGCGGCCGCGCGTGCATCGTCGCGGGCGATGTCGCGAACGAGGCGGACGTCGTCGCGATGTTCGATACCGTCGCGGAGGCGTTCGGGCGGCTCGACGCGCTCGTCAACAATGCGGGCATCGTCGCGCCGTCGATGCCGCTCGCCGACATGCCGGTCGACCGGCTGCGGCGGATGTTCGATACCAACGTGCTCGGCGCGTACCTGTGCGCCCGCGAAGCCGCGCGCCGGCTGTCCACCGACCGCGGCGGGCGCGGCGGCGCGATCGTCAACGTGTCGTCGATCGCGTCGCGGCTCGGCTCGCCGAACGAGTACGTCGACTACGCGGGCTCGAAAGGCGCGGTCGATTCGCTGACGATCGGCCTGGCCAAGGAACTGGGCCCGCACGGCGTACGCGTCAACGCGGTGCGCCCCGGCCTGATCGAGACCGACATTCACGCCAGCGGCGGCCAGCCGGGCCGTGCGGCCCGCCTCGGCGCGCAGACGCCGCTCGGCCGCGCCGGCGAAGCGCAGGAGATCGCCGAGGCGATCGTCTGGCTGCTCGGCGATGCGGCGTCCTACACGACGGGCGCGCTGCTCGACGTCGGCGGCGGCCGCTGAGCTGACGCGCGGCGCAACAATACGGCGGTCACAAACGCCCCTTCGTCACGGCGCCACAAATCTCCACAATTCCGTGACAGTTTCAGTAAACATTCGTAACAATTCCGTGCTCTACTAGCGGACATCCAGACAGGTGTCCCGAACACGCTGTCCGTTACCCGAATGTAGCCGCTAATCGGTCCAGCCCATGTCGCCGGACCGGCTCGACTCGACCCGAGATCTTTTCCATGCCTGGAACCGCAGCGCCCGGCCGGCGACGCACGCCCGTGCCCGCCTCGGCCGCGCACACCCGCTCGACCGCCGATACCGACGCCATCGCGACGCTGGACGCCGCCGGCACGCCCGTCGCCGCCTCGACCGCCGCGATCAGCCCCCCCACGCGAGCGTTCGCTGCCGCTCGGCTGGCGCGCGTGGCTGTTCGTCGCCGCCCTGGTGTGCGCGTACACGCTGCCCGGCGTGCTCGGGCACGATCCGTGGAAACAGGATGAAACCTACACGTTCGGCATCATCCAGCACATGCTCGAGACCGGCGACTTCGTCGTGCCGACCAATGCCGGCCTGCCGTTCATGGAAAAGCCGCCGCTCTACGCATGGGTCGCGACCAGCCTCGCGTGGCTGCTGCAGCGCGTGATGCCGCTGCACGACGCGGCACGCCTGGCGAGCGCCCTGTTCGCCGCGCTCGCGTTCGGCTTCATCGCGCGCGCGGCGCGCGTGGCCAGCCGGTCGGACACGTGGTTCGACCTGCGCGTGCTCGGCCCGGTCGTGCTGAGCGCGAGCACGCTCGTCGTCATCAAGCACGTGCACGACATGATGACGGACGTCGCGCTGTTTGCCGGCACGGCGATGGGATTCTGCGGGCTGCTCGAACTCGTGATGCAGCACGTCGCGCGCGCGCAGCAGATGCGGCACGGGCTGCCGCCGCATCCGGCCGGCCGCTGGGCCGCGCCGCTCTTCGGCGCGGGCGTCGGCATCGCGCTGATGGCGAAAGGGCTGTTCGTCCCGCTCGTGTTCGCGGCCACGCTCGTCTGCACGCTGGCGCTCTACCCGGCCTGTCGCACCCGCGCGTTCGCGCGCGCGCTCGGCGTCGCCGCGCTCGTGTTCGCGCCGTTCGCGCTGATCTGGCCGACCGCGCTGTTCCTGCGCTCGGAAACGCTGTTCATGACGTGGTTCTGGGACAACAACGTCGGGCGCTTCTTCGGTTTCTCCGTCCCCGAACTCGGCGCGGAAAACGACAAGCCGTTGTTCATCCTGCGCGCGTTCCTGCTGGTCGGCTTCCCGGTCGCACCGCTCGCGATCGTCGCGCTCGCGCGCGGCGCATGGCGCGACTGGCGTGCGCCGCGCATCGCGCTGCCCGTGCTGTTCGCCGGCATCGGGCTCGTCGTGCTGCAAGTGTCCGCGACGTCGCGCCAGCTTTACATCCTGCCGTTCTTCGCGCCGCTCGCGCTGGTCGCCGCGCAGGCGATCGACCGCCTGCCGCGCCGCGTGCATTTCGCGTGGGACTACCTGAGCCGCATCCTGTTCGGCACGGTCGTCGCGCTGGCATGGGCGATCTGGGCGGTGATGGCCGATCCGGCCGCGTCGCGCGCCGATCTCGCGCTGCTCGGCCGCTGGCTGCCGCTCGACTGGACGATGCCGATCCAGCCCGCGCTCGTGACCGGCGCGCTCGCGCTGACGGTCGGCTGGCTGACGCTGCTGCCGAAGCTGCGCACGACGGGCCTGTGGCGCGGCGCGCTGTCGTGGGGCGCCGGCGCGCTCGTCGCGTGGGGGCTCGTCTATACGCTGCTGCTGCCGTGGCTCGACGTCGCGAAGAGCTACCGCTCGGTGTTCGACGACCTGAACGCGCATCTCGCGCTCGAATGGAACGACGGCGACTGCATGGCGAGCCTGCACGGGCTCGGCGAATCGGAAGCGCCGATGCTGTACTACTTCTCCGGCATCCAGCACACGCCGATCGACGACGCGAAGACGACGCGCTGCACGTGGATGATCGTGCAGGGCGTGCGGGCCGTCGATCCGGCGCCCGGCAATGAATGGAAGCTGTTCTGGGCCGGCGCCCGCCCGGGCGACAACGAGGAGCTGCTGCGCGTCTACGTGCGCACGCCCGAACAGCATCCGCAGTGACACAGGGCGGCGCGATGCGCCGTCCTGCCCGCCTTCACTTTCCTCTTCGGCGCGCGCCGCGCTCAGCCGTCCGGCCGGTGCGCAGCCTTTTGCGACACCGGCGCCGGCACGAACCCGCATGCGTCCCAGGGTTCGCCGCGCCCTCTCCTCATCCCGCCAACCTCCGAATCATCAAAACGACGAGCCGGGCTCCCGCAGAAACGCCGTTTCCTCGTCGGTCGACGCGCGACCGAGAATCGCGTTCCGGTGCGGAAAGCGGCCGAAGCGCTCGACGACGGCCGCATGCAGCAACGCGAAGCGGTGATAGCTCTCGCACCCGGCCTCGTCGCGGATGCCCGCGCACAGGCGCACGGCCTCGCGCTGGCTCTCGAGCGACTCGTCGTGCTCGAACGGCAGATATGCGAACGCACGGTGATGCCCGCTCGGCAACCGCGCGTCCCAGCCGGCCGCGACGACGCGGCGGGCGAGCGCGAGCGCCTTCGGATCGGCGGCAAACGCGCGCGGCGTGCCGCGATGGATGTTGCGCGAGAACTGGTCGAGCACGACGATCAACGCCAGCGCGCCCGACGGCGAATCGGCCCAGTGATCGCAGGCGCCGTCGCACGCGGCGTCGAGCAGCGCGCCGTAACGCGTGCGCAGCACGTCGTCGAACGCCGCGCCGCCGTTGAACCAGATCTTGCGGTTCTGCCCGAATTCGGCCGAGCCCGGCTCGCCGAACCAGAAATCGAGAATCTCCCGTGCCTGCGGATCGAGCGCTGCCGCGCCCGCTTTCCCGGTATCGATCGTCATGCAAACTCCAGTACGAGGCGCCGTGTGCGCGCGCTCTTCTTTTCCAGTTTCGCGACCCGCAGGCCGCCGATTTCGGACGTGTTGCGCACGTGCGTGCCGCCGCACGGCTGCAAGTCGACGTTTTCGATGCGCAGCAGCCGCACGCGGCCGAGGCCCATCGGCGGCTTCACGCTCATCGTGCGCACGAGTTCGGGCCGTTGGGCCATCTCGTCGTCGGTGATCCATTCGGTCGTGACCGGATGCGCACCGGCGACGAAGCCCGCGAGGCGCCGCTCGACGTCGTCGCGGTCGATCGACTCGGACGTCGCGAAATCGAGCCGCACGTAGTCGGCCGTCACGCTGCAGCCGTCGACCGCGTACGGCAGCACCGCGCACATCAGATGCGCGGCCGTATGCAGGCGCATGTGCCGGTAGCGGCGCAGCCAGTCGATCTGCGCGACCACGCGCGTGCCGGGAGCGAGCGTCGCGACGCTCGCCGCCTGGCCCGGTGCCGGCACATGGACGGCGTCGTCGGGCGTCGCGCCGTCGAACTTCGCCTTGCGCGTGTCGGCGATCGCGATCGTGCTGCCGTCGGGCAGCGTGAGCGTACCGGCGTCGCCGGCCTGGCCGCCGCCGAGCGGATAGAACACCGTGCGGTCGAGCCGGATGCCGTCGTCGCCGACGGCCTGGACGATCGCCTCGCATTGCGTGAGGTACGCGTCTTCGCGAAACAGCGCTTGTGTCGTCATCGGGCGAGCCTCGAATCGATGGGGGAAACGGCCAGTGTCGCGCCGGGCCGCACGGGCGCCCAGACGCAGATCGTCCCGCGCGCGGGCAGCGGCGTACCGGTCGATCAACCGGGCCGGTTGCGCATCCAGTCCGCCGTGTCGTAGAACGAGTGCATGAGCCGCTCGCGCAGCGGCTCCGCCAGCCCGACGTCCTCCATCGCCCACGCCATGCAGCGCAGCCACTGGTCGCGCTCGACCGATGCGATCGGGAACGGCAGGTGCCGCGCGCGCAGCCGCGGATGGCCGAACCGGCCGATGTAGTGGTCGGGGCCGCCGAGCCAGCCGCACAGGAACCAGAACAGCTTGTCGCGCGACCCATCGAGCGACGGCGGGTGCAGCGCGCGAATCTGCGCGAACTCGGGCTCGAGGTCCATCAGGTCGTAGAAGCGGTCCACCATTTCGCGCACGCGGGCTTCGCCGCCCACGAGCTCGAACGCCGTCGGTTGCGACGGCGCGTCGTCATTCACATCGGTCATACGGATAGTCGGAAAACGGAATCTTCGGGGCCGCGGGCGACGCTCAGGCGTCGCGCAGCGACTGCAGCGCGGGGCGCCGCAACACATTATGCAGGCTCAGCCAGCCGGCCGCAGCCGCGCAGACGACACCGGCCGCGACGCCGGCCGGCACGAGCCATGGATCGACGGCGAGCTGGAAGTCGAATACGCGCGACGCGAGCACCCAGCCGACCGCGATCGCGCCCGCCGACGCGAGTGCGCCGGCCAACGTGCCGACCACGACGAATTCGGCGCGCTGCACCGCATTGACCTGCGCGCGCGACGCGCCGAGCGCGCGCAGCAGCGCGGCCTCGCGCACGCGCTCGTCGCGCGAGCCGGCAAGCGCCGTGTACAGCACCAGCACGCCCGCCGCGAGCGTGAACGCGAACAGGAACTGCACCGCGCCGACCACCTGCAGCATCATGCGCTGCAACTGCGCGAGGATCGGCGCGACGTCGATCGCGGTCAGGTTCGGGTAACGCGCGATCAACGGATCGAGCAGCGCGGCATTCGATGCGGGCAGATGGAAGCTCGTCAGGTAGACGGCCGGGAAATCCTTCAGCACCGGCGGCGGCATCAGCACGAAGAAGTTGACGCGGAACGAGCCCCAGTCGAGCTTGCGCACGCTCGTGATCGGTGCGTCGACCGTCAGCCCCGTCACGTCGAAGCGCAGCGTGTCGCCCGGTTTCACGTTCAGCGTCTTCGCGAGGCCGGCTTCGATCGAGATCTGCGGCGTGGCCGCGGTGCCGAACCAGTCGCCTTCGACGATCCGGTTGTCGGACGGCAATTCGGTCGTGTACGACAGGTTGAATTCGCGATCGACGAGCCGGCGCGCCTCTTCGGACGGGTACGCGTCCGGATTCACCGGCTTGCCGTTGATCGCGACGAGGCGGCCGCGCACCATCGGCGCGGGCACCGCGTCGCGCACGCCGTGCGCGGCCAGATAGGCGGCGACATCGGCGCGCTGGTCGGGCTGGATGTCGATCAGGAACTGATTCGGCGCATCGGGCGGCGTCGACTGCCGCCAGCCCGCCACGAGGTCGTTGCGCGTGATCGCGATCAGCAGCAGGCACATCAGGCCGAGCGCAAGCGCGGTGATCTGCAGCGCGCTGGCCGTGCCGCGCCGGTGCAGCGACGCCAGCGCGTAACGCCAGCCGACGCCCGCGGCCACGCGCGCGTTACGCACCGCGCGCGCGGCGGCGAACAGCACGAGCCGGGCGATCAGCGCGAACCCGACCAGCGCGCCGGCAAAGCCGCCCGCGACGATCAGGCCGAGCTTCAGGTTGCCGGCGGCCACGATCAGCAGCGCCGCGAACAGCACGACGCCGACCGCATACGCGGCCCATGCGGTGCGCGACGCGTCGCCCCACTCGCGCCGCAGCACGCGCACCGGCGGCACGCGCGTGAGCGGCACGAGCGGCGGCAGCGCGAAACCGAGCAACAGCACGAGCGCCGCGCCCATGCCGATCAGCGCCGGCCACAAGGTCGGCGGCGGCAGCACGACGTCGATCAGGCTGCCGAGCGCGGCCAGCAACGCCCAGTGCCCGCCATAGCCGAGCACCGCGCCCGCGGCGCCCGACACGATGCCGACGCCCGCGAATTCGAGCGCGAACAGCGCGCCGAGCGTGCGGCGGCTCACGCCGAGGCAGCGCATCGTCGCGCATCCGTCGAGATGGCGCCGCATGTAGCGCTGCGCGGCCATCGCGATCGCGACCGCCGCGAGCAGCGCGGTCAGCAACGCGACGAGCGTCAGGAAATGACGTGCGCGATCCAGCGTCTGCCGCACCTGCGGCTGCCCTTCCCGCAACGATTCGAGCCCGACGCCGCGCAGCTTCCCGCCGTCGACGCGCGCATGCGCATACGACTCGAAGCGCGCGACGGCCGGTGCGTCGCCGGCGACCAGCAGCCGGTACGTGACGCGGCTGCCGTAGCCCGTGAGCCCGGTCGCGGCGAGTTCGTCCGCGCGCATCATCAGCCGCGGCGAAAAATTGACGAACGAAAAGCCGCGATCGAGCTCGCGGGTGATCGCCGCGGCGACCGTGAACGTGCGCAGCCCGACGCGCACCGTATCGCCCGCCTTCAGGTGCAGCGCGTCGAGCAGCGCCGGATCGGCCCAAACGGTGCCGGGCGCGGGAATCGCGGCCGCCTTGTGCGCGACGGCCGCGCCGGCCGGCAGGATCTCGACCGCGCCGCGCAGCGGATAGCCGGGCGACACGGCCTTCACGGCCGCAAGGCGCGACGGCGCCGCATCGGCGGCCTGCCCGCCCGCGGCGGACGCGATCATGCTCGGGAAGATGGCGGTCGTCGCGGTACGCAGACCGAGCGCGCGGGCCTGCCGGTCGAACGACGGATCGACGGGACGATCGGCGCGCACGACGAAATCGGCGCCGAGCATCTGGCGCGCGTCGCGCTCGAGCCCCTGGCGCAGGCGGTCGGCGAGAAAGCCGACGCTCGTCAGCGCCGCGACCGCGAGCACCAGTGCGAGGACCAGCAGCGTCAGTTCGCCCGCGCGCCAGTCGCGCGCGGTCATCCGGGCAGCCTGGTGGATCAGGTCGCGCAGGCCGAAGCGGCCGCCATGCACGCGCCCGTCATGGCCGGAGGGCCCGGCCGGCGGCTGCGCCGCGTGTTGCGGCCCCTTCAATCGCGTTTCCCTCCGATCGAATTGAGCCGCGACACCATGTGGTTCGCCATTCCGCGGAAGCCGCCGGACACGCCGCGCCACAGGCGCGGCAGCGCCCACGCCGACGCCGCGATGAACGCGGCAAGCAGCACGAGGAACGCGAGTGGAACGAAGAAGGCGAGCGCGAGCCCGCCGACCACGAGACCGTCCTCGGTCGACGACGCGAACCAGTTCGAAATCGGTTCGGGAGACAGGTTGATCAGCGCACGCGTGCCGGCCTTCGCCACGTGCGCGGCGCCGGCGAGCGAGCCGCCGGCCAGCCCCGCGACCGCCAGCATGGTCGGATCGGCATGGCCGAGCGCGCCGGCCGCGAGCACGGCGCCGGCCGGAATGCGAATGAAGGTATGCACGGCATCCCACAGCGAGTCGAACGCGGGGATCTTGTCGGCAAGGAATTCGGTCACGGCGAGCACGGCAGCGGCGCCGATGACCCACGGCGACATCAGCACGGCCAGCGTGTCGGGCAGATGGAGCCAGCCGAACCGCGCCAGCACGCCGGCGATCAGCACCGTCAGGTACAGGCGCAGGCCGCTCGCCCACGCGAGCCCCGCGCCGAGGGAAATGGCTTCGATCATGGCCCTCTCCTTGCACTTTCCGTGCGTTTTGCCGATTGACCGCATCGGGTCGGACAGACTGGCCGCGCGGCGCGTGGCGACCGGCACCGCGTGCCGCGACAGGCACGACGGTATTCAGGCCCGAATACGTTCCATTATAGACAGGCTGGCCGGGCAACCGGCGCAATTGCGCGAGGCGGCGCGGCGCCCGGGCGCACGCGCGCCCGGGATACCGTCGTCAGGCGGCCGACGACAGCTTCAGGCCGACCAGCCCCGCGACGATCAGCGCCGCGCTCGCGACGCGCGCGGCGGTCAGCGCCTCGCCCATCATCACGATGCCGAACACGAACGCGCCGACCGCGCCGATGCCCGTCCACACCGCGTACGCGGTGCCGAGCGGCAACTGGCGCATCGCGACCGCGAGCAGCCCGAAGCTGGCCAGCGCCGTCACGATCGTGAACACCGACGGACCGAGCTTCGTGAAGCCGTCCGACGATTTCAAGCCGGCCGCCCAGGCCACTTCCAGCAAACCGGCGATCAACAACCATACCCACGCCATCTCGACGTACTCCGTATCGGATGGGGCCGTCCCCGTTAAAGCGAATGACCCGGGGTCGTCCCCGGGCGGCGCCGAGTATAACAAGCGGCTTACAGGCCTGCCGGCGGCCGGTGCGGGGGCGCAGCGGGCCGCGCGGTCAGTTCGCCACGCGCTTGGGCGCGCCCCCGCCGACGCAGCGGTCGTCGCGGTACAGCGCCCACTCCTCGCACACGCGGCCGTCCTTGAACACGCACATGCCGACCTGCCCGCTCGACAGGTTACGGATCACATGGCGACCGCCGAGCTTCTCGCAGTTGACCGACGCGGGATTGGCCAGCGCCGCCCGCGCGGGCGGCTGCTGCCCGGGCGGCAGCGGCTGGGCGAACGCGCCGGGCGCAGCCAGCGCCAGCGCACAGATGACGACCAGACGGACGGACATTGCACGCTCCTCGTTTTCGTTCGGGGAACGGTCAGGATAGCGGGGATTGCGCGGCCGGTGTGCAAGGCCGGCCGCGGTCGCGAAACTGTCGCGCCGGCGCAACCCTGCCGGCGCGCGGCCCCGCACCGCCCGTCACACGGCGCCGACGAGCCGGTAGCCGACGCCCGTCTCGGTGACGATGTGCTCGGGCTGCGCGGGATCGGCCTCGAGCTTCTGGCGCAGGTGCGCCATGTAGATGCGCAGGTAGTGATGGCTCTCGACGTGCGACGGCCCCCACACGTCGCGCAGCAGCTGGCGATGCGTGAGCACGCGCCCCGCGTGGCGCACGAGCGTCGCGAGCAGCCGGTATTCGAGCGGCGTCAGGTGCACGATCGCGTCGTCGCGCCACACCTGGCGCAGCGCGAGATCGACGCTCACGGCGCCGAAGGTCACCTTCGGCGACTCGTTCGCGCCGCCCTGGTTGCGCCGGCGCAGTTGCGCGCGAATCCGCGCGCGCAGTTCGGACACGCCGAACGGCTTGGTCAGGTAATCGTCGGCGCCCGCATCGAGCGCCGCGACCTTCTCCTCTTCCTGCGTGCGGGCCGACAGCACGATCACCGGCACCTCGGACCAGCCGCGCAGCTCGCGGATCACGTCGAGGCCGTCGGTGTCCGGTAGCCCGAGGTCGACGATCACGAGGTCGGGCTTGCGCGTCGCCGCGTCGATCAACCCCTGCTTGCCCGTCTCGGCTTCGAACACCGCGATGTCCTCCTCTTCGAGCGCGGCGCGCACGAAGCGGCGGATCTGCTTTTCGTCCTCGATCAGGACGACGGTCAGGGTGGGTTCACTCATGGTCGGGCAATGACTCGGATGGGGGCGATGCGTCCGGCAGGTCGGATTCGTCGTCGGGCACGGCCGGTGCGGCCGGCGGCGTGTCGACCGGCAGCGTGAACCAGAAGCGCGCGCCCGTCACGCGGCCGTCGGGCGCGGTGCGGTTGAGTGCGCCGATTTTACCGCCGTGCGCCTCGACGATCGCACGGCAGATCGCGAGGCCGAGCCCGATGCCCGGCGTCGCCGATTCCTTCTCGCCGCGCGTGAACTTGTCGAAGATCCGCGCCTCCATGCCGGCCGGAAGGCCCGGGCCGTGATCGTCGACGTGCACGCGCACGAACGGGCTCCCGTCGTCGGTCACGCGCTCCGCGCCGATGTCGAGCGACGTATCGGGCGGCGTGTACTTCGCCGCGTTCTCGAACAGGTTGGTGAACAGCCGCTCCATCAGCACCGCGTCCATCTGCAGCAACGGCAGGTCGGCCGGCAACGCGACGCGCACGGGATGGCGCGCGAGCACGCGCCGGCAGGCGGCAAGCGCGGCGCCGACGGTTTCCTCGAGCAGCGACCACTGGCGCTTGAGCTGCAGGCTGCCGGCCTGCAGCCGCGCCATGTCGAGCAGGTTCGTGACGATGCCCGTCATGCGCAGCGCCTCGTCGTGAATCGCGTCGACGAGCTCGCCCTCGCGCTGCGCGAGGCGCGCGGCCGCCGCGCCGTCGCCGGCCTGCGCGGCCGCGCGCCCGTTCGCGAGCATCGACGAGAAGCCGACGATCGTCGTGAGCGGCGTGCGCAGGTCGTGCGAGATCGCCGACAGCAGCGAGTTGCGAAGCCGCTCGGATTCCATGTTGACGAGCGCGTCGCGCGCGATCTCGACGTAGTGCACGCGCTCCAGCGCGAGCGCGATCTGCGCGGCGAATGCGTCGAGCATCCGCTGCTGCTCGGGCACCTCGAGTTCGCGCGGCTCGCGCGATGCGACCGCAAGCACGCCGCGCGTGCGCATCGGCGCCTTCAGCGGCAGGTACAGCGCGGCCGTCGCCGGCAAGGTATCGGTGCCGCGCCCGGCCGGCTTCTGTTGGTCGTACACCCACTGGCCGACGTCGCTGTCGAGCTCCGCGCCCGTCAGCGTGACGGCCGCATCGGGCTCCTCGATCTTCTGGCGCACCTGGTCGGCACTGTCGGGCAGCAGGATCGCGACGCGCGCGCGGAACACCTCGCCGACGTGGCGGCTGCCGATTTCGACGATCTGCTCGGTCGTCAGCGCCGCGCCGAGCTCGCGCGCCATCGCGTAGATCGCGCCGGTGCGGCGCTCGCGGCGCTGCGCGACGCTCGCCTGGCGCGTGAGCGTCGACGTCAGGTGGCTGATCACGAGCGACGTCAGCAGCATCCCGAAGAAGGTCAGCAGGTATTGCGTGTCGCTGACCGAGAACGACATGCGCGGCGGCACGAAGAAGAAATCGAACGCGGCCACCGACAGGAACGACTGCAGCACGCCCGGGCCGCGCCCGAGCCGGACGGCCGAGAACACCACGCCGAGCAGGTACAGCATCACGAGGTTCGTGAGGTCGAGCCGCGCGGACACGACGCTCGCGACGACGGTGATCGCCGCGCAGATCGCGGCCGCATACGCGTAGTGGCGCGGCGGCGAGCGGTGCGTGCCGAACTGCGCGAACGCATCGCGCCAGTCGCGCGCCCGCGCGTCGAGCGGCGCGGCGCGCGCCTCGTCGCTCGCGGACGCGCGAATCAGCATCAGGTCGACGTCGCCCGCGCGTTCCGCCAGTTGCTCGCCGAACGGCCGCGCGAAGCGGCGCGCGAGCCCGACCTTCGGCGAGCCGCCCGCGACGAGCTTCGACACGTTGCGGACCTTCGCATAGCCGATCAGCGCGGCGACCGCGTCGGCGCCGGCGAGCGTGGCCGTCTCCGCGCCGAGCTCGGCCGCGAGCTTCAGCGCGTCGAGCGTGCGCTGCCGCCGCGCGTCGGGCAGCCGCTGCAGGCGCGGCGTCTCGACGTACACGGCGATCCAGTCGGCCTTCAGGCTCGCGGCGAGGCGCGCGGCCGCACGCACGAGCGTCGGCGCCTCGGCGCCCGGGCCGACGCACACGAGCAGCCGCTCGCGCGCCTGCCAGATGCGCTGGATCGAACGGTCGGCGCGGTACTCGCGCATCTGCGCGTCGACGCGATCGGCCGTGCGCCGCAGCGCCAGCTCGCGCAGCGCGATCAGGTTGCCCTTGCGGAAGAAGTTGCGCACCGCGCGCTCGGCCTGCTGCGCGAGATAGACCTTGCCGTCGCGCATCCGCTCGAGCAGTTCCTCGGCCGGCAGGTCGACGAGCGTGACTTCGTCGGCCGCGTCGAACACGCGATCGGGCACGGTCTCCCACACGCGGATGCCGGTGATCGCGCCGACCACGTCGTTCAGGCTTTCGAGGTGCTGGACGTTGACGGTCGTATATACGTCGATGCCCGCGTCGAGCAGCTCGTAGACGTCCTGCCAGCGCTTCAGGTGCCGCGCGCCCTGCACGTTCGAATGCGCGAGCTCGTCGACGAGGATCAGTTGCGGCGCCCGCGCGAGCGCGCCGTCGAGATCGAATTCGGCGAGCGTGCGGCCGCGATAGTCGATGCGGGCGGACGGCAGCACGTCGAGGCCGTCGAGCAGCGCGGCCGTCTCGGCGCGGCCGTGGGTCTCGACGATGCCGACGACGACGTCGACGCCTTCCTGCACGCGCTGACGCGCGGCCTGCAGCATCGCGTAGGTCTTGCCGACGCCGGCGGACGCGCCGAAGAAGATCTTGAGCTGGCCGCGCCGCTGCTTTTCTTCGTCTCGCTGCAGCTTGTCGAGGAGTTGGTCGGGATCGGGACGATTCATGCGTGAGGAAAGCGGAGCGCCCGGATGCGCGCGGGTACGAGCATTGTGGTTCCAAATCGCCGCAAAAGGCAAAGACGGCGCGCGCGCCGTCGGGAAAAGCGCATCCGGCACGGTTCAGGCCGCGCCGGATGCCGGTCAGCCCGCGCGACCGATCAGTGCGCGGCCTGCGCCGCGTCGAGCGCGAGGTTCAGCTTCAGCACGTTCACGCGCGGCTCGCCGAGCACGCCGAACTGGCGGCCCGTCGTGTTCGCGGCGACGAGTTGCGCGACCGCGTCCGGCGCCAGATTGCGCGCCTTCGCGACGCGCTCGACCTGGTACGCGGCGGCGGCCGGCGTGATCTCCGGATCGAGGCCGCTCGCCGACGCCGTCACGAGGTCGACCGGCACCGGCTTCGACAGGTCGGTGCCCGCATCGCGCAGCGCGGCGATGCGCGCCTTCACCTGATCGGCGAGCGACGGGTTCAGCGGGCCGAGGTTCGAGCCGCCGGAGCCGGCCGCGTTGTACGGCATCGGCGCGGTGGCCGACAGCCGGCCCCAGAAATACTTCGGCGCGTCGAACGGCTGGCCGATCAGCGCGGAGCCGACGACCTTGCCGTTCTGCTCGATCAGGCTGCCGTTGGCCTGCGACGGAAACACGGCCTGACCGAACACGGTCATCACGGCCGGGTAAGCGAGCCCCGTCACGGCGGTCAGGATGACGAACAGCACGACGAGCGGGCGAATCAACGATTTCATGATGGTTCCTTCAAGTGCGGCGGGCTCAGGCCCAGCCGAGCGCGGCGAGCGTCATGTCGATCAGCTTGATGAACGGGAACGGCAGCAGCACGCCGCCCAGGCCGTAGACCAGCAGGTTGCGCCGCAAGAGCGACGCGGCGCCGAGCGGCCGGTAGGTCACGCCCTTCAGCGCGAGCGGAATCAGCGCGACGATGATCAGCGCGTTGAAGATCACCGCGGACAGGATCGCGGACGCCGGCGACGTCAGGTGCATGATGTCGAGCACGCGCAGTTGCGGGTAGGTCGTCACGAACGCGGCCGGGATGATCGCGAAGTACTTCGCGATGTCGTTCGCGATCGAGAACGTCGTCAGCGAGCCGCGCGTCATCAGCATCTGCTTGCCGATCTCGACGATCTCGATCAGCTTCGTCGGGTTCGAGTCGAGGTCGACCATGTTGCCGGCCTCCTTCGCCGCCTGCGTACCCGTGTTCATGGCCACTGCGACGTCGGCCTGCGCGAGCGCCGGCGCGTCGTTGGTGCCGTCGCCCGTCATCGCGACGAGACGCCCGGCCGCCTGATGCTCGCGAATCGTCGCGAGCTTGGTTTCCGGCGTCGCTTCCGCGAGGAAATCGTCGACGCCCGCTTCCGCCGCGATCGCCGCGGCCGTCAGCCGGTTGTCGCCCGTCACCATCACGGTCTTGATGCCCATCTTGCGCAGCTCCGCGAAGCGCTCCTTGATGCCGCCCTTCACGATGTCCTTCAGCTCGATCACGCCGAGCACGCGCGCCACCCCGTCCTGCAGGTCGGCCACGACGAGCGGCGTGCTGCCGCGGCGCGCGACGTCGTCCACCGCGCGGCGCACTTCTTCCGGGAAGCGGCTGCCGTGCATCTCGACGTAGCGGCGGATCGCGTCGGCCGCGCCCTTGCGGATCTCGCGACCCGGCAGGTCGACGCCGCTCATCCGCGTCTGCGCGGAAAAGCCGAGGAACGTCGCGTGCAGTTGCGCCATGTCGCGCTGGCGAATGTTGAAGCGCTCCTTCGCGAGCACGACGATGCTGCGGCCTTCCGGCGTTTCGTCGGCGAGCGACGACAATTGCGCGGCATCGGCCAGCGCTTCCTCGGTCACGCCCGGCGCCGGCACGAACGCGGACGCCTGGCGGTTGCCGAGCGTGATCGTGCCGGTCTTGTCGAGCAGCAGCACGTCGACGTCGCCGGCCGCTTCCACCGCGCGGCCCGACGTCGCGATCACGTTCGCCTGCATCATCCGGCTCATCCCGGCCACGCCGATCGCGGACAGCAAGCCGCCGATCGTCGTCGGGATCAGGCACACGAGCAGCGCGACGAGCGCGGTGATCGTCACCACGTGGCCGGCCTTCATCGCTTCGACCGAGAACATCGAGAACGGCAGCAGCGTCGCGGTCGCGAGCAGCATCACGATCGTCAATGCGACGAGCAGGATCGTCAGCGCGACCTCGTTCGGCGTTTTCTTGCGCTTCGCGCCTTCGACCATCGCGATCATCCGGTCGAGGAACGCCTCGCCGGGGTTCGCGGTGACCTTGACGACGATCCAGTCGGACAGCACGCGCGTGCCGCCCGTCACCGACGAGAAGTCGCCGCCCGATTCGCGGATCACCGGCGCGGATTCGCCGGTGATCGCCGACTCGTCGACCGACGCGACGCCGTCGACGACCTCGCCGTCGGCCGGGATCACGTCGCCGGTCTCGACCAGCACGACGTCGCCTTTGCGCAGGTCGGACGCGGTCGTGATGCGGATCGGCGACTTCGGATGCGGCTCGTTCAGCTTCTTCGCCATCACGTCCTTCTTCGCGCTGCGCAGCGACGCGGCCTGCGCCTTCGAGCGCCCTTCGGCGAGCGCTTCGGCGAAGTTCGCGAACAGCACCGTGAACCACAGCCACAGCGCGATCGCGAGGATGAAGCCCGCGGGCGCCTCGGCCTGGCCGGCGAGCGCCGCGATCCACAGGATCGTGGTCAGGATGCTGCCGACGTACACGCAGAACATCACCGGGTTGCGGAACTGCGTGCGCGGCGTGAGTTTCTTGAACGAATCCACGATCGCCGGGCGCAGCAGCGCCGGATCGAACATGGACCGTGTTGCGGAATGTTGAGTCATTGCGATCTCTTCAAGCTCTTCAGTCTTTTATGTGTCGCCATGCGGGCGCGTCACGGGTGGATCACGCGCCCAGCCACATCATCAGGTGCTCGACGCCCGGGCCCAGCGCGAGCGCCGGCACGTACGTCAGCGCGCCCACCAGCATCACCGTGCCGAGCAGCAGCACGACGAACAGCGGGCCGTGGGTCGGCAGCGTGCCGCTCGTCACCGCGATGCGCTTCTTCGCGGCGAGGGAACCTGCGATCGCC
The DNA here is from genome assembly GCF_020419985.1 of Burkholderia sp. AU32262. NCBI lineage: Bacteria > Pseudomonadati > Pseudomonadota > Betaproteobacteria > Burkholderiales > Burkholderiaceae > Burkholderia > Burkholderia sp. AU32262. Next base: position 71,326 of record NZ_JAIZRS010000005.1, read on the forward strand.
AGCACCGGCACGATCGTGCCGAAACGGCCGAACCACATCGCGATCGCGGTCATCCAGTTGTAGAACGGCGTGCCGACCGTCAGGCCCGCGAACGCGCTGCCGTTGTTGTTCGCGGCGGAGCTGAACGCATAGAGGATTTCCGAGAAGCCGTGCGGGCCGGGGTTCGCGATGCCGGCCTTGCCCGCGTCGGCGAGCACGGCGATCGACGTGCCGACCAGCACGAGCAGCGGCGTGAGCAGCACGACGATCGACACCATCTTCATCTCGTACGACTCGATCTTCTTGCCGACGTATTCCGGCGTGCGGCCGATCATCAGGCCGGCGACGAACACCGCGAGCAGCGCGAACACGAGCATCCCGTAGAGGCCCGAGCCGACCCCGCCGTAGACCACCTCGCCGAGCTGCATCAGCAGCATCGGCACGAGGCCGCCGAGCGGGGTCAGCGAATCGTGCATCGCGTCGACCGCGCCGCACGACGCGGCCGTGGTCGCGACCGTGAAGATGCCGGTCTGCGCGATCCCGAAGCGCGTTTCCTTGCCTTCCATGTTGCCGCCCGGCTGCAGCGCACCGGCCGACTGGTCGACGCGCAGCGCGGCGAGCGTCGGGTTGCCGGCCTGCTCGGCGCTCACCTCGACGCCGATCGCGATGACGAACGCGACCGTCATCGCCGCGAGCACCGCGACGCCCTGCCGGCGGTCGCCGATCATGCGGCCGAACACGAGACACAGCGCGGCCGGGATGATCAGGATCGAGAAGATCTGCAGAAAGTTCGCGAACGGCGTCGGGTTCTCGAACGGGTGCGCGGAGTTGGCGTTGAAGAAGCCGCCGCCGTTGGTGCCGAGCATCTTGATCGCTTCCTGCGAGGCAACCGGGCCCATCGCGAGCGTCTGCTTCGTGAGCGGCGTCGTCACCGTGACCGGGTTGCCCTTGTCGTCCTTCACCGGGTTGCCCTGCGCGTCGAGCTTCGGCGCCGCGTAGGTGCTCGCCTGCAACACCGGCACGTCCTGGTACGCCTTCATGTTCTGCAGCACACCCTGGCTCATCAGCAGCGCGGCGACGAGCGCCGCCATCGGCACGAGCACGTACAGCGTCACGCGCGTGAGGTCGACCCAGAAGTTCCCGATCGTCTGCGCGGTGTGGCGCGCGAAGCCGCGGATCAGCGCGATCACGACGACGATGCCGGTCGCCGCCGACAGGAAGTTCTGCACGGTCAGGCCGAGCATCTGCGACAGATAGCTGACGGTCTGCTCGGGCGCGTAGTCCTGCCAGTTCGTGTTGGCGACGAAGCTGACGGCCGTGTTGAACGCACCATCGGGCGTCATCGCGCCGAACTGCTGCGGGTTGCCGGGCAGGAAGCCCTGCAGGCGCAGCAGCGCGTAAAGAAACAGCACGCCGAGCGCGTTGAACGCGATCGTCGCGATCGCATACTGCCTCCAGTTCATTTCGCTGCCGGCGTCGACGCCGGCCACGCGATACAGCGCACGTTCGAGCGGCCCGAACACGCGCACGACGCGCGAGCTGCCATCCATCACCGCGGTCAGGTAGCGCGCGACCGGCACGGCCGCCGCCAGCAGCACGACGATGAACAGCAGCGTCTGCAACAGGTTGTTCGCGTTCATTCGATGTCCTCCGCGCGCAGCAGCGCAAAGACGAGATACGCGAACAGCAGGGCCGTCGAGGCGCCCGCCAGCCAAAGCATCCAGGTCATGCGCGCCCCCCCCGCGACCGTATTGCACGAGCTTGTCGCAACCGGCAAGCAAACCGAGGATCAGCGCGGTGAAGAGCACCAGTGCGCCGATGAAAACCCCATCCATTTTTATGTTCTCCGTCGTCGAAATCGGACGACTAGAACCTTATGGGAACGCGCGTAAAGGGCGGGTCAAAGCTGTCGGGGCGGGTGTAAAAAACGCGTAAACGCGCGGGGCGGGACCGGAGCGAATCGAGGCGGGACGGACGGCACCGCGGCGCCGCCCGCGACAGGCGCGTACCGGCGCGGCGCCGGCACGCGGGAGCGGATCAGGGAACGAGGATCGTCGAACCGGTGGTCTTGCGTGCTTCCAGATCGGCATGCGCGCGACCGACTTCGGCGAGCGGATAGCGCTGGTTGATGCTCGTCTTCACCTTGCCCGACAGGATCACGTCGAACAGCTCGGCGGCCGCGGCTTCGAGATCGGCGCGCTTCGCGATGTACGAGAACAGCGTCGGCCGCGTGAAGAACAGCGAGCCGCGCGACGAGAACTCCTTCGAGTCGATCGGCGGCAGCGGTCCCGACGCGTTGCCGAAGCTGACGAAGTAGCCGAGCGGCGCGAGGCTGTCGAGCGAACCGACGTAGGTGTCCTTGCCGATCGAATCGTAGACGATCGGCACGCCCGCGCCGTTCGTGATGTCCTTCACGCGCTGCGTGAAGTTCTCGCGCGTGTAGACGATCGGGTGATCGCAGCCGTGCGCCTTCGCGAGTTCGGCCTTTTCGTCGGAGCCGACCGTGCCGATCACGGTCGCGCCGAGCGCCTTCGCCCACTGGCACACGAGCAGGCCGACGCCGCCGGCCGCCGCGTGGATCAGGATCGTGTCGCCGGCCTTCACCGGGTACGTGCGGCGCAGCAGGTAGTGCGCGGTCAGCCCCTGCAGCATCACCGACGCCGCGTCGTCGTAGCTGATTCCGTCAGGCAGCTTCACGAGCCGCTCGGCCGGCATCACGCGCTCTTGCGCGTATGCGCCGGGCGGCTGCCCGACATAGGCGACGCGGTCGCCGGTCTTGAACGCGGTCACGCCATCGCCGACGGCCGTCACCTCGCCCGCCGCCTCCATCCCGAGGCCGCCGGGCAGCGGCTGCGGATACAGGCCGGTGCGGAAATACACGTCGATGTAGTTGAGCCCGACCGCGTGCTGCCGGATGCGGACTTCGCCCGCCTTCGGCGCGCCGACCTCGACGTCGACCCACTTCATCACGTCCGGGCCACCCGGCTGGTCGTATCGGATTGCTTTCGGCATCGTTTCGCTCCTCGTTTGTCTGGAATCTGGAAATCCGGTTCGGCGAATGCATCGACGTCGTCCCAACGGCGATGCGTGTGAACGCGGGTCATGGCGGACGATTCTCGCGCGTCGTGCGCGGTCGTGCAGCGCGTCGTCGCAAATCCTTCATATGGGTAGGGTTTTCGCGGAAAACGGATCGCATGAGCCGCGCGTGCGGAAAACGGCGCGGTATGAGACCGGTCGCTGCCGTTCGTTTCCCCCGCTTGCGCAGTCGATGATGTTCGGCACACTTCGTAACGTTGACGTCACGTCGCTCGCGCCGCGATGGCCGGACCCGGCCGGTCGGTCATTTCTCGCCTCGCGCCCCGCGCGCAAAGGATCTGCCGCGCGGCGTCGACGCGCTTTTCCCGCACCGGCGAATGCCGACGTCGATCGGGCGGGAAACCGGTTGTCGCCAAGGTCGTTTACGAGATGACGACCGTGCTAATTTGCCTGCTGCCCAATTCGCCCAGTCCACGCCATGAAGCTCGCTCTTGCCCGGAACGTGTTTGTTTTCGCGTCGTTGTCCGCAAGTATCGGCAGCGCAACCGCGGCCCCGGTACCGCGTGCGGACGGCGTCCGTTTGCTCGACGGCCTGAGCCGTTTCGACAACACGCCGTATGGCGGCGCCGAGCGCCACGCGATGGCCGGGTATCTGGCGGGCGTCGCCGATGCGACCGAAGGCAAGGACTGGTGCGACAACGGGCGTGTCAAACCGGGGGAAATCGATTCGGAAGTGCTCCACGATCTCGGGAAACGGCCAAGAGATGCGCTGAAGGCGAATGCGGCAGTCCTGGTCACATACGTCTTGCGACAAAAATACCCGTGCCGTTAGCAGCGCCTGAAATACCGGACATTGCCTCTCACCGGAACGAAACGAACGGCTAGGTGGGCAATTGTTCATCACGTCTCGGAAGGTTGCGTTTTTAGCGTTGAACCCATGCTGATCATCGACACAAATGACTTTCGACTTCAGATGGAGCCCGTTGCTGCGCGACGCGACGAACCGGGAGGGCCGTATCTTGAATGGATCGATGTACGAATCCAATTGACGGTACCGGGTATCCAGGCGGAAGGGCAATGGAGTGTCATGCCCGACGAGTTGCGACAATTTCGGCAACAGATTCGATCTGTTCAAATGCAGCTTCAAGCCGGGCAACGAGCGGAGTTAACAGGCGTTGAGCCGGGGTTTGAGCTGACATTGCGAACACTTGATCGAGGCGCAATCGTGGGCGACTGGCGCTTTCAGCCAACTCCTCCCGACGGCGCGTGCATTACGGGGCATTGTGGACTGGATCAGTCCTTCTTGCCCGAACTGCTTCAAGGAGTTGAATCCCTTCTATCGTTCGCCGGAACGAGCAGTTCGCCATAGTCCAGGCGCTATCGCGCGAGGTCCGCGCGTTGGCCGGCGCCGTGACCTGTCCCGCGACGGCTTCGACGAACGCGCAAGCGCGCTCGTCCGCTCGATTGCCTGTCGCGTGATCGCGCCAACACGCTGTGCCGACAGGCGCGGCGCGCTGAAGCACCGAGCCGGTCGTTGCGTGACAACGCACCGACCGGCTCGCACGACAGCGAAGCACGCGGCACAACCGCCGATCGGATACGGCACCCTTTCAGACAGAACCCGACCGTTAATGCGGAGCACTCCAGAACAGCTCGTCAGCGCACGTCCTGCATGCTCCTCGCCAGATCGTCGAGCAGCATCCGCGCGGTCGCGACGTTGGTCGCGACCGGCACGTCGTGCACGTCGCACGCGCGCACCAGCGCGGTGATGTCGGGGTCGTGCGGCTGCGCGGTCATCGGGTCGCGCAGGAACACGACGAGGTCGACGCGGCCGTCGGCCAGTTCCGCGCCGATCTGCAGGTCGCCGCCGAGCGGCCCCGACAGCTTGCGCTCGACCTCGAGCCCGTGCGCGGCCGCGATGCGGCCGCCCGTCGTGCCCGTCGCGACCAGCCGGCATTGCGCGAGCGTCTCGCGAAACTGACCCGCGAGCGCGACGATCTCGTCCTTCTTCGCGTCATGCGCGATCAGTGCGATACGGGGTTTGCTCATCTCCAGTTCCTTCGTCGTTCGGTTGTCGTCGTCGTGAATCGAAAAGCGCGGGTCAGAACGTGCCCGGATACGCGCCGCCGTCGAGCAGCCAGTTCTGCCCGGTGATGTAGCCCGCGTGCACGCTGCACAGGAACGCGCAGGCCGCGCCGAATTCGGCACGCGTGCCGAGGCGCCCGGCCGGGATGTCCTTCGTGCGGCGCGCGCGCATCTCGTCGACCGTCACGCCCTGCGCCTTCGCCGACGCGGCGAGCGTCGTCGCGATCCGGTCGGTATCGAACAGCCCCGGCAGCAGGTTGTTGATCGTCACGCCCTGCCCCGCGACCTTGCGCGACAGCCCCGCGACGAAGCCGGTCAGCCCCGAGCGCGCGCCGTTCGACAACGCCAGCACGTCGATCGGCGCCTTCACCGCCGAACTCGTGATGTTGACGATCCGGCCGAAGCCGCGCGCGATCATCCCGTCGATGGTCGCGCGGATCAGCTCGATCGGCGTCAGCATGTTCGCGTCGAGCGCGCGGATCCAGTCGTCGTGGGAGAAATCGCGGAAGTCGCCGGGCGGCGGGCCGCCGGCATTCGTCACGAGAATGTCCGGCTGCGGGCACGCGGCGAGCGCGGCCGCGCGGCCGTCCGGCGTCGTGATGTCGCACGCGACCGCCGTGACCGACACGTTCGCGCCGGCGCGGATCTCTTCCGCGGTTTCCTCCAGCGTGTCGCGCGTGCGCGCGACGATCACGAGGTTCACGCCCTCGGCGGCCAGCGCTTCCGCGCAGCCGCGCCCGAGGCCCTTGCTGGCCGCGCACACGAGCGCGGTCTTTCCTTCGATGCCGAGATCCATCTTCGCTTCCCTGGTGGCGCGCGTGCCGACGCGGCTCCCCGTTGCCGCCGGCCGGCAGGCAAACGGGCGAACGGGCGGGCGCGGCACGCGGATTGTCGTGAGACGTCGATAATATCCGGATCGCGCGGCGCGCCTTGGTAAAATTGCGGCCATGAGCGACGGCCGGCCCACACCCGCCGCCGCCCCCGATCCCCTTTTGCCGTCAAGGCACCCCGTCATGAAACAGGACAGCCGTTTCCCGAACCTCTTCATCACCGATCACCCGCTGATCCAGCACAAGCTCACGCACATGCGCGACAAGGACACGTCCACGCGCACGTTCCGCGAACTGCTGCGCGAGATCACGCTGCTGATGGGCTATGAGATCACCCGCAATCTGCCGATCACGACCAAGCGGGTCGAAACCCCGCTGGTGGCGGTCGACGCACCGGTGATCGCCGGCAAGAAGCTCGCGATCGTGCCCGTGCTGCGCGCGGGCATCGGGATGTCGGACGGCCTGCTCGACCTGGTGCCGTCCGCGCGCGTCGGCCACATCGGCGTGTACCGCGCCGACGACCATCGCCCGGTCGAATACCTGGTGCGCCTGCCGGACCTGGAAGACCGCATCTTCATCCTGTGCGACCCGATGGTCGCGACCGGCTATTCGGCCGTGCACGCGGTCGACGTGCTCAAGCGCCGCAACGTGCCGGCCGCGAACATCATGTTCGTCGCGCTCGTCGCCGCGCCCGAGGGCGTGCAGGTGTTCCAGGACGCGCACCCCGACGTGAAGCTGTTCGTCGCGTCGCTCGACTCGCACCTGAACGAGCACGCGTACATCGTGCCGGGCCTGGGCGACGCCGGCGACCGCCTGTTCGGCACCAAGAACTGACCGCACCAGGCGTCCGGCGCCGCCGTGCCGCGCGGCCCGGCGCGCCGCGACGGCCGCCCTGGCCGTTCGGCCATGCGCGGCGGCCCCGAACCGGCGGTCGCCGCGTGATAAAATCACGCTCCACTCGACACGCGCGGCCCCGCGGCTTCATGCCCGCCGACACGGCCGCCGATTCAACGACACACTGAAACAATCGCCCGCGCCGCGCGCCCGGGCACGGAGAAAGGTATGGCTGGTCATTCGAAATGGGCCAACATCAAGCATAAGAAGGCAGCGGCCGACGCGAAGCGCGGCAAGATCTGGACCCGCCTGATCAAGGAAATCCAGGTGGCGGCGCGCCTCGGCGGCGGCGACGTCAACTCGAACCCGCGCCTGCGTCTCGCGGTCGACAAGGCGGCCGACGCGAACATGCCGAAGGACAACGTCAAGCGCGCGATCGATCGCGGCGTCGGCGGCGCGGACGGCGCGAACTACGAAGAGATCCGTTACGAAGGCTACGGCATCGGCGGCGCGGCGATCATCGTCGACACGCTGACCGACAACCGCACGCGCACGGTCGCGGAAGTGCGCCACGCATTCTCGAAGTTCGGCGGCAACATGGGCACCGACGGCTCGGTCGCGTTCATGTTCGATCACGTCGGCCAGTTCCTGTTCGCGCCCGGCACGTCGGAAGACGCGCTGATGGAAGCCGCGCTCGAAGCCGGCGCGAACGACGTCAACACGAACGACGACGGCTCGATCGAAGTGCTGTGCGACTGGCAGGCATTCTCGGCGGTGAAGGACGCGCTCGAAGCCGCGGGCTTCAAGGCCGAACTCGCCGAAGTGACGATGAAGCCGCAGAACGAAGTCGAATTCACCGGCGACGACGCGGCGAAGATGCAGAAGCTGCTGGACGCGCTCGAGAACCTCGACGACGTGCAGGACGTGTACACGAACGCCGTCATCGTCGAGGAATGAGATGCCGGCCGCCGCGCACCTGTCGCGGCGGCGGCCCGACCGATTCCGCGGCCGGCGCGCCTGAGCGTGCCGGCCGCCCTGTTTTCTAGTCTGCGGGGAATCCCATGAAACTACTCGTCGTCGGTTCCGGCGGCCGCGAACATGCGCTGGCGTGGAAGCTCGCGCAGTCGCCGCGCGTCCAGATGGTCTACGTCGCGCCCGGCAATGGCGGCACGGCGCAGGACGAGCGTCTGAAGAACGTCGACATCACGGCGCTCGACGAACTCGCCGATTTCGCGGAACGCGAAGGCGTCGCGTTCACGCTCGTCGGGCCGGAAGCGCCGCTCGCGGCCGGCATCGTCAACCTGTTCCGCGCACGCGGCCTGAAGGTATTCGGCCCGACCCGCGAAGCCGCGCAGCTCGAAAGCTCGAAGGATTTCGCGAAGGCGTTCATGAAGCGCCACGGCATCCCGACCGCCGACTACGAAACCTTCGCCGACGCGGCCGCCGCCCATGCGTACATCGACGCGAAGGGCGCGCCGATCGTCGTGAAGGCCGACGGCCTCGCGGCCGGCAAGGGCGTCGTCGTCGCGATGACGCTGGAAGAAGCGCATGCGGCCGTCGACATGATGCTGTCGGGCAACAAGCTCGGCGATGCCGGCGCGCGCGTCGTGATCGAGGAATTCCTCGATGGCGAGGAAGCCAGCTTCATCGTGATGGTCGACGGCAAGCACGCGCTGGCGCTGGCTTCGAGCCAGGACCACAAGCGCCTGCTCGACGAGGATCGCGGCCCGAACACCGGCGGCATGGGCGCGTATTCGCCCGCGCCGATCGTCACGCCGCAGATGCACGCACGCGTGATGCGCGAGATCATCATGCCGACCGTGCGCGGGATGGAGAAGGACGGCATCCGCTTCACGGGCTTCCTGTACGCGGGCCTGATGATCGACAAGGACGGCAATCCGCGCACGCTCGAGTTCAACTGCCGGATGGGCGACCCGGAAACGCAGCCGATCATGGCGCGCCTGAAGAGCGATTTCTCGAAGGTCGTCGAGCAGGCGATCGCGGGCACGCTCGACACCGTCGAGCTCGACTGGGATCGCCGTACCGCGCTGGGCGTCGTGCTGGCCGCGCACGGCTACCCGGACGCGCCGCGCAAGGGCGACCGCATCAACGGCATCCCGGCCGAAACCGAACAGGCCGTGACGTTCCATGCGGGCACGACGCTCGCCGACGGCGACAAGCTCGTGACGTCCGGCGGCCGCGTGCTGTGCGTGGTCGGCCTCGCCGATTCGGTGCGCGAAGCGCAGCAGCATGCATACGACACGATCAACCAGATCAACTTCGAAGGCATGCAGTACCGCCGCGACATCGGCTTTCGCGCGCTCAACCGCAAGAGCGCGTGACGTCGCCGTCGCCGCCCCGCGCGCTCGCGGCGGCGGCCCCTCTGCCGGGGTTCGATAGAATGCCCGGCAGACGCTTTTTTTACGGCCCCCGCGTCAGGCGGGGGCAGCCAGTCCAGACATGACCGATTCGACCTACGACGTGGCGCGCGTGCGCACGTACCTCCAGGGCCTGCAGACACGGATCGCCGACGCGCTCGGCGCGCTCGACGGCACGCCGCTCGCGACCGACACGTGGCAGCGCGGGCCGGCCGAACGCCTGCGCGGCGGCGGCTGCACGCGGATTCTCGAAGGCGGCCGCGTGTTCGAACGCGCGGGAATCGGCTTTTCCGACGTCGCGGGCGACGCGCTGCCGCCGTCGGCGAGCGCGGCGCGCCCGCAGCTCGCGGGCCGCGGCTTCGAGGCGCTCGGCGTGTCGCTCGTGCTGCACCCGCGCAATCCGTACTGCCCGACCGTGCACATGAACGTGCGGATGCTGATCGCGACGAAACCGGGCGAGGCGCCCGTGTTCTGGTTCGGCGGCGGCATGGATCTGACACCGGTTTACGGTTTCGAGGACGATGCGCGGCATTTCCACCAGACCTGCAAGGATGCGCTCGACCCGTTCGGCCTCGAGCTCTACCCGCGCTTCAAGCAATGGTGCGACGAATATTTCTTCCTGAAGCACCGCAACGAAACGCGCGGCATCGGCGGGATCTTCTTCGACGATTTCTCGGAGCCCGGTTTCGAACGCTCGTTTGACCTGATGCAAAGCGTCGGCGATGCGTTCCTGCACGCGTACCTGCCGATCGTCGAGCGCCGCGCCGAGTTGCCGTACGGCGAGCGCGAGCGCGACTTCCAGGCCTACCGGCGCGGCCGCTACGTCGAATTCAACCTCGTGTTCGACCGCGGCACGCTGTTCGGGCTGCAAAGCGGCGGCCGGACCGAGTCGATCCTGATGTCGATGCCGCCGGTCGCGAACTGGCGCTACAACTGGCAGCCCGAGCCGGGCTCGCCGGAAGCGCGCCTGTATAGCGACTTCCTCGTGCCGCGCGACTGGGTCTGAACCCGCCCGCCCCGCTGCCCCAACGAAAGGACGCGTTTCTCTGGACACCACCACCCGCCCCGCCCCGCTGCCGCGCCGTATCGGCTTGCTGGGCGGCACCTTCGACCCGATCCACGACGGCCATCTCGCACTCGCGCGCCGGTTCGCCGAACTGCTCGACCTGACCGAGCTCGTGTTGCTGCCCGCCGGACAGCCGTACCAGAAACGCGACGTGTCGGCCGCCGAGCACCGGCTCGCGATGACGCGTGCGGCCGCCGGCACGCTGTCCGTGCCGGGCGTGACCGTGACCGTCGCCACCGACGAGATCGAGCACACCGGCCCGACCTACACCGTCGAGACGCTCGCGCGCTGGCGCGAGCGGATCGGCCCGGATGCGTCGCTGTCGCTGCTGATCGGCGCCGACCAGCTCGTGCGCCTCGATACGTGGCGCGACTGGCGCACGCTGTTCGACTACGCGCACATCGGCGTGTCGACGCGCCCGGGCTTCGAGCTCGGCGCGGCGCCGCCGGACGTCGCGCGGGAAATCGCCGCGCGGCAGGCCGGCGCCGACGTGCTGAAGGCGACGCCGGCAGGCCGCCTGCTGATCGATACGACCCTTTCGTTCGACATCGCCGCGACCGACATCCGCGCGCACCTGCGCGAATGCATCGCACGCCATGCGCAAATGCCCGACGCGTCGGCCGAACATGTGCCGGCCGCCGTATGGGCCTATATTCTTCAACATCGCCTCTACCATTCCTGAACCCATGGATATTCGCAAACTGCAGCGCGTGATCGTCGACGCCCTCGAAGACGTCAAGGCGCAAGACATCAAGGTGTTCAACACCAGCCACCTGACCGAACTGTTCGACCGCGTGGTCGTCGCCTCGGGCACTTCCAACCGCCAGACCAAGGCCCTCGCGTCGAACGTGCGTGACAAGGTCAAGGAAGCCGGCGGCGACGTCGTCAGCTCCGAAGGCGAGGACACCGGCGAATGGGTGCTGGTCGACTGCGGCGACGCGGTCGTGCACATCCTGCAACCGGCGCTGCGCCAGTACTACAACCTCGAGGAAATCTGGGGCGACAAGCCCGTGCGGATGAAGCTCGGCGGCGGCAAGGGCAACGGCTTCGCGACGGCGAGCGAAGACGACGAGGAAGAGGAAGAAGCGTCCGCCCGCCCGGCGCGCAAGACGGCCGCCCGCCGCCGCTGAGTCGCGGCGCGTCTCCCCGATGAAGCTTTTCATCCTCGCGGTCGGCCACAAGATGCCGGGCTGGATCGCATCCGGCTTCGACGAATACACGAAGCGGATGCCGCCCGAGCTGCGCATCGAGTTGCGCGAAATCAAGCCTGAACTGCGTTCGGGCGGCCGCAGCGCCGACAGCGTGATGGCGGCCGAACGGCAGAAGATCGAGGCCGCGCTGCCGAAGGGCGCGCGGCTCGTCGCGCTCGACGAGCGCGGCCGCGACTGGACCACGATGCAGCTCGCGCAGGCGCTGCCCGGCTGGCAGCAGGACGGCCGCGACGTCGCGTTCGTGATCGGCGGCGCCGACGGGCTCGATCCGGAGCTGAAAGCGCGCGCCGACGTGCTGCTGCGCATCTCGAGCATGACGCTGCCGCACGGCATGGTGCGCGTGCTGCTCGCCGAACAGCTTTACCGGGCGTGGAGCATCACGCAGAATCACCCCTACCACCGCGCATGACGTGCCGTCCTCGAGACGCGCGCCGCGCGCGCTCAACGAGATAACGACACCATGCCGTCCAGCACGCCCCCCGCACTTTCCCCGACCCCGCTTTTCCAGACGCTCTACCTCGCTTCGCAAAGCCCGCGCCGCCAGGAGCTGCTGCGGCAGATCGGCGTACGCTTCGAGCTGCTGCTGCCGCGCCCCGACGAGGACGCCGAGGCGCTCGAAGCCGAGCTTCCCGGCGAAGCCGCCGACGCTTACGTGCGGCGCGTGACCGTCGCGAAGGCCGAGGCCGCGCGGGCGCGCCTCGTCGCGAGCGGCAAGCCGGCCGCGCCGGTGCTCGTCGCCGACACCACCGTGACGATCGACGGCGCGATCCTCGGCAAGCCGGCCGACGCCGACGATGCGCTCGCGATGCTGACCCGCCTCGCGGGCCGCGAACACGAGGTGCTCACCGCGGTTGCCGTGATCGGCGCCGACGGCGAACTGCTGCAGCCCGCGCTGTCGCGCTCGTCGGTGCGCTTTGCGGCTGCCCCGCGCGACGCCTTCGCGCGCTACGTCGAAACCGGCGAGCCGTTCGGCAAGGCGGGCGCGTATGCGATCCAGGGGCGCGCCGCTGAATTCATCGAGCGAATCGACGGTTCCCATTCGGGTATCATGGGTCTGCCCCTTTTTGAGACTGCCGCGTTGCTGCGCACCGCGCGCCTCGCCTTCTGAATCCCACCATGAACGAAGAAATCCTGATCAACCTCACGCCCCAGGAAACGCGGGTCGCACTCGTCCAGCAAGGCGCGGTGCAGGAGCTTCACGTCGAGCGCACGCTGTCGCGCGGGCGGGTCGGCAACATCTATCTGGGCAAGGTCGTGCGCGTGCTGCCCGGCATGCAGTCGGCGTTCATCGACATCGGCCTCGAGCGCGCGGCGTTCCTGCACGTCGCCGACATCTGGCATCCGCGCCTCGCCGGCGAGCCGCAGTCGGGCGCGCCGCACCAGCCGATCGAGAAGATCGTGTTCGAAGGCCAGACACTGATGGTCCAGGTGATCAAGGATCCGATCGGCACGAAGGGCGCGCGGCTGTCGACGCAAGTCAGCATCGCGGGCCGCACGCTCGTGTATCTGCCACAGGAACCGCACATCGGGATCTCGCAGAAGATCGAGAGCGAGGCCGAGCGCGAGGCCGTACGCGCGCGCCTGACGGCCGTGATCCCGCCGGACGAGAAAGGCGGCTACATCGTGCGCACGATCGCCGAGGATGCGACCTCCGAGGAGCTGGCCGGCGACGTCACGTACCTGCGCAAGACGTGGGCGACGATCGTCGCGCAAGCGCAGCGGCTGCCGGCGACGAGCCTGCTGTACCAGGATCTCGATCTCGCGCAGCGCGTGCTGCGCGATTTCGCGAACGACGACACGACGCGCATCCAGGTCGATTCGCGCGAGACGTACACGCGTCTCGCGGAATTCGCGGGCGAGTTCACGCCAGCCGTGAGCCCGAAGCTGCATCACTACACGGGCGAGCGGCCGCTGTTCGACCTGTACAACATCGAGACGGAGATCCAGCGCGCGCTGTCGCGCCGCGTCGACCTGAAGTCGGGCGGTTACCTGATGATCGACCAGACGGAGGCGATGACGACGATCGACGTGAACACGGGCGGCTACGTCGGCGCGCGCAACTTCGACGACACGATCTTCAAGACCAACCTCGAGGCCGCGCACACGATCGCGCGGCAACTGCGGCTGCGCAACCTCGGCGGCATCATCATCATCGACTTCATCGACATGGAGAACGCCGAGCATCGCGACGCGGTGCTGTCCGAGCTGAAGAAGGCGCTGTCGCGCGACCGCACCCGCGTGACGGTCAACGGCTTCTCGCAGCTCGGGCTCGTCGAGATGACGCGCAAGCGCACGCGCGAATCGCTCGCGCACGTGCTGTGCGAACCGTGCCCGACCTGCCAGGGCAAGGGCCAGGTGAAGACGTCGCGCACCGTGTGCTACGACATCCTGCGCGAGATCCTGCGCGAATCGCGGCAGTTCAACCCGCGCGAGTTCCGCGTGATCGCCGCGCAGCAGGTGATCGACCTGTTCCTCGACGAGGAGTCGCAGCATCTGGCGATGCTGATCGATTTCATCGGCAAGCCGGTGTCGCTGCAGGTCGAGTCGAATCTGAGCCAGGAGCAGTACGACATCGTGCTGATGTAACCTTTCGCCCATCCGCCGCCAGCATTGCCGGGCGGTGCCCCGATGCGGCGTCCGGGCTGTTCGCGCATGCCGCGCCGGCCCCGCCGCCGCCCTTTCATTGACCCTTTTCGCATTCACCACACACCATGAGCCAAGGCCACAACCGCCGCCAGCGCAAGAAACTCCACATCGGCGAATTCCAGGAACTCGCGTTCAACGCCACCGCGCATTACCGCAACGACATGACCGACCTCGAGCGCGGCCAGTTGATCGATGCGTTCATCGACTTCGTCGAAGCGAACGGACTGCTGACCGTCGCGTCCGCGGACGAAGGCATCGGCGCGTACGTGATCTCCGGCGCGCCGCGCGGCACGACGACCGACGCCGACCGCGAACGCGTGCGCGGGTGGCTGGCCGCCCGCCCGGAACTGACCGACGTCAAGGTCAGCGAATTCACAGACGCGTGGTATCCGGACGCCTGATTTCGGGATTTCACGCGGCTTAAGACGGCGCTCGCGCCGTCCCGCCACGACGGCCGGCCACGCTGGCGTCGCTTTTCCGAATGGTCATGATCGCGGCGGGCGTTGCGACGCTGAAGTCGCTGTCCGCGGGCGTCGGCTCGGCTCGCCGAGCCGACGCACCGGCGGCGCCCGCGTCGTTGTCGACGATCCGGCGCCGCCGCCGGACCGCCGGCCGGCCTTCGATCCCTTCCTTTTCCCGACGGCCGGCCTGCAACCCGCCATCGAAATCGGTCCTGAAAGCAAGACACGTTAAACTCTCACCTCGCGTGGTGCGCCGCCCGCACCCGCCATCCATCGCCAGCCGCGTGCCCTCGGGCCGCCCCCGACCCATGGAGTGAGTGTCAATGAGCGGCGGACTCCCGTTTCCCGCATCCCGCAAGTCGTTGCCGTCGTCGACGGTCTTCCTGATTCTCGCCGCCGCCGCGCTGCTGTCCGGCTGCGGACTGCTGCCGGTCCAGAACCCGCCCGCACCGATCAGCGAGGCGCTCGTCGAGCCGGTCGAGGAGACAGCCGGCGAGCCGCTGACGATGCCGCCCGTGCCCGCGCCGACGCAACCGGAGGCGCCGGAAGCGCCGAAGAAGCCGCACCGCGAGGTCGCTCGGCCGAAGCCCGTGCAGCGCCCCGAATCGCCGACCCCGCCGCCGCCGCCCCCGCCGATCGTCGCGACGCGCCCGCTCGACCGTACCCAGATCCATGCGCTGCTCGACAGCGAGGTCGCGCGCCGCAACGGCAAGGTGGTCGGCCGCGCGGTCGACATGGTGGTCGACGCGAGCGGCAAGCCGCGCGAGATGATCGTCAATCTGCAGGGCTTCATGGGCATCGGCGACCGCAAGGTCATCTTCCCGTGGAACGTGTTCCGCTTCACGCCGGGCGGCAAGCAGGAGCCGATCGTGCTCGACGTACCGTCGGGCGACCTGCCGCCGGCCGCGCGGCCGAAGGCCGTGCCGCTGTCCGGCTCGGCCGCGGCGTCGCCGGCGACGCGCCTGCCGATGCTCGACAGCGACGTCGAGCGCCCGAACGGCACGAAGATCGGCCGGATCGTCGACGTGCTGATCGACCGCGGCGCCCAGCCGCAGGCCGTCGTGCTCGACCTCGGCGGGCTCGTCAATACCGACCGGCGTTCGATCGCCGCGAGCTGGGGCGCGCTGCGCTTCGTCACGCGCGACAAGGCGCTGCGCGCGCAACTCGACCTGAACGACGCGCAGATCAAGGCGTCGCCGCCGTACGCGGCCGACAGACCGATCGTCGCCGTCTTCCCGCCCGTTGCCCCGGCGGCGC
The DNA here is from genome assembly GCF_020419985.1 of Burkholderia sp. AU32262. NCBI lineage: Bacteria > Pseudomonadati > Pseudomonadota > Betaproteobacteria > Burkholderiales > Burkholderiaceae > Burkholderia > Burkholderia sp. AU32262. The sequence goes on from NZ_JAIZRS010000005.1 coordinate 87,109, forward strand.
CGGCTTCGTCTGCGAGTGCCACCCGATGACGATCAAGCATTCCGTCAGCGTTCGCAGTCTCCGGGCCCTCGACTGGCTCAACTTTTTCGTTGCAAACGTTCAAACCGGGTTCGGTCCGTTCATCGCGTCCTACCTCGCGTCGCACAAGTGGACGCAGGGCGAGATCGGCATGGTGCTGTCGATCGGCACGATCAGCGCGATGGTCAGCCAGGTGCCGGGCGGCGCCGCCGTCGATGCGCTGAAAAACAAGAAAGGCGCGGCCGCGTGGGCGATCGCGGCCATCATCCTGTCCGCGGTGCTGCTCGCGTCGAGCCCGACGATCGTGCCGGTGATCGCCGCCGAGGTGTTCCACGGTTTTGCCAGCTGCATGCTGGTGCCGGCGATGGCGGCGATCTCGTTCTCGCTCGTCGGCCGCGCCGACCTCGGCGACCGGCTCGGCCGCAACGCGCGCTGGGCGTCGATCGGCAGCGCGGTCGCGGCCGGCCTGATGGGGCTGACCGGCGAATACTTCTCCGCGCGCGCGGTGTTCTGGCTGACCGCCGTGCTGGCGCTGCCCGCGCTGTTCGCGCTCGCGATGATCCAGCCGACGCACCAGGTGATTCCGCAGTCGTCGAAGCCTGACGACGTCGACGAAGCCGGCGAGCGCGAAACGCTGCTCGAACTGCTGCGCGATCGCCGGATGCTGATCTTCGCGGCCTGCGTCGTGCTGTTCCATCTGTCGAACGCCGCGATGCTGAACCTCGCGGCCGGCGAAGTCACGGCCGGGATGGGCGAGAACGTGCAGCTCGTGATCGCCGCGTGCATCATCGTGCCGCAGGCGATCGTCGCGATGCTGTCGCCATGGGTCGGCCGCTCCGCGCAGCGCTGGGGGCGCCGGCCGATCCTGCTGCTCGGCTTCTCCGCGCTGCCGGTGCGCGCGCTGCTGTTCGCCGGCGTCAGCAGTCCGTACCTGCTCGTGCCGGTGCAGATGCTCGACGGCATCAGCGCGGCCGTGTTCGGCGTGATGCTGCCGCTGATCGCGGCCGACGTCGCGGGCGGCAAGGGCCGCTACAACCTGTGTATCGGGCTGTTCGGGCTCGCGGCCGGGATCGGCGCGACGCTCAGCACCGCGGTGGCCGGCTACGTCGCCGATCACTTCGGCAACGCGGTCAGCTTCTTCGGGCTCGCGGCCGCCGGCGCGCTCGCGGTGCTGCTGGTGTGGCTCGTGATGCCCGAAACGCGCGTCGGGAACGGCGACGCGACGGCCGACGAACCGGCGGCCGCGTCGCCCGAACAGGCGCATTGACGGCGGCGCACCGCCGCTACCCGCTTCTTGACCGACGCACGATGGATACGATCAGGACACTCAACGAAGCCCGTCAGCAGATCCAGCAGTCGATCTTCGATCTGTTCAAGGGGCTGTCATTCAGCGAGCGGCTCGCGCAAGGCGGACTGATGGCGCTGCAGGCGGTGTGCGGCGCGTGCCTTGCGTATGCGATCGGCCGCGCGATGCATACCGAGCAGGCCGTATGGGCGGCGATCACCGCGATCGCGGTCACGCAGCACAACTACTCGGACACGATGTCGCTGTCGCGCGACCAGTTCATCGGCGCGATGGTCGGCGGCGTACTCGGTTTCGCCGGTGCGGCGCTGGGCGGCGATCGCCTCGTCGCGTACGCGATCACGGTCGCGGTCGTGATCGTCTGCTGCTGGTGCCTGAACATCGGCAGCGCGGCACGGCTCGGCGGCGTGACCGCGACGATCGTGCTGCTGTTCCCGGGCAACGGCCCGCTGTGGGACGTTCCGCTGATCCGGCTCGGCGAAGTGACGCTCGGCACGGTGTGCGCGCTCGGCGTGTGCTGGGTGATGTCGAGAATCGAGCGGCGCTGGTTCGGCCGCGCGGCGGCCAGGTGATGCGGCGCCGGGCGACGCGCCCGGCAGCCGGATGAACGATCGGAACGCTGCGTGACAGCGACGGGTGACGGGCCGGGTGGTTACGGACCGACCCGCAGCACGATGCCCGAGCCGATCTGCACGAGCAGGTAGTCGCCGCCGACGCCGACCCAGTGATAGCCGCGCGGCGGCGCGCTCAGGTGGTAGCCGCGCCAGTCGTCGACCACGTACTGACGATCGCGGAATTCGTCCGGCAGCCGGTCGCCCTTGTGCCAGTCGCGGCGCGGCCCGTCGGCCCAGCGCGGCGGTACGTCGTCGCGATGCATCGCGTGGCCGGGCGGCACGTGTTTCGGGCCATGCCCGCGATGCATGCCGGGGCCGCCGCGGTCATCGCGATTGCCGTGGTTACCGTGATCCTGCGCCATCGCCGCCGTCGCGGCGCAGCCCGCCGCGATCAGTGCGGCCAGCATCATGCCGTGCATCCTCTTCATTGTCCTTCCCTCCGTGGTGTCACGTCGAACAAGAAACGACCAGGACTGCCCGATGAAGATAGCACACGGCATCGCGTGGCCGCATGACCTTGGGTCACGCCGCCTGCTGCTGGTACTGGATCCGGTGCAGGTGCGCGTAGAGGCCGCCGTGGCGCAGCAGTTCGTCATGGCTGCCCTCTTCGACGATCTTGCCGGCCTCGAGCACGAGGATGCGGTCCGCGCGCTCGATCGTCGACAGCCGGTGCGCGATCACCAGCGTCGTACGACCTTCCATCAGCCGTTCGAGCGCGGCCTGCACGTGGCGCTCCGACTCGGAATCGAGCGCCGACGTCGCTTCGTCGAGGATCAGGATCGGCGCGTCCTTGTAGATCGCGCGCGCAATCGCGAGCCGCTGGCGCTGGCCGCCGGACAGCCGCATCCCGTTGCCGCCGACCAGCGTGTCGAGCCCGTCGGGCATCGCGGCGACCGCGTCGGCGAGGTTCGCGGCCTCGAGCGCGGCCTGCACGCGCGCACGGTCGGGCGTCTGCCCGTAGGCGACGTTCGCGGCGATCGTGTCGTTGAACAGCACGACGTCCTGGCTGACCATCGCCATCTGGCTGCGCAGTGCGTGGAGGTCGTAGTCGGATACCGACACGCCGTCGACCAGGATCGTGCCGTCCGTCGGGTCGAAGAAGCGCGGCAGCAGGTTCACGAGCGTCGTCTTGCCGCTGCCGGACGGGCCGGCCAGCGCGATCATTTCGCCCGGCGCGACCTTGAACGAGATGCGGTCGAGCGTCGGCCGCTCGGCCGCGCCGTAGTCGAACGACACGGCGCGGAACTCGATCTCGCCGCGCGCCTGCGACAGCGGCCGCCCGCCGCCCTGCGGCTCGGCCGGCTCGTCGATCAGCCCGAAGATCAGCTCGGCGGCCGTCATCCCTCGCTGCAGCGGCTGGTTGACGTCGATCAGGTGCTTGAGCGGCGAGATCACGAGCAGCATCGACGTGACGAACGCGACGAACCCGCCGACCGTCGTCTGGTCGTTCGACGACTGCACGACCGCGATCGTGATCACGACCGCGAGCGCGATCGACGCGAGAAACTGCGTGAGCGGCTGCGCGAGGCCGCCCGAGATCGTCATGCGCATCGCGTAGCCGCGCAGGCGCTTGCTCATCGTCGTGAAGCGGTCCATCTCGTACGCTTCGCCGTTGTGCACCTTGACGACCTTGTAGCCGCCGACCGTCTCCTCGACGATGTACGACAGTTCGTTGGTGAGCGTCTGGTGTTCGCGGTTCAGGCGACGCAGCCGGCGATTGATCTTGCTGACGAGCCAGCCGATGCCCGGCAGGATCACCGCGACGATCAGCGTGAGCCGCCAGTTCAGGTAGAACAGGTAGCCGAGCAGGAAGATCACCGTCAGCGAATCGCGCACGAGCGTGACCATCACGCCCGTCAGCACCGACAGGATCTGGTTGACCTCGAACACGATCGCGTTGATCACCGTGCTCGCGGTTTCGCGCTGGAAGAACGACGCGCCGGTATGGATCATCCGCTGGAACATCTCGAGCCGCAGTTGCAGCAGGATGCGGTTCGATACGTAGTTGAGCAGGTAGTTGGACGTGTACTGCGACACGCCGCGCACGAGCGCGAGGCCGATCACCGCGATCGGCACGTACCATTTCGCGCGATCGCTGCCGTGCGCGCCGAAGCCGTGGTCGAGCAGCGGCTTGAGCAGCGCCGGAATCCCGGCCTCGGTAGCCGCGACGACGCCCATCGTCATCACGGCGAGCACCACGATGCCGATGAGCGGCCGGATGTACGGCCACAGGCGTTTGAGAACCGTGATCGGCGACGTACCGGTGCCGTCCATCGGTTTGCGAAGAGTGTTCTGGGTTTCCAAGGCAATCCTTCTTGAGCCGCGACGCGGCGCCCGGAGCGTGGCTGCCCGGGATTCGCCCCCGTCCGGCGGGTGCCGAAAAAGGCCCAACATTATAGCCGTACCGCCCCCCGCCGGCACGGCCGTGGCCGCAGCGGCCGCCGGCCGGCGCGCGGGTATACTGCCGCTCACCGTTTTCTCCGCCTTTTCGACGATTTCATGGCAGAACCCACCCTCGGCGTCGCCCTCATCGCCCTCAACGCATCCGCGCGGCTCGCGCAGTGCCTCGATGCGCTGTCGTTCGCCGACGACGTCGTCGTGATCGACGGCGGCAGCACCGACGATACCGTCGCGATCGCGCAAGCGCACGGCGCGCGCGTGATCGTCGAGCGCGACTGGCCGGGCTTCGGCCCGCAGAAGAATCGTGCGGTCGACGCGCTCGACACCGACTGGATCCTGTCGCTCGATACCGACGAAATCGTCACACCGGAACTCGCGCGATCGATCCGCGACGCAATCCGCGCCCCGGCCGCGCAGGTCTATGCGCTCGACCGGCTGTCCAGCTTCTGCGGCCAGTGGATCCATCACAGCGGCTGGTATCCGGACTGGGTGCCGCGGCTGTTCCGGCGCGGCGCCGCGCGGTTCTCGGACGATCTCGTGCACGAGCGCCTCGTATTCGATACCGCCGCACAGCGCCTGGCCGGCAAGCTGATGCACTACTCGTACGAGGATTTCGAAACGGTCGTGCGCAAGCTCGACGCGTATTCGACGGCCGGCGCGCGCCAGCGCCGCGCGGCTGGCCAGCGCGGCGGCTTCGGCAAGGCGCTCGGCCGCGGCGCGTGGGCGTTCGTGCGCACCTACGTGCTGCGGCGCGGCTTCCTCGACGGCCGCGCGGGCTTCATGATCGCCGTGTTCAACGCTGAAACCGTGTATTACCGCTTCCTGAAGCTCGGTCACGAACCGGCACGCTAGGCAAGCACCCGGCACGCGGCCGGCCCGGCGTTACAATGCCGGGCCGCGCGCACCGCGCGTGTCCGCCCGAGCGGCTGCGCCACGCGCCGCGCGCCACGACGACCACCGAATCCGACCGCCATGTTCTCCATCATCATCCCGACCTGGAACAACCTGCCGTACCTCAAGCTCGTCGTCGACAGCCTGCGTCGCCACTCCGCGTACGACCATCAGATCATCGTGCACGTGAACGACGGCTCGGACGGCACGCTCGACTGGGTGCGCAACGAAGGGATCGAGCACACCGCGTCGCCGGCCAACATCGGCATCTGCCATGCGGTCAACCTGGCCGCCGCGCGCGCCACGCGCGACTACGTCGTCTACATGAACGACGACATGTTCTGCTGCCCGGGCTGGGATACGGCGCTCGTGCGCCGCATCGAACGGATGCCGACCGACCTGTTCATGCTGTCGGGCACGATGATCGAGCCGGTCGACACGCGCAACCCGTGCGTCGTCGTCAGCAATTTCGGCCGCGACGCCGAACAGTTCGACGCCGCCGCCCTGATCGCCGCGACGCCGAAGCTCGCGCGCGCGGACTGGCTCGGCTCGACGTGGCCGCCGACGCTCGTGCACCGCGACTGGTGGAACCGCATCGGCGGCTACAGCAGCGAGTTGTCGCCGGGCATGAGCAGCGACAACGACTTCTCGATGAAATTCTGGGATGCCGGCTGCCGGATCTTCGTCGGCGTCGGCGACAGCCTCGTGTACCACTTCCAGCAAAAGAGCACCGGAAAGATCGTCAAGAACGACGGCCGTCGCCAGTTTCTGAACAAATGGGGCATGACCCAGGCGACGTTCGACCGCTACTACCTGCATCGCGGCGAACCGGTCGGCACGCAGATCGCGCTCGATACGCCGGTCGTGGAAGGTCGCCTCAAGCGCGCGCTGTTGCGCTCGCGAATCAAGCGCGCGTTCAGCTGATCGGACCCCGAAAACTGCGCAGAAACCTGTCGTGCTTCGCGTATACTGCGCCGTTCGTCCCGGATCGCTCGCCGGGATAGGCGGCGCGGGGCGCGATGTCCGCGAGCCGCATTCGTCCATACGACAGGTTCCAATGCTTTCGTTTTCCACTCCCGCCACGCGGCGCCTGACCGCCGCCCGTGCATTCGCCGTCGCCGCGCTGTGCATGGTGCCCGTCTCGACCGCGCTGACCAACGTGTTCTGCGGGCTGTTCGCCGCCGCGCTCGTGATCTCCCCCGAATTCTGGCGTGACCTGCGCTCGTTCGTCACCGATCCGGCTTCGCTCGCGGCGTTGCTGATCCTGGCCGCGCTGGCCGCGAGCGTCGCCTATACGGTCGCGCCGCACAACAAGGCGTGGAACTGGGTCGCGAAGTACGACAAGCTGCTGCTGCTGCCATTCGCCGTGCTCGCGTTCCGTCATTCGAACTGGGCGCCGATCGTGCGGCGCTGCTGGTTCGGCACGCTGTGCGTGGTCCTGCTGCTATCGACGACCAACTATCTCGGGCTCACCGCGATCGGGCCGGCGTATGCGACCCAGTTGCCGCTGTCGCGCGCGTGGGTGTTCAAGAACCACATCGCCGCCGGCATGTTCGGCGCACTGCTCTTCTACCAGGCGGCCGATCTCGCGCTGGCGGCCCGCACGACGCTGTCGCGCGCCGCCTATGCGTTCGTCGCGGCATTGGCGCTCGTCAACGTGTTCGTGATGCTGCAGGGGCGCACCGGGCAGGTCATCGCGCTGTTGCTGATCCTCGTCGTCGCGGTGCGTTTCGTGCTGTTGCTGCGCCGGCAGTCCGCGCTGCGCGCGGGGCTCGCCGCCGGCGTGCTCGTATTGGCGGGCGTCGCGCTCGTGGTCGCTGCATGCACGGTTCACAACGGCCGTCTGACGAAGGTCGTGACGGAAGTGCAGCAATATCGGCAGAGCGATGCAGCCACGTCGACCGGGCTGCGCCTCGAGTGGTACAAGAAGGGGCTCGAACTGTATCGCCAGCGCCCGGTGATCGGCTACGGCGCGGGCGGCCTCGAATCCGAATTCGAGAAGCTCACGGCCGGCAAGACGGCCGCCGAAGGCCAGCTCACGTCGAATCCGCACAACGAATATCTGCTGATGGCCGTGCAGCTCGGCACGCTCGGCCTGCTGCTGTTCGTCAACCTGATCGTGCAGATCGCGCGCGGCAGCCGTGCGCTCGATCCGCGCTCGCGGCACCTGCTGCTCGCGTGGCTCGCGATCTTCGCGATCGGCAGTCTCGCGAATTCGCTGCTGCTGGATTTCGCCGAAGGGCACCTGATCGTGCTGCTGGCCGGCATTCTGCTCGGCTGCGGCGAACGCAGCGAAGCGCTGCCGCGCGAAACGTCGGCGATCCGACGCAGCGTGTAACGCACGCCGGCATACGTTCCGCTGCCCTGCCGACCAGCGCCGGCGGCAGCGGATGTCCGCCATCGATGTAGTCCCGCCGCGTGGCGCTTCGCGAAACAACCCTTCCGCGAACGAAAAAAGGCACGCGTCAGTCGGTTCCGGTGCGGCGCAGCCGTGACGTGTCGACGACGATGTCGGCCGGGCCCGGCGGAGTCAGCCCGAGCATCTCGGCCGCCGCGGCCTTCACGCGCTGCGCGCCGAGATGGGCGAGGCAGTCGCTGCGGCTGTCGACATGACGCTCGCAGCCTTCGTGCCGGCACGGCACGCAATCCCCGTCCCCCTGCAACAGCCACACGTTCCCATGCCGGCCGGAGCCGCGCAGCGCCCACGGATTCTCGGTCGCGGGCCAGTGCTGCGGCCACGGCCCCCAGCGCACGGGGTCGGACGGCCCGAACAGTGCGATCGTGTCGGTGCCCGTCGCGGCCGCGACGTGGGTCGCGCCGGTGTCGGGGCCGATGAAGAGCCGCGCGCGCCGCACGAGTTCCGCGCTCTCGCCGAACGTCAGGCGGCCGACCAGGTTCAGCACGTCACCGCCCGCCTCGGTCGCGACCTGCTCCGCATATTCGCGCTCGCGGTCGGCCGGGCCGCCCGACAACGCCACCGCGAAGCCCTGCTCGCGCAGCCAGCCGATCATTTCGACCCAACCGTCGAGCCGCCATTGCTTGTAACGGAACATCGGATACGGATGCAGCACGACCAGTGGCTTGCCGGCGCGGATCGCCGGCGACTCGGCGAGGCACGCGTCGAAACGCGCGCGCCGCGCGGGATCGTCGCCGATGCCGGGCGCGACGACCTCGGACACCGGCTCGATGCCGATCACCGGCGCGAGCGCCAGCGTACTGACGACCGTATGCGCGGATTCGTGGTGATTGATCGCGATTCCGTGCAGCATCATCCGCGTGAGCCACGTGACGCGATCCGGATCGACGAGACCGACTCGCTTGCGGCCGGCGAACCAGCTATAGAAACGCGGCCGGTCGGAACTCAGCGCCGCGCACGCGAGATCGTAGCGGCGCCACATCGACAGCGCGTCGCGCAGCCGCTCGCCCAGTCCCGCGCGCTGCGCGACGACGATCACGCGCCGCACGTCCGGATTGTGCTCCAGCACGCCCTCGGTGCCGCGAAACACCAGCATGTCGATCTGCGCGTCCGGCCAGCGGGCCTTCAGCGACCGTACGAGCGGTGTCGTCAACAGTACGTCGCCGATACGGCGAGGCGCGGCGACGAGGATGGTTCTGGGCGGACGGGCGGAAGAAAACAGGGCCACGGCAATCGTCTGGCTGGCTGAACAAGGCTGGCAATGTACAGGATTTTGCAGCAGCCGGCGCGGCGCCGCACACCGGTCGTGCAGGCTGCCGCGATACGTCCCTGCGCAGCCGGGCATCGCAGTATGTGCGGCTGGTACGGCCCGCCGGGCGCTACGAAGCGATCGTCACGGTCGCAGGCGCCGCCGCGGCCGGCCGCGCGCACGCCGTGCCGGCCGGCGCTTCGTCGCGGTGGCACGCCTGCGGCAGCAGGTGGCGCACAGCGCGCTCGACCGCATCGACGCCGATCGCATCGACGGTCGGGCCCGCGCGCAGGACCACGTGCGGCACACCGAGCGGATGCCAGCGCAGGTATTTCTCGGGACGGTCCTCGAACAGGGCGGCCACCGGCACGCCGAGCGCCGACGCAAGGTGGACGGGCGCGCTGTCGGCCGAGACGATCGCATCGAGCAGGCTCGCGGCCGCGACCAGCTCGGCGACCGACGCCGGCGCGACATGCCGTGCATTCACGTCGCGCCACAGGTCGCCTTCGGCAGCATGGCCGATGGCCGGATCGCGAAACACGATGACATCCGCGACGGGGGCGAGCCGCTCGCCGAGGTCGCGCCAGCGCTCGGCGGGCCAGCGGCGCTCGACCGCCTTGTTTGATACGAACAGCCCGACGCGCGGCTTCGTGCGCGCGCCGAGCAGGTGATGCCACGCTTCCTGCAGCGCGCGGTCGGGATGAACCGACAGCTCGAGACGGTCGAGATCGGCGCAGCCGAGTTCGGGCACCAGGCGAAAACCCGACAACGCCTCGTGGCACATCGGCCGCTGCGCGACATGCTCGGGCTTGCGATCGTCGAATTCGGTCTCGGCATCGTGCCAGCGGCAATCCTTCGCGCGAAGCTGGCGCGCGAACTGCATGCTGCTGCGGTGCATGCCGCCGTTCGGCACGATCACGAGGTCGAACCGCAAGCGGCGCAGACGGCGCACGAGGCGCAGCCGGTCGAAGAATGCGCGCATCCGTCCGGGACGGTCGTTGCGCTCGCACTGGCGGCTGTACACGTAGGTGTGGATGGCGTGCACGTCCGGGTTGCCGGCCAGCGCGGCCGCGTTGTAGCGGTTCGCGACCACATGCAGCTCCGCGCCCGGCCAGCGCGCCTTCAGCGCGCGGAGAAACGCCGTCGTGCACAGCATGTCGCCCAGAAAATCAATCCGGATCACGAGGATCCGCTGCATCGGGTTCCCATTGGCCATGGTCTTGTGGTGGTGACAATCAGTTTTTATCGTCGCGACGAGCCCTGCCCCGGCATCCTGCCCAGAGCGGCCCTGTCGCGCACTGCCGCACGGCGCGCGAATTCGCCCCCGTTTGCGCGCATGCTGCCGGCTTCGCCGCCGCGCAAACCTGCGCCAGCGCCGAGTTCATCCGGTCAGCGCGGGATTGTATAGCGTCCGGATGGGCAGCCCAAGACCCGCCTGCCCGCGCTCGTCAAAACGGCCCGCCGCACCGCACGATGGCGATGCGACGGGCCGTGCATAGGCGACAGCCGTCGAAGTGGAACGCGATCAGTACGTGATTTCGACGACGCTGCCGTCGAACGCCGCTCGCAACTCCGCCAGCAGCACGTCGCTCGGCTTCACGCGCCATGCGTCGCCCAGACGCATTTCGCCTTGCGCGCGCGCATTGCTGTAGTGAATCTGCACCGCCAGCCCGTTCGGCAGCGGCGCCTGCGGGCGGCGACCGCCATCGCGTCCGCCGCCGCGCGGCGCGGGCGCTTCGACCGCGTTCGCGGCGGCCGGCTCGTCCTTCGCCACATGCGGCTCGAGCACACGGCGCAGCGCGAGCGCGTCGGCGTTGCCGTTCATCGTCAGCCGCACGGCCTGCGCATAGCGGCTGCGTGCGCGTTCGAGATCCATCACGGTATCGGCCGTGAAGCGAATGCCGCCGGTGAACGCGTCGTTGCGCGCCTGCCCCTGCACGATCAGCAGCTCGTCCTCCTTGAACAATGCCTTGTTCGCCTCGAACTGTTCGTTGAAGATCGTGATCTCGCATTGGCCCGAGCCGTCGTCGAGCAGCGCGATCAGCATCTTGCCGCGCTGCGTCATCTGCGTGCGCAGCGACGCGATGATGCCGGCGACGAGCTTGTCACGCCCTTCCTTCAGGTCGCCGACCTTCTGCCGCACGAAGCGGCGCACTTCGTCGCGATACGCGTCGAACAGGTGGCCGGACAGGTAGAAGCCGAGCGCGCCCTTTTCTTCCTGTAGACGGCGCTTGTCGTCCCACGCGGGTTCGTCGACGAGCGCGTGCGCATGCGGCGACTCGGCGCCCATGTCAAACAGGCCGGCCTGCATCGCGTTCGCTTCGGCCTGGTCGGCCGCTTCCATCGCGAGCGGCACCGACGCGATCAACTGCGCACGGTTCGGGTTCAGCGAATCGAACGCGCCGGCGCGGATCAGCGCCTCGACCGTGCGGCGGTTGACGACGCGCCGGTCGATCCGCTCGCAGAAGTCGAACAGGTCGGTAAACGCCTTTTCCTCGCGGGCCCGCAGGATTTCCTCGATCGCGTTCTGGCCGCTGCCCTTCACCGCGCCGAGGCCGTAGCGGATCGTGCGCGAGCGCTTGCCGTCGGCTTCCGCGACCGGCTCGAAACGGTAATGCGATGCGTTGATGTCCGGCGGCAGCACGACGAGGTTGTTCAACACGCAATCGTCGAACAGGATCTTCACCTTGTCGGTGTCGTCCATCGCGAGCGTCATGTTGGCCGCCATGAATTCGGCCGGATGGTGCGCCTTCAGCCACGCGGTGTAATACGCGAGCAGCGCATACGCGGCCGCGTGCGACTTGTTGAAGCCGTAGCCCGCGAACTTCTCCATCAAGTCGAAGATCTCGTCGGACTTCTCGCGCGTGAGGCCGTTCTTCGCCGCACCCTCGGCGAAGATCTCGCGATGCTTGGCCATCTCCTCGGGCTTCTTCTTGCCCATCGCGCGACGCAGCAAGTCGGCGCCGCCGAGCGAGTAGCCGCCGATGATCTGCGCCATCTGCATCACCTGCTCCTGATAGACCATGATGCCGTAGGTCTCTTTCAGGACGGGTTCGACGCGCGGATCCGGATAGTCGACCTTCTCGCGCCCGTGCTTCCGTGCGCAGAAGCTCGGGATCAGGTCCATCGGGCCCGGACGGTACAACGACACGAGCGCGATGATGTCCTCGAAGCGGTCGGGCTGCGCATCCTTCAGCATGCCCTGCATCCCGCGGCTTTCCAGCTGGAACACCGCGACCGTGTTGGCCTTCTTCAGGATCTGGAACGAGGCCGGATCGTCGAGCGGCACCTGCGCGAGCGACCAGTCGGCCTTCGACGGATCGAGGCGGCGGATGTAGCGCTCGGCCCAGTCGAGGATCGTCAGCGTCGTGAGCCCCAGAAAGTCGAACTTCACGAGGCCGACGGCTTCGACGTCGTCCTTGTCGTACTGGCTGACCACGCCGCCGTCGTCGCCCTGCGTGTACAGCGGGCAGAAATCGGTCAGCTTGCCGGGCGCGATCAGCACGCCGCCCGCGTGCATCCCGACGTTACGCGTGAGGCCCTCGACGCGCTGCGCGAGATCGAGCAACTGATGGACTTCGTCCTCGTGGTCGTAGCGCTCCTGCAGTTGCGGCTCTTCCTTCATCGCGTCGGCAATCGTCACGTGCTTGCCGGGCTTGAACGGAATCAGCTTCGCGACACCGTCGGTGAACATGTAGCCGAGGTCGAGCACGCGGCCGATGTCGCGCACGGCCGCCTTCGCGGCCATCGTGCCGAACGTGGCGATCTGCGACACGGCGTCCGCGCCGTATTTCTCCTTCACGTACTGGATCACGCGATCGCGGCCGTGCTGGCAGAAGTCGATGTCGAAGTCGGGCATCGACACGCGCTCGGGGTTCAGGAAGCGCTCGAACAGCAGGTTGTAGCGCAGCGGATCGAGGTCGGTGATGCCGAGCGCGTACGCGACCAGCGAGCCGGCGCCCGAGCCGCGGCCCGGCCCGACCGGCACGCCGTTGTTCTTCGCCCAGTTGATGAAGTCCGCAACGATCAGGAAGTAGCCGGGGAAGCCCATCTTCGTGATGGTCCCGCACTCGAATTCGAGGCGCTTGTAGTACGTGTCGCGCTGCGCGTCGCGCTCGGCTTCGACCGGATACAACTGCGCGAGGCGGGTCTCGAGCCCTTCCTTCGACAGCTGGACCAGGTAGTCGTCGAGCGACATGCCGTCCGGCGTCGGGAACAGCGGCAGTTTCGGCTTGCCGAGCTCGAGCTTCAGGTTGCAGCGCTTCGCGATCTCGACCGTGTTCGCGATCGCCGACGGCAGGTCGGCGAACAGCGCGACCATGTCGTCCTGCGTGCGGAAATACTGGTCGGTCGTGAAACGCTTCTGCCGCCGCGGGTTCGCGAGGATGTCGCCTTCCGAGATGCACACGCGCGCCTCGTGCGCGGTGAAATCGTCGTCGGTCATGAACTGCGTCGGGTGCGTCGCGACGACCGGCAGCTTCAGCGACGCGGCGAGCGTCGCGGCCTGCTGGATGTACGCCTCGGCGCCCGGCTGGCCGTAACGCTGCAGCTCGATGTAGAAAGCGCCCGGGAATACGCTCGCCCAGCGCGCGGCGTGACGGCGCGCGGCTTCTTCGTTGCCGGCGGCCAGCGCGAGCCCGATATCGCCCTGCTGCGCGCCCGACAGCGCGAGCAGCCCCTGCGCGAGCTCGCCGTCGAGCCAGCTCGCGTCGAGTTCCGCGCGGCCGCGGTACTGGTTCGTGAGCCACGCCTTCGACAGCAGCTCGCAGAGATTCAGGTAACCGACCTTGTCCTTGACCAGCAGCAGCAGCCGCGACGGCTTGTCGCGGTCGTCCGGATTGGCGATCCAGACGTCGCAACCGGCGATCGGCTTGATGCCCTTGCCGCGGGCTTCCTGGTAGAAACGGACGAGGCCGAATGCATTGCCGAGATCGGTGAGGGCGAGCGCGCCCTGGCCGTCCGCGGCCGCCGCCTTGACGATGTCGTCAATGCGCACGATGCCGTCGGCAATCGAGAATTCGGAGTGAACGCGAAGATGGACGAAGCGAGGATCTGACATGGGCGCTATTGTAGCCGCCCCGCCGCGCGGGCTGCCCAAAAAATGCCCGCGTTGGCCGTTCGGCCGATGCACGCGGCGACGCGTCGCGCGGCTGGCCGTTCGGCCAGATACCGATGCCGGCGTCGTTTGCGGGATAATACGGTTTTTCGAATCAACGCCCCGGCTTCGCACCCTTTTTTGCGGGCCGCGTGCGGCCGTTTTCCCGTCGGACCATCATGACCATCGTCAACCTCGCCGCCTACCACTTCGTATCGCTCGACGCGAACGAGCAATGGCGCCCGCTCGTCACCGCGCGCTGCAACGAACTGGGCCTGCGCGGCACGATCCTGCTCGCGCCGGAAGGCATCAACCTGTTCATCGCCGGCACGCGCGAAGCCACCGACGCATTCATCGCATACATCCGCCACGATCCGCTGTTCGAAGGCAAGTTCGCGACGCTGCAGTTCAAGGAAAGCCTGTCCGACTCGCAGCCGTTTCGCCGCATGCTCGTGCGCCTGAAGCGCGAGATCATCACGATGAAGAAGCCCGCGATCAAGCCGGAACTCGGCCGCGCGCCGTTCGTCGACGCGCGCACGCTCAAGGCGTGGCTCGACCGCGGCCACGACGACACGGGGCGCCCGGTCGTGATGCTCGACACGCGCAACGCGTTCGAAGTCGACGTCGGCACGTTCGACAACGCGCTCGACTACCGGATCGACAAGTTCAGCGAATTCCCGGAAGTGATCGACGCGCACCGCGCCGACCTCGAAGGCAAGACGGTCGTGTCGTTCTGCACCGGCGGCATCCGCTGCGAGAAGGCCGCGATCCACATGAAGGAAATCGGCATCGAGAACGTGTACCAGCTCGAAGGCGGGATCCTGAAGTACTTCGAGGAAGTCGGCGGCGCGCACTATCACGGCGACTGCTTCGTGTTCGACTACCGCACCGCGCTGAATCCGCAGCTCCAGCCCACCGCGAACGTCACGTGCTTCGCGTGCCGCGCGGTCGTCACGCCGCAAGCGCAACAGTCGCCGAGCTACGTGCCGGGCAAGTCGTGCCCGGCCTGCGTGCAGGCAGCCAGCGCCGCGTAACGGCGCGCCTCGCCACGTCTCGTCGCGCCCCGCCGATGAATCACGGCTATCGCGGCCGCTTCGCGCCGTCGCCCACCGGCCCGCTGCACTTCGGCTCGCTGGTCGGCGCGCTCGCGAGCTGGCTCGACGCGCGCGCGCACGGCGGCACGTGGCTCGTGCGCATCGAGGATCTCGACGGCCCGCGCACGGTGCCCGGCGCGGCCGACGACATCCTCGCGACGCTCGCCCATTTCGGCATGACGCCCGACGCGCCGCCCGTCTGGCAGAGCACGCGCGATGCGGCCTACACGGCCGCGCTCGAGCGGCTCGTCGCGGCGGGGCTCGTCTATCCGTGCGGCTGCACGCGCAAGGAGATCGCCGATTCGCTGCGCGCGGCCCACGAACGCCACACGACGCTCGCCTATCCGGGCACCTGCCGCACCGGCCTGCACGGCAAGCCCGCGCGCGCATGGCGGCTGCGCGTGCCGGACGGCAGCGACGCGCTCGTCACGTTCGACGATCGCTGGCAGCACACGCAAGCGCAGAACCTCGCGACCGAAGTCGGCGATTTCGTGCTCAAACGCGCGGACGGCCAATGGGCGTATCAACTCGCGGTCGTCGTCGACGATGCCGATGCCGGTATCACGCATGTCGTGCGCGGCGCCGACCTGCTCGATTCGACCGCGCGCCAGATCTACCTGCAGCGCTGCCTCGGCGTGCCGACTCCCGCGTATCTGCACGTACCCGTCGTGGTCGATGCGAACGGCGAAAAGCTCAGCAAGCAGACGGGCGCGACGGCGCTCGAACGCAACGATCCGCTTCCGGCGCTGCGGGCCGCGGCCGCGCATCTCGGTTTGGCGGACGATGGCGATCTACCGGGCAATACGATGGCGTCCTTCTACGCGGCCGCGACCGATGCGTGGGCGCGTCGCTTCGGCCCGCGCGCGGGTTGAGTCGCCTGCGGGACACCGGCGCGTGCCCGACTACGCTCGCGCGTCAGTCGGCCTCTAATCCGATCGCGTGACGACGTGACGGAAGCATGACCGTCACGCCTGGCGACGACACGGCACCAAAAGATCCGCCCCGCGCGGCAAGCAATAGCCCCGCCTCGCACGCCACCCCGCCCCGATCGCGTCACCCAATGAAAAACGGGCACATGTTCGTCGCATGTGCCCGCTTGCCGGCAGCGCTCACGCGCCGCCCCCCGCCGCTCCGCCCGGCTTACGCCGACGGCTTGCGCGGCATCCCGAACCCGCCGAGCAGCGCGGCGACCTGCCGCTTCGGCCCTTTCTTCTCGGGCTGCTGCGCGGGCTGCGCGTCGTCGGGCTGCTTCGCCGACGCCTGCGGCTCGTACGGCTTCAGGAAGAAGTCGTCGACCGGCGCTTCGTGGCGGCGATGATGGCCGCCGCGCTCGGCGCTGCCCGACCGGCGAGCCGATGCGCCGCGATGCTCGTCGCGATCGCGCCGGCCGCCCCGCTCGCCACCGCGCTCGCTGTTGCGTTCACCACCGCGCTCGCCGCCACGATCGTCGTGACGATGGCGCGCCGGCTTGTCGAGCTTGAGCGTCTGCACTTCGAGCGGACGCTTGATCAGCTTCTCGATGTCGGCGAGCTGCTTGCGCTCGTTCGGGCTGCACAGCGACAGCGCATCGCCCGTCGCACCCGCGCGGCCGGTACGGCCGATCCGGTGCACGTAGTCTTCCGCGCTGAACGGCAGGTCGAAGTTGATCACGGCCGGCAGCTCGGCGATGTCGAGGCCGCGCGCGGCCACGTCGGTCGCGACCAGCGCCTCGATCTCGCCGCGCTTGAACGCGTCCAGCGCCTGCATCCGCTCGATCTGCGTCTTGTCGCCGTGAATCGCCGACGCGACCACGCCGTCGCGCTCGAGATTGCGCGCGAGGCGGCTCGCGCCGATCTTGCTGTTGCAGAACACGATCACCTGCTTGAGGCCGCGATCGCGCAGCAACTGCACGACGGCCGCCTGCTTGTCGCCTTCGGCGACGTCGTAGACGATCTGCGTGACGTTCGCGTTCGTCGAGTTGCTGCGCGCGACCTCGATCGTTTGCGGATTGCGCAGGTAGGTCGACGCGAGCTTCTTGATTTCGCCCGAGAAGGTGGCCGAGAACAGCAGCGTCTGACGCTCCTTCGGCAGCAGGTTCAGGATGCGCTGCAGATCGGGCAGGAAGCCCATGTCGAGCATCCGGTCGGCTTCGTCGAGCACGAGGATCTGCACCTGGCCGAGGTTCGCCGTCTTCTGCTGCACGTGATCGAGCAGGCGGCCCGGCGTCGCGATCAGGATCTCGACGCCGCGACGCAGTTCGGCCGATTGCGGGTTCATGTCGACGCCGCCGAACACCACCGCGCTGCGCAGCGGCGTGTGCTTCGCATACGCGTGCACGTTCGCGGCGACCTGGTCGGCGAGTTCGCGGGTTGGCGTGAGGATCAGCGCACGCACGGGGTGGCGCGCCGGCGACGCGCTCGTGTTGGCCTGCGGCAGCAGGCGCTGGATGATCGGCAGCGAGAAGCTCGCGGTCTTGCCGGTGCCCGTTTGCGCGGCGCCCATGACGTCGCGGCCGGCGAGCACGACCGGAATGGCCTGCGCCTGGATCGGCGTCGGCGTCGTATAACCCTGCTCCGCAATGGCTTTCAGGATATCGGCGGCAAGGCCGAATTGATCGAAGGTTGCGTCGACGGGCTTGGCGACAGAATCGGACATGGTGGCGTTTCGCTCAAAAGGCGCGGCGGGGACATCGTGCGTCAGGCCGGCCGGGCCTGCGCTCATCACAATTCGGAAATAGACGGAGCCGCGGCGCGCCGCGCGGCGCCGCTCTGGCGCTTGGGACCGGTTCAATGCGAACGCTGGACGCCAGGCCGTGCGGACTCCGTTCGGCGCGAATGCCGGCGGAAAGGGCCGTATTGTAGCACCGTGCGGGAATCTGTCCGCGACAACGCCGCGAACGGCCGCGGCGGCAGTTCGCGCGGCGGGACTGCCCCAGCCCGTGCGGGCGAACGGTCGCCCGCTCGGGTTATCCGTATCGGGCAGTAAACAAGAATGGGGGTTCGATGCCGAAGCCTCGTACCAGTCGGTCCGCCGCCCATCCGCGTACCGGGCCTTCAGCCTGACAGCCGTCACGACGCGCGAATACGCGAATGCGTGCCGCAACCGCGCCCGCCGCTCAGCCCTGCTTCTTTTTCTTCTCGACCTGCACGCAGTCGCCCAGCAGCGGCGGCGACTTCGGGTCGGCGATCTCGTCGCGCAGCGTCGCTTCCTTGCCCTTCGTCCACCACGTATAGCGGCCGGCCTGGTAGCGCGCGCCCGACGCCGACACCGTGTCGACGAACAGCAACCGCTTGCCGTCGACCGGCACGAGCGCGAAGCTCTGGCCGTTGCCCGCGAGCCAGTACGACACGCGCACCGGCTGCTTCTGGTTCGCGCACTGGTAGACGACCTGCTGGCGCGTGTCGGCGTCGATCTCTTCGATGGTCAATCGCGCGGCATGCGCGACGGAAACGGCACCGCCGGCAAGCGCAAGCGCGGCGAGGGTGTAGCGAATCATGCAGGTCCTCTCACGAGACGGTGGAAACGCGCCATCGCGGCGCGCGGGGTGATTGTCCATACGGTTGACGGGAAGGCACGTCGGCGGCCGAAATCAGGGATCGATCACATCCGCGCACGCATCGGTCGGCGCCGCGGCGACATGGCCGACGAGCGGCACGATCTTGAGGCCCGCCGACGCCACGCGGCACGGCGCGGCCGCCAGGCCGCAGCCGGCGAGACTCGCGACAAGCGCCAGCGCGGCGCCCAGCTTTCCGATACGCAACCACCTCGACGCCATCGTCCGCTCCTCGTTCCGTCAGCGCGCCGACACGGGCCGCACGGCCGCGGCAGCGCGCTTCGCGCGTTCGCGGGCTTCGTCGACGGTCGCGCCGGTCGCCAGCGCGACGCCCATGCGCCGCTTCGCGAAACTTTCCGGCTTGCCGAACAGGCGCAGGTCCGCGCCCGGCACCGCGAGCGCGTCGCGCACGCCTTCGAACGCGATCCCGCGCTCGTCGAGCCCGCCGTAGATCACCGCCGACGCAGCCGGCGTGCCGAGCGCCGGATCGACCGGCAGCCCGAGAATCGCCCGCGCGTGCAGCTCGAATTCCGACTGGCGCTGCGATGCCAGCGTGACGAGGCCCGTATCGTGCGGCCGCGGGCTCACCTCGGAGAACCAGACGTCGTCGCCGCGCACGAACAGCTCGACGCCGAACAGCCCGCGCCCGCCGAGCGCCTCGGTCACCTTGTGCGCGATCTCGCGCGACTTCTCGAGCGCCGCCGCGCTCATCGGCTGCGGCTGCCACGATTCGACATAGTCGCCCGCCACCTGGACGTGGCCGACCGGCTCGCAGAAATAGGTACGCGTGTCGAGCGTCGCGGGGTCGATCGCGCGCACGGTCAGCTGCGTGATCTCGTAGTCGAAATCGACGAAGCCCTCGACGATCACGCGGCCGTGGTTCACACGCCCGCCGGCCATCGCGTAGTCCCACGCCGGCTTCACGTCGGCCTCGGTCTTCACGACCGACTGCCCCTTGCCCGACGACGACATCACGGGCTTCACGACACACGGCATGCCGATCTTCGCGACGGCCGCGCTGAACGCTTCGAACGAATCCGCGAACGCATACGGGGAGGTCGGCAGGCCGAGTTCCTCGGCCGCGAGCCGGCGGATCCCTTCGCGATTCATCGTGAGCTGCGTCGCGCGCGCGGTCGGGATCACCTCGGCGAGGCCGGCCGCCTCGATCGCCGCGAGCGCGTCGGTGGCGATCGCCTCGATCTCGGGGACGATCAGGTGCGGACGCTCGGCCTCGACGACCGCCCGCAGCGCGGCCGGGTCCGTCATGTCGATCACGTGCGCGCGATGCGCGACCTGGTGGCCCGGTGCGTCCCGATAGCGATCGACCGCGACGACTTCGACGCCGAGACGCTGCAACGCGATGATGACTTCCTTGCCGAGTTCGCCCGCGCCGAGCAGCATGACGCGCGTGGCCGAGGGTGAAAGCGGCGTACCGAGCCGCTGACCGATCTGCATGTGATTTCCCGCTGGTTCTGTTGGAGGACGAAAACGGCTTCGATGTTAACACGGGCATCCGGGCCGGTTCGGGCGGTTTGGCCGCGCCGGCGCGTCGTCGTGCGAGGCCGGTGGGCGGCCCGCGAACGTTTTCACGCGCGAAGTGTCGGCTCGCCTGCCGCGGGGCGGGTGCGTTACTCTTACGCCTTGATCAGAATCCGAAGAGGAACGAGGCTCATGTCCCACCTGTCCGCGGCCGCACGCGCACGCACCGGCCTGTTTCGTCCGTTGCGCGCGCCGCTTTGCGCGCTGACGCTTGCCACGCTTCTCGCCGCCTGCGCGATGCCGACCCATCCCGATTCCGCCGCCCCCGAACCCGACCCGTACAACCCCGCCGCCGTCCAGTTGCTCGACGACACGAGCTGGGAGCTCACCCGCTGGGTGAACGCCGACGGCACGCAACGCGCGATCCCGCACGGCGACAACGGCGAGCCGATCAAGCTCGCGCTGTCGACCGATTCGGGCATCCGGCGCGCGAGCGGGTTCTCGGGCTGCAACCGCTACATGGGCACCTATGCGATCAAGAATGGCGTGCTGAGCTTCGGCCCGCTCGCCGGCACGCGAATGGCCTGCCCGAACACGCTCGGCGGCCAGCTCGAAGCCGCGTACCTCGACGCGCTCGCCCACATCGCGAAGACCGGCGTGCAGATGCGCGCGCCGCAGCAATTGCAGATCGTGACCGAGGCCGGCGCGACGCTGACGTTCACGCACCGGAGCCCCTGACGCCCGGCGCGCGCGAAGGCCGACCGACCGCCTTCGCGTGGCGCGCCACGCGCATGTGCCACCCACGTGCGTCGCGCGGCGTGAATCGGAATCACGCCGCGTTAGAGTCTTGTTCGCCGGCCGGTTAAACTCGGCGGGTCGCGCCCCGCGCGCCCCTCCCCACTCCTGTTTCAAAGCATGCACACGGTTGTCTTCGGCTGGTTCGGCATCTCCGCCGTCTGGTTCCTCCTTCTCTTCTGGCGTCTCGTCCAGGCGATGCTGCCCGGCGGCGGCGGGCTCGCCGGCCGCGGCTCGATTCGCCTGTGGCTCGGCTTCGCCGCGGTATTCGTCGCCAGCTGCACGCTGACGAGCCCGCTGTCCGGCCCCGACACGAACGCGCTCGGCCATGCGTTCTCGACCGGCTTCGCCCGCGTGCTCGGCCCGATCGGCACGCCGGTCGCGATGGTCGTGCTGTTGTTCGCCGGCTTGCCCTGGCTGACCGGCATCGGCTGGCGGCAGTTCGCCGCGTGGGTCGACACGTCGTTCGGCGTCAAGCTGTCGCGCGACGGCGGCGACGACGACGCGCGCGGGATCGCCGATCTGCCGCGCAGTGCGCTGCATCGCGACGACGACGTCGTGCAGCCGACCACCGCGCACACCGTGAACTCGATGGCGCCGCGCCAGAACGGCCGGTATTCGCGCCCGACCGTGTGGAAGCCCGATCCGCAGGCGCGACCGAAGCCGCGCAGCAAGACGCCGCCGCGCCCGCTTGCGGAGCCCGTCGCGCCGTCGGGCTGGCTGAAGCCCGCCGCGCCGCAACGCACACCGGCGCCGCCCGCGCCGATCCCGGCCAGCGCGATGCCGCCGCCGACCACCGGCAGCACCGCCAGCCTCGCGCGCGCCGCGGCGAACGCGCAAGTGCCGCGCCCCGCGCCCGCTCCGCTTCCGGCGAGATTCGAACCCGTCCGGCCGCGTCCGACCGCCGCGCGGCCGGCCACCGCCGCGCTCACGCAGACTACGCCGCGCGCCACGGTCGCGCCGCGACCGGCCAGTACGCAACCGCAGCGTCCGCCGGTGCGTCCGGCCGCCGGCACGGCGGCAGCCGGCCTGCCGCCGGACGCGACACGACGCCGCCCGGCGCCGCCTGCGCCGGCACGCGCGCCGCTCTATGCGTGGACGGAAAAACCGGCCGCGCCGATCACGCCTGCGCCGAGCGTTCACGACACGCTGCGCGCGATCGAAGCCAGCACCGCGCAATGGGCGACGCTGGGCGGCGCGCAGCCGGCCGACGCGACGCACGCGGCAACCGCTACCGCAGCCGCTGCTGGCGTAGCCGCGGCAGCAGGTGGCGTGGCCGCGCCGGCAGCGGCGGCTGTGTCGGACGCGTTCGTCTCCGCGACGCACGGCATCGCAGCGCAGGACATCCCTGTCCCGGCCGAACACCAAGCCGCACCTGCGCATGACGACACCGCGCCGATCGTGCTCGACGCCTTCATGCCGGCGGAATCCGGCATGACACAGGCTCCGGTCGGCGATTCGCCCACCCCGTCGTTCGATGACACCACCCCGCACGCGCTGCCGGATACCCGCGTCGACGATCGCGTGTTTTCGCCTCGTGCCGACGACGAGATCCCTCCCGTCGACGATGCGCCCGCCGCGCCGGCATTCGGGATCGCCGCCGCGCCTTCGTTCGACACGCCCGTCGACGTCGCGCCGTGGGAAGACGTCGCCAGCCCGCCGGCTTCCGCCTTCGACGTGTCGACCGGGAATCCGGTCGCCGAACCGCTGGCGGACACCGCGGGATCGGAATCCGCCGATCCCGCCTCCGCGCAGGCAGACGATACGGCGGTTCGCGACCCGGCCACCCGCCATCCGGCCGGATCGCCCGATACCGACGACAAGGACGACACGCAACCGGCGCCTGTCATCGATCGCGCCGCACCGGCCCACGTGCCTGAACGTGCCGCCGATGCGCACGCCGACGTGAAGCCCGCCGACGGTACCGTCCCGTTCGCCGCCCTGCCCTCTTCGTCGATCGCCGGAACGTCGGCGCCCGTGCTTTCCGCAACCACGCCGATCGCGGCGCCGTCTTCCGCGCCCGCATCGACGCGTCCAGCCGACACGACGACCACCTCGACCGGTACGACGACGTCCGCTCCATCCGGCTCATCCGGCTCACCCGGCGCAGCCGCTCCGCAGCCGGCCATCGCCCTTCCCGCGTCGCCGGCCGTTTCCGCCACGACGTCGCCATCCTTCAGCGCGATCGCGCCGACAGCCGCGCTCGCCGCCACGCCGGCTCACCCGGTCACGGGCTTGCCTGCCGCCGCAACCGGACCGCTGATGTCGATCGATGCGCCCACCGCGACGCAGGCCCCGTCGATCGCGTTCGTCCCTGCCACGGTCGCAACGCGGACGTTCACGACACCGCCCGCCGCTGCCGCCACGTCGTCGGGCTGGTCCATGTCGCACGACGTGACCGAGGCGCCGATCACGGCACCGCCGGCTACGGCCCTCCCCGGCGCGAACCTCCCGCATCCGCCTGCGGCCGTCGTTGCCGCGCCGACACCGCCCACTGTCGCACCGATCGGCGCACCGGCCACCCAGGCGATCGAGGCCACCGAACCGGCCCCGGCCCCCGCCCGTCAGCCGCGCCCGAACGCGTTCGAATTCCACGCACCTGCGTCGTTCAACGTCGAACTGCCGACGCTCGACCTGCTCGAGCCTGCGTCCGACGACGTCGAAACGATCACCGAGGAACACCTTGCGCAAACCGCGCAGGTGATCGAACAGCGACTGCAGGAATTCAAGGTGCCGGTGACGGTGGTCGGCGCATCGGCCGGCCCCGTGATCACGCGCTTCGAGATCGAACCCGCGCTCGGCGTGCGCGGCAGCCAGATCGTCGGGCTGATGAAGGACCTGTCGCGCGGCCTCGGCCTCACGTCGATCCGCGTCGTCGAGACGATCCCCGGCAAGACCTGCATGGGCCT
Organism: Burkholderia sp. AU32262; assembly: GCF_020419985.1. NCBI lineage: Bacteria > Pseudomonadati > Pseudomonadota > Betaproteobacteria > Burkholderiales > Burkholderiaceae > Burkholderia > Burkholderia sp. AU32262. Next base: position 110,904 of record NZ_JAIZRS010000005.1, read on the forward strand.
CGAACTGCCGAACGCGAAGCGCCAGATGATTCGCCTGTCGGAGATTCTCGAATCGCGCCAGTACCAGCATTCGCCGTCGCAACTGACGATCGCGATGGGCAAGGACATCACCGGCCACCCGGTCGTCACCGATCTCGCGAAGGCGCCGCACATGCTGGTGGCCGGCACGACGGGTTCGGGCAAGTCGGTCGCGATCAACGCGATGATCCTGTCGCTGCTGTACAAGGCGACGCCGGAAGACGTGCGGCTCATCATGATCGACCCGAAGATGCTCGAACTGTCGGTCTACGAAGGCATCCCGCACCTGCTCGCGCCGGTCGTCACCGACATGAAGCTCGCGGCGAACGCGCTGAACTGGTGCGTCGGCGAAATGGAGAAACGCTACCGGCTGATGTCGGCCGTCGGCGTGCGCAACCTCGCGGGCTTCAACCAGAAGATCCGCGACGCGCAAGCGAAGGAAAAGAAGATCGGCAACCCGTTCTCGCTGACGCCCGACGATCCGGAGCCGCTGTCGACGCTGCCGCTGATCGTCGTCGTGATCGACGAACTGGCCGACCTGATGATGGTCGCCGGCAAGAAGATCGAGGAACTGATCGCCCGCCTCGCGCAGAAGGCGCGCGCGGCCGGCATCCACCTGATCCTCGCGACGCAGCGTCCGTCGGTCGACGTGATCACCGGCCTCATCAAGGCGAACATCCCGACGCGCGTCGCGTTCCAGGTATCGTCGAAGATCGATTCGCGCACGATCCTCGACCAGATGGGCGCGGAGTCGCTGCTGGGGATGGGCGACATGCTGTTCCTGCCGCCGGGCACCGGTTATCCGCAGCGCGTGCACGGCGCGTTCGTCGCCGACGAGGAAGTGCACCGGATCGTCGAGTATCTGAAGCAGTTCGGCGAGCCGCAGTACGAGGAAGGCATCCTCGACGGCCCGGCCGCCGACGGCGCGACGCAGGACCTGTTCGGCGACGCGCCGGATGCGGAAGCCGATCCGCTGTACGACGAAGCCGTCGCGTTCGTCGTGCGCACGCGGCGCGCGTCGATCTCGTCGGTGCAGCGGCAATTGCGCATCGGCTACAACCGCGCGGCGCGCCTCGTCGAGCAGATGGAAACGGCGGGCCTCGTATCGGCGATGGGCATCAACGGCAGCCGCGAGGTGCTCGTGCCGGCCGCGGCCGACTGAGGCCGGCGGCCCGCCCGTCGCGATTCATCGACACGGGCACGCCGCGCGACCGGCTGCCCGAAATACGAAGGGCGCTGCATCGGCAGCGCCCTTCCTGCATCGACCGGGAATCGGCCGCGCTTTACTGCTCGACCGGCACCAGCTTGAAGTCGACCGGCTTGCCGACCGCGACCTTCTGCGGATTCGCGCCGAGCTGCCCCGTTTCGACATCGCGGCTGAACACGTAGAACGTGTCGCTGTCCTGGTTGCCGACGATCAGCCACTTGCCGGTCGGATCGATCAGGAACTCGCGCGGCGTCTTGCCGAGGCTCGACTGGCGGCCGACGTGCTTGAGCCGGCCGTCGGCCTTGTTCACCGCGTAGATCACGAGGTCGTTCGCGTCGCCGCGGTTGCTCACGTACAGGAAGCGCCCGTCCGGCGACAGGTGGATCGCGCCGCCGCCGACCTTGCCCTTGAAGCCCGGCGCCGTCATGGGCACCGTCTGGACCGGCGTCAGCTTGCCGTCGTGATAGCCGAACACCTCGACCGACGCGTTGAGCTCGCTCGTCACGTACGCGAAGCGGCCGTCGGCGCCGAACACCATGTGACGCGGGCCCGAGCCGGCCTTCACCGGCGTGTAGCGCGTGTCGGTCGGGCTGATCAGCCCGCGGCTGCCGTCCACCGTGTAGCGGTAGCCGTAGATCTTGTCCGCGCCGAGATCCTGCACGAACAGGTAGCGGCCGTCCGGCGAAAACACCGTCGAATGCACGTGCGCGCCGTCCTGGCGGCCCTTCACGGGCCCGGTGCCTTCGTGGTGGACGGTCAGCACGGCCTGGCCGGCCGCGCCGTCGTCGCGCAGCGGAAACACCGCGAAGCTGCCGCCCGGGTCGGCCGCGACCGAGTAGTTGGCGGTGACGAGGTACTTGCCGTCCGGCGACAGCGCGAGATAGCAAGGATCGTTCCCTTCAGACGATACGCGGTCGATGAAGCTGAGCGCACCCGTCTTCGCGTCGAAGCGGAACGCGCTGACGCCGCCGCGCTGCGTCGCGGGCCCGTCGTCGCCGGGCAGCTCGTTGACCGCGTAGACGGTGCGACCGTCGCGGCTCGGCAACAGATACGACGGATTCACGGTCTTCGCCGACGACACCGGCGCGACGCTGCCCGTCCTGGTGTCGAAGCGGTAAACGTAGATCCCGTCGCTGCCGCCTGCCGTATAGGTGCCGACGAGCAGGTTGTAGACGCCGTCGGCCGGGGCGGACGATTGCTGCGCGAATGCATGGGTCGCGGACAGGGAAAGCACGATCGCGAAACCTTTCATCCAGTGAGCGAACCTAAGCGGGAACCCTCGTGTCGAAGCGCGTGCGTCACGCTCCCGTAAACGGTTGGGCATTGAATCCTCCTTGCATCGAGTCGCTTCAAGTGTTGAGATAGGACGAAACGCCGGCCGTTCATGCGCTCCGCCGCCGGGCCGAGTATACGGGGCGCGGCGCCCGGGCGTGAAGTCCGGGCCGCCGACGTCCGCATTGTGAATTCGAATACCCAAGGATCGCCTGCCCATGCCCGCCCTGATCGAAGACTACGCCCTCGTCGGCGACGGCCACACGGCCGCGCTGATCGCAAAAGACGGCTCCGTCGACTGGCTGTGCTGGCCCCGCTTCGATTCGGGCGCCTGCTTCGCGGCGCTGCTCGGCACGCCCGAGCACGGCCGCTGGCTGCTTGCTCCGGCCGCCGACGCCGCGATCACGCACACGACGCGCCGCTACCGCGGCGACACGCTGATTCTCGAAACCGATTACGAAAGCGCCGACGGCGCCGTCACCGTGATCGACTTCATGCCGCCCGGCAACGGCTGGTCCGAACTGGTGCGGATCGTCGTCGGCCGCCACGGCACGATGAAGATGCGCATGGAGCTCGTGTTGCGCTTCGACTACGGTTTCTCGATTCCGTGGGTGACGCAACTGACCCGCGAGGACGGCATGAAGGCCATCGCCGGCCCCGATACCGTCGTGCTGCGCACGCCGGTGCCGCTCACCGGCAAGAACCTCCATACGCTCGCGGAATTCACGGTCCGCGCCGACGAGCGCGTGCCGTTCTCGCTCGGCTACGCGGCGTCGCACATGCGGCTGCCGCCCGCGCGCGACCCGCTGTCGATGCTCGCGCGCACGGAGAACTACTGGCTCGAATGGTCGGGCCGCTGCCAGGTGCAGGGCCGCTACGCGGCCGCCGTGCGCCGCTCGCTGATCACGCTGAAGGCGCTCGCGTACGAGCCGACCGGCGGCATCGTCGCCGCGCCGACCACGTCGCTGCCCGAGAAGATCGGCGGCAACCGCAACTGGGACTACCGCTACCGCTGGCTGCGCGACGCGACGATCACGCTGCTCGCGCTGATGCGCGGCGGCTACTACGACGAGGCGCGCGCATGGCGCACGTGGCTCGGCCGCGTGATGGCCGGCTCACCCGAGCAGATCCAGATCATGTACGGGATCGCCGGCGAGCGCCGGCTGCCGGAAATGGAGCTCGACTGGCTGCCCGGCTACCAGGATTCGCTGCCGGTACGCGTCGGCAACGGCGCCGCGAACCAGCTCCAGCTCGACGTGTTCGGCGAGGTGATGGCCGCGCTGCACCTCGCGCGCGTGGGCGGCCTGCAGGCCGACGATACGGTCTGGTCCGTGCAGTGCGCGCTGCTCGACCATCTCGAGAAGATCTGGCAGGAGCCCGACGAAGGGATCTGGGAAACGCGCGGCGGCCGCCGCCATTTCACGTTCTCGAAGGTGATGGCGTGGGTCGCGTTCGACCGCGCGATCAAGTCGGCGGAAATGTTCCGGCTGCCCGGCTCGCTCGACCGCTGGCGCGCGCTGCGCGAGCGCATCCACGCGGACGTCTGCGCGAACGCCTGGCACGAAGGCAAGCAGGCGTTCGCGCAGAGCTACGGCAGCGACGAGCTCGACGCGAGCGTGCTGCTGCTGCCGCAGCTCGGCTTCCTGCCGCCGGAAGATCCGCGCATCGTCGGCACGGTCGATGCGATCGAACGGGAATTGCTGCACGACGGGCTCGTGATGCGCTACCGCACGACCGAATACGACGACGGCCTGCCGCCCGGCGAAGGCACGTTTCTCGCGTGCAGCTTCTGGCTGGTCGACAGCTACGCGCTGCTCGGCCGGATCGACGACGCGCATCGGCTATTCAGCCGGCTGCTCGCGCTGTCGAACGACCTCGGGCTGCTCGCGGAGGAATACGACCCGGTGGCCGGCCGGCTCGTCGGCAACTTCCCGCAGGCGTTCTCGCACGTGGCGCTCGTGCATACCGCGATGAACCTGATGCACCACGAAGACGCGATGGCGCGCGCGGCCGGCCAGCCGGCGCCGGCCGTGGCCACCGGCCGCTGAGCGGCGGTCGGGAAGCCTTGTTCAGAGATCGTCAATTCGCAAAGCTTTGATGAAAATCCGAGGGAATGTTGCATTGCAACACCGATCGTTGTCCGATATGATCGACACGATTGTCCGGCTGCATTGCAACATGGCCGGTCGCTGACCCACACGGCACGCCGCGACGCCCCACGCCGCCCTTGCGCACCGTCCCCCACGCGGGAGTAGTCTGCATGCTTTACCAATTGCACGAATTCCAGCGGGCCATGCTGAGCCCGCTCACGGCCTGGGCTCAGGCCGCGTCGAAGTCGTTCGCGAATCCGTCGAGCCCGTTCTCGCTGATGCCCGGCGCACCGCGGATGGCGGCCGCCTATGAGCTGATGTATCGGCTCGGCAAGGACTACGAAAAGCCGGAATTCAACATTCACCAGATCGTCAAGGACGGCCACAACATCCCGATCGTCGAGCAGACGATCATCGAGAAGCCGTTCTGCCGGTTGTTGCGCTTCAAGCGCTATTCGGACGACGCCGACGCCGTCACGCAACTGAAGGACGAACCGGTCGTGCTGGTCTGCGCGCCGCTGTCGGGCCACCACTCGACGCTGCTACGCGACACGGTGCGCACGCTGCTGCAGGATCACAAGGTCTACATCACCGACTGGATCGACGCGCGGATGGTGCCGGTCGAGGTCGGCCCGTTCCACCTGCACGACTACATCGCGTACATCCAGGAATTCATCCGTCACATCGGCGCGCGCAACCTGCACGTGATCTCGGTATGCCAGCCGACGGTGCCGGTGCTCGCGGCGATTTCGCTGATGGCGAGCCGCGGCGAGGACACGCCGCTCACGATGACGATGATGGGCGGCCCGATCGACGCGCGCCGCAGCCCCACTTCCGTGAACTCGCTCGCGACGCAGCACTCGACCTCGTGGTTCGAGAACAACGTGATCCACACGGTGCCCGCGAACTATCCGGGCGAAGGCCGCCAGGTCTATCCGGGCTTCCTTCAGCACACGGGCTTCGTCGCGATGAACCCGGAGCGGCACGCGCAATCGCATTGGGATTTCTACCAGAGCCTGCTGCGCGGCGACGAGGACGACGCCGAAGCGCACCGCCGCTTCTACGACGAGTACAACGCGGTGCTCGACATGGCCGCCGAGTATTACCTCGAGACGATCCGCGTCGTGTTCCAGGAATTCCGGCTCGCGGAAGGCACGTGGGACGTCGAGGGCGAGCGCGTGCGGCCGCAGGACATCAAGCACACCGCACTGATGACGATCGAGGGCGAACTCGACGACATCTCGGGCAGCGGCCAGACGCACGTCGCGCACGAGCTGTGCACGGGCATCCCGCAAGACGATCGCCGCAGCCTGACCGCCGAGAAGTGCGGCCACTACGGGATCTTCTCGGGCCGCCGCTGGCGCACGATCATCTATCCGCAACTGCGCGACTTCATTCGCGAGCATGCGCCGGAGCCGAAGAACGGCGCGGCGAAGTTGCCGGTCGATGCGCAGGATGCGACCGCGATCGGCGTCGTGCCGGCCGCCAAGCCGGAGCCGGAACCGGAAACGGCGGTGCGCGCCACCGCCGCCAAACGCACGCGCGGCACGCGCGCGAAGGCGCCGGCCGTGACGGTCGCGCCCGCCGCCAAGGCCGCGCCGGCCGCGAAGCGCGCGGCAGGCAGCCCGCGCACCAAAGCCATGCGAGCCCGCAAGGCCGCCTGACACACCGCTCCGACGCAAAAACGCCGCCGTAGCTTGCGCACGGCGGCGTTTTCTTATCCGGGCGCGGCCGCGAACCAGCGGCGCACCGGCTCCTCCATGCGTCGCGTCAGCGCCGCAGCAGATACGCGAGCAGCACCTCGGTGTTCATCCGGACCATCTCCGCGCGCTCGTCGGTATCGGTGAAGTCGCGGCCGAGCGTCGCGGCGAGCGTGAAGCGGTTCGACACGATGTAGTAGCCGAGCCCCGACAGCGTCACGTAGAAGCGCAGCGGATCGACGTCGCTGCGGAACAGCCCGGCCTTCTGGCCGCGCATCAGCACGTTGCCGAGCTTCGCGACGATCGGCGACATCATCTCGCGGATCCGCGTCGACTTGTGCAGATAGCGCGCTTCGTGCAGGTTCTCGTTGTTGATGAGCCTCAGCAGCTCCGGATGGTCGCGGTAGTAATCCCACACGAAATGCGCGAGCCGCGTGACGGCTTCGACCGGCGCGACGCCATCGAGATCCAGCACGCGCTCGGCCTCCGTCAGCGCGGAGAACGCGTGTTCGAGCACGGCGGTGAAGAGCTGCTCCTTGCTGCCGAAGTAGTAATAGAGCATGCGCTCGTTCGTTTCGGCCCGGCGCGCGATCTGATCGACGCGCGCGCCGAACAGCCCTCCATTCGCGAACTCTTCGGCAGCCGCCATCAGGATGCGGCGGCGCGTACCTTCAGGATCTCTTTTGATTTTTGGCTGATTCATGGTGGCGTTTTGCTATGTGAGCCGCTTGATCCGGACCGGCACCCCCACCGCCTCGGCGCCGGCCGCCCTGGAACGGGCGCGCCGCGGGCGGCCACCCTCCTGCTGAGCCCCTGCAAAAAAGCGGTTCGATTATGCGCATAGACGGCGTCCAGCGCAATGCGGGAAATCGGCGATAATCGAGCTTTGGCAAACCTTTCCGGCCGCGCCCGACGCGGCCGAGAGCCATTCGGCGCCGCGGCGCCCGTTGTCAGCCTGTTGTCACCGTGACCGATTCCAAAACACTCGCGGATCGCATCGAAGATCTGCTTCCCCAGACGCAATGCACGAAGTGCGGCTATAACGGCTGCCGTCCGTACGCCGAGGCGATCGCCGCCGGCGACGCGAACTACAACCAGTGCCCGCCCGGCGGCGCCGAGGGCATCGCGCGCCTCGCGCGCCTGCTCGGCAAGCCGGTGATTCCGCTGAACCCCGTGAACGGCAGCGAACATCCGCGCGCGGTCGCGTTCATCGACGAAAACCTGTGCATCGGCTGCACGCTGTGCATGCAGGCGTGCCCGGTCGACGCGATCGTCGGTGCGCCGAAGCAGATGCACACGATCGTCGCGTCGCTGTGCACGGGTTGCGACCTGTGCGTGCCGCCGTGCCCGGTCGACTGCATCGCGATGCTGCCGGTGACCGGCGATCGCACGGGCTGGGATGCGTGGTCGCAGGAGCAGGCCGACGCCGCGCGCGAGCGCCACGATCTGCGGCTCGCGCGCCAGCGTCGCGAGCGCGAGGCCGCCGAAGCGCGCGCCGCGGCTCGCCGCGCCGCGAGTACCGCGAAGCCGGCCGCGGAACCCTCCGCCGTGCAGCCAGGCGCGCCGGCCGCCGCGCCGGCCGACGACGCCGAAGCGAAGAAACGCGCGATCATCGCCGCCGCACTCGAACGCGCGCGCAAGAAGAAGGAAGAACTGTCCGGGCAAGGCGCCGGGCCGAAGAACACCGAAGGCGTGAGCGCGGCCGTCCAGGCGCAGATCGACGCGGCCGAGGCCCGCCGCAAGCGGCTCGCCGAACAGCAGGCACAGCGCGACGCCGATGCCGCGTCGGGCGGCGGCGACCACGACAACGACGCAGGCAACGACGATCCGGACGGCCCGTCCACGCCGCCCGACCAGAACGCTCCATGAACGCCAGCAAACGACGCGCGATCTACGAAACGCTGCAGAGCCTCAATCCGCATCCGACCACCGAGCTCGAATACTCGACGCCGTTCGAACTGCTGATCGCCGTGATGCTGTCCGCGCAGGCGACCGACGTGTCGGTCAACAAGGCGATGCGGAAAATGTTTCCGGTCGCGAATACCCCGCGACAAATCGTCGCGCTTGGCGAGGAAGGCGTCACCGAGTACATCAAGACGATCGGCCTCTATCGCACCAAGGCGAAGAACGTCGTCGCGACGTGCCGGATCCTGCTCGAGCGCTACGACGGCGAGGTGCCGGCCGATCGCGAGGCGCTCGAAGGCTTGCCGGGCGTCGGCCGCAAGACCGCGAACGTCGTGCTGAACACCGCGTTCGGCCAGCCGACGATCGCGGTCGATACGCATATCTTCCGCGTCGCGAATCGCACCGGGCTCGCGCCGGGCAAGGACGTGCGGGCCGTCGAAGCCGCGCTCGAGAAGTTCACGCCGAAGGAATTCCTGCAGGATGCGCATCACTGGCTGATCCTGCACGGGCGCTACGTGTGCAAGGCCCGCCGGCCCGAATGCTGGCACTGCGCGATCGAACCGCTGTGCGAATTCCGGCCGAAGACGCCACCGCCCAACGAGTGAGCATCAGCCGCGGCTGACGTATCGACGCGCCGCGCCGGCCGCCCGGGCCACGCGCGACAACCGGCCGGCGTCGCCGCGGCGCCGGCGGCGTGCCCCCCTTCCCGACTACGCGTTGGACGTCGCCGTCGCGTCGTCGGCGGCCGCGCCGCCCGCGCGCACGAGCGCCAGCACGGCCGCCAGGATCGCGACACCGCCGGCCCACTGCAGCGGCGACAACGCTTCCCCGAACAGCAGCGCCGCGAGCGCGACCGTCACGACCGGTTCGAGCGTCGACAGCATCGACGTGCGCGCGGCCCCGAGCCGCTCGAGCCCGGCGAAGAACGCGAGCATGGCCGCCACCGTCGACACCAGCGCGATCGCGAGCATCGATGCCCAGCCGCCGGCCGTCGCGGGCCACCGCGGCGGCGCGCCGAACGCCGCCGTTCGCACGACGGCGATCGCGACGAGCGTCGCGGTGGCCGACAGGCAGATGATCGCGGTGGTCGCGAGCGGATCGACGCCGCGCGTCGCCTTCGTGCCGCCGACGATGTACAGCGAGTAGATCACCGCGGCGGCCAGCGCGAGCGCGATCCCGAGGGGCTCGCCGTGCCCGCCGCCGACCATCAGCGCCGAACCCGCGACGCACAGCACCAGCGCGACGGCCTTCGCGCGCGTCAGCCGCTCGCCGAGCCACCACGCGGCCAGCAGCGTGACGAACGCCGGATACAGGTACAGCAGCAGCGCGACGAGGCTCGCCTGCGCGTGCTGCAGCGCGCTGAAATAGCAGAACGACTGCCCGACGTAGCCGAGCGCGCCCATCGCGACGAGCGGCACGAGCGCGCGGCCGCGCGGCCATGCGACGCCGCGCTGCCGCGCGATGGCGGCGAGCACCGCGCCGCCGATCGCGAAGCGCACGATCAGCAGCCCGAGCACGTCGACGCCGGCCGCGTACGCATAGCGGCCGAAAATCGCCATCGCGCCGAACGCGGCGGCGGACAACGCGACGTAGAGCGCGCCCTGCAGGGCGGCGGACGATGAGCGGACGGTGGCGGTCATGGTCAAAGCGGGCGAGCAAGGCGCCGTGACGGGAATCGTCGGAGTGTAGCGGCGCGGCGGCGGCGAGCCTAGCCCGCGCTTACCCGTTGCGCGACGGGCGGCCGCAACGACCCGCGCCGTGCCGCCCGCCTCCAGCCGCCCGAGGCCACCGCCAGCGCCGTCCGCCGCGCCGGCGTACAATGCCCGACGCGGCATGACGCCGCCCGAATCACGACGTTTTCCCACCATGTTCAATCCAAGCCGCGACGACGTGCGTCGCTTTTTCACCGAGACCTGGCGCAAACAGCGCGCGGGCGAGATCCTGACGCCGCTGGAAGCGATCGCAGCCGACTGGATCGTCGAGCATCCCGAATACCACGACGAACTGGCCGACGCCGACGGCGCGGCGGCGCGCAACTACACGCCCGAGGAAGGCCGCACGAACCCGTTCCTGCACCTGTCGATGCACCTCGCGATCAGCGAGCAGTTGTCGATCGACCAGCCGCCCGGCATCCGCGCCGCGCACGACAAGCTGGCCGCGAAGCTCGACTCGACCCACGATGCGCAGCACGCGATCATGGAATGCCTCGGCGAGACGATCTGGGAGGCGCAGCGCACGAACACGCCGCCCGATACCGACGCGTACCTGCAGCGCATCCTGCGCCGCGCGTCGCGCGACTGAGTGCGCCGGCCGGCACCCCGGCCCGCGCCGGCGGCCCCGTGAAGCGGGCAAAAAAATACCCCGCCGAGGCGGGGCATGCTTGCTGCGCGAGCCCGTGAGGCCCGTCGCGCTTACTTCTTGAATACGAGGTCGGTTTCCTTCAGCGACTCGATGTAGGCCGCGATGTCCTTCATGTCGCTGACCGACAGGTTCTGGACCTGCGCCTGCATGATCGCGTTGTTGCGACCGAGCAGCGGGTTCGTCAGCCCCATCTGGTACTGGCGCATCGACCACACGAGATAATCGGCGTGCTGGCCGGCGAGGCGCGGATATTCGGCGTTGATCGGCTTGTTCAGCTGCGCGCCGTGGCAGGCCGCGCAGTTGTGCGATTCGACCAGTTCCTTGCCCTTCGAGATGTCCGCGGCGTGCGCGGTACCGATCGCGAGGCCGGCCGCCAGTGCAACCGCCGCCGTCTTGAATGCGTTGTTCATGAATGCTCCTGTCCCGCCGGAGAGATCGGCGGCGCGCGCTTTACTTGTAGGGGTTGTCCTTCGTGTCGGCCTTCTGGGCGGCGTAGTACGCCGACAGATCCGCGATGTCCTGGTCGGTCAGCGAGCCGGCGATCGCATTCATCGACGGGAAGTGACGATCCTTCTTGCGGTAGGCCTTCAGCGCGTTCTCGAGGTATTGCTGGTTCTGGCCGCCGAGGACAGGCACCCGGTAGACCTCCGGGTACGCCGCGCGGTAGTCCTGGATGCCGTGGCAACCGATGCACATGGCGGCCTTGCTCGCCCCGTCCTTCGGGTTGCCGACCACACCGGCCGCCTGCGCGCTGCCCGCGAGCGCCACGAGCGCTGCGACAACGACGTGTTTGCCGACGAATTTGTTCATAGCTCTTGTAACCTAGCTTGAGGGGAAACTGGCGCCGAAGCGGCAACGGCCCGCGCCGTTTTGCTTGTCGGTCGCCACGCAGGCCAAAAAAAACGGCCAGATTGTACCGCGTCGGCGGGGAACGCGTCCATACGGGCACCCCGGTGGGCCCCGCCACAGCCCCGCAACGATACGCGGGCGCGGCCCGCCCGCACAGCCCTTCTGACTTATACTGGGTTTTTTTCCCGATGAAGAAGAGCGCCGCCATGCGTTTCGAAGGGTCCTCGCACTACGTCGCCACCGACGATCTGAAGCTCGCGGTCAATGCCGCGCTGACGCTGCAACGCCCGCTGCTGATCAAGGGCGAGCCCGGCACCGGCAAGACCATGCTCGCCGAGGAAGTGGCCGCCGCGCTCGACATGCCGCTGTTGCAGTGGCACATCAAGTCGACCACCAAGGCGCAGCAGGGCCTGTACGAATACGACGCCGTATCGCGGCTGCGCGATTCGCAGCTCGGCGACGCGCGCGTGAAGGACATCGCGAACTACATCGTCAAGGGCGTGCTGTGGCAGGCGTTCGACGCCGAGCGCCCGAGCGTGCTGCTGATCGACGAAATCGACAAGGCCGACATCGAATTCCCGAACGACCTGCTGCGCGAGCTCGACCGGATGGAATTCCACGTGTACGAGACGCGCGAGACGGTCCGCGCGAAGCACCGCCCGCTCGTCATCATCACGTCGAACAACGAGAAGGAGCTGCCCGACGCGTTCCTGCGCCGCTGCTTCTTTCACTACATCCAGTTTCCGGACCCGTCGACGATGCAGAAGATCGTCGCGGTGCACTTCCCGAACATCCGCGAGGAACTGCTGCGCGCGGCGCTCGAGAGCTTCTTCGAGTTGCGCGGCGTGTCGGGCCTAAAGAAGAAGCCGTCGACGTCCGAGCTGCTCGACTGGCTGAAGCTGCTGCTCGCCGAGAACATCCCGGCCGACGCGCTGCGCGGCGCGGACGCGAAGCAGATCGTGCCGCCGCTCGCGGGCGCGCTGCTGAAGAACGAGCAGGATCTGAGCCTGCTCGAACGGCTCGTCTACATGAACCGGCACAACCGGTAATCCCCCTCACCCGCGAAGGCCCGGCCATGCTGCTCAATTTCTTCTACGCGCTGCGCGCAGCCAAGCTGCCCGTCTCGGTGAAGGAATACCTGACGCTGCTCGAAGCGCTGAAGGCCGGGCTGATCTCGCCGTCGATCGACGCGTTCTACTTCCTCGCGCGGATGACGCTCGTCAAGGACGAGCAATATTTCGACAAGTTCGACCAGGCGTTCGGCGCGTATTTCCACGGCGTGTCCGCGTTGCCGTCCGAGGCGTTCGACATCCCGCTCGACTGGCTCGAGAAGCGCCTCGAGCGCGAGCTGTCGGCCGAGGAGAAGGCGCAGATCGACGCGATGGGCGGCCTCGACAAGCTGATGGAGCGCTTGAAGGCGCTGCTCGACGAGCAGAAGGAACGCCACGAAGGCGGCAACAAATGGATCGGCACGGGCGGCACGTCGCCGTTCGGGCACGGCGGCTACAACCCGGAAGGCGTGCGCATCGGCGGCCCGTCGAACGGCAACCGCACCGCGGTGAAGGTGTGGGAGGCGCGCGCCTACCGCGACTACGACGATTCGGTCGAGATCGGCACGCGCAACATCAAGGTCGCGCTGCGGCGGCTGCGCCGCTTCGCGCGCGAAGGCGCGGCCGAGGAGCTCGACCTGCCCGGCACGATCCGCAGCACGGCCGCGAACGCCGGCCGGCTCGACCTGCGGATGGTGCCCGAGCGCCACAACAACGTGAAGGTGCTGATGCTGCTCGACGTCGGCGGCTCGATGGACGACCACATCAAGCGCACCGAAGAGCTGTTCTCGGCCGCGAAGGCCGAATTCAAGCACCTCGAATTCTTCTACTTCCACAACTGCGTGTACGACCATCTGTGGAAGAACAATCGCCGCCGTCACTCGGAGCGCACCGCGACGTGGGACGTGCTGCACAAGTTCACGCCCGACTACAAGCTGATCTTCGTCGGCGACGCGACGATGAGCCCGTACGAGGTGCTGCAGCCCGGCGGCTCGGTCGAATACAACAACCCGGAAGCCGGCGCCGTGTGGCTGCGCCGTCTCGCCGACCAGTTCCCCCACCATGCATGGCTGAACCCGGAGCCCGAGCGGCTATGGGAATACCGGCAATCGATCGCGATCATTCGCGACGTGCTCGGCCAGCGCATGTATCCGCTCACGCTCGCGGGCCTCGAAACCGCGATGCGCGCACTCAGCAAGTAACGACACCCACCCGCAGATACCCAGGCCGCGTCCGAGCGGCCGCCCCGGAGAGAGCATGAACCTTTCGCCCACCGCGAGCGCCAGCCGCGCCGGCGGCCGCCGCTTTTTCGCCGATACGTCCGTGTCCGCGCTCGTCGCCGGCTTCGTCGCGATGATGACCGGCTACACGAGCTCGCTCGTGCTGATGTTCCAGGCCGGCCGCGCCGCCCACCTCACCGACGCGCAGATCTCGTCGTGGATCTGGGCGCTGTCGATCGGCATGGCGCTGACGACCATCGGCCTGTCGCTGCGCTTTCGCGCGCCCGTCGTCGTCGCGTGGTCGACGCCCGGCGCCGCGCTGCTGATCGCGTCGCTGCCCGGCGTGCCCTACCGCGAGGCGATCGGCGCGTTCGTCGTGTGCGCGTTGCTGCTGACGGCCGTCGGCGTGAGCGGGCTGTTCGACACGCTGATGAAGCGGATTCCGGCCGGCATCGCGGCCGCGCTGCTCGCGGGCATCCTGTTCGAGATCGGCATCGAGATCTTCCGCGCCGCGCAGTTCCAGACCGCGCTCGTGCTCGCGATGTTCTTCACCTACCTGATCGTCAAGCGGCTCGCGCCGCGCTATGCGATTCCGACGACGCTGATCGTCGGCACGGCGGTGGCCGGCGGCCTCGGGCTGCTCGACTTCAGCCGCTTCCACATCGCGCTCGCGCAGCCCGTGTTCACGATGCCCGCGTTCTCGATCGCGTCGATCGTCAGCATCGGCATTCCGCTGTTCGTCGTCGCGATGGCGTCGCAGAACGTGCCGGGCATCGCGGTGCTGCGCGCGGACGGCTATTCGACGCCGTCGTCGCCGCTGATCGCGACGACCGGCCTCGCGTCGCTGCTGCTCGCGCCGTTCGGTTCGCACGGCGTGAACCTCGCGGCGATCACGGCCGCCATCTGCACGGGCCCGGAAGCGCACGAGGATCACGCGAAGCGCTACACGGCCGCCGTGTGGTGCGGCACGTTCTACCTGATCGCCGGCGTCTTCGGCGCGACGATCGCCGCGCTGTTCGCGGCGCTGCCGAAGGCGCTCGTCGTGTCGGTCGCGGCGCTCGCGCTGTTCGGCTCGATCATGAGCGGGCTCGCGAACGCGATGCAGGACGTGAAGCAGCGCGAAGCGGCGCTCGTCACGTTCATGGTCACGGCTTCGGGCCTCACGCTGCTGTCGATCGGCTCCGCGTTCTGGGGGCTCGTCGCGGGCGTCGTCACGCAGGTGATCCTGAACGCGCGGCGCCCCGCGTGACGCGGCTCGCAGCCTGCCGCGGCGCGCGCCCGGCACGCCAAAACGTGCCCGACACGAATCGGGCCTAAAATGATGGATCGGAAGCGGCGCCCGGCGCCGCTTCGCTTCGCCGCCGCGCTCGCGCGGCCCGTGAGAACCCGGCGCCCCGCGCTCTTCTTCCGAATCGCCATGACTACCGCACTCGACCAGCTGAAGCAGTACACGACCGTCGTCGCCGACACGGGCGACTTCCAGCAGCTTGCGCAATACAAGCCGCAGGACGCGACCACGAACCCGTCGCTGATCCTGAAGGCCGTCCAGAAGGATGCGTACAAGCCGATCCTCGAGAAAACCGTCCGCGATCACCGCAACGAAAGCACCGATTTCATCATCGACCGCCTGCTGATCGCATTCGGCACCGAAATCCTGAAGCTGATCCCGGGCCGCGTGTCGACCGAGGTCGACGCACGCCTGTCGTTCGACACGCAGCGCTCGATCGACAAGGGTCGCGAGCTCATCAAGCTGTACGAAGCGGCCGGCGTCGGCCGCGAGCGCATCCTGATCAAGCTCGCGTCGACGTGGGAAGGCATTCGCGCGGCCGAGGTGCTGCAGAAGGAAGGGATCAAGTGCAACATGACCCTGCTTTTCTCGCTCGTGCAGGCCGCCGCGTGCGCGGAAGCCGGCGCGCAACTGATCTCGCCGTTCGTCGGCCGCATCTACGACTGGTACAAGAAGCAGGCCGGCGCGGAATGGAATGAAGCGAAGGACGGCGGCGCGAACGATCCGGGCGTGCAATCGGTGCGCCGCATCTACACGTACTACAAGACGTTCGGCTACAAGACCGAAGTGATGGGCGCGAGCTTCCGCACGACGAGCCAGATCACCGAGCTCGCCGGCTGCGATCTGCTGACGATCAGTCCCGATTTGCTGCAGAAGCTGCAGGAGAGCAACGAGACGGTCGCCCGCAAGCTGTCGCCGGACACGCTGCAGGACAAGCCGTCCGAGCGCGTCGCGATCGACGAGGCATCGTTCCGCTTCCAGTTGAACGACGAAGCGATGGCGACCGAAAAACTCGCCGAAGGCATCCGCGTGTTCGCCGCCGACGCGGTGAAGCTCGAGAAGCTGATCGACGCGCTGCGCTGAATCGCGCGTGCGTGACGGGTGTCGGTTGATCTGTCAGCAAGACTGACAACAGCCGTCAACAGGCACGACGAACGGCCGCGAACTGCCTGTTCGCGGCCGTTTTTATTTTTCATTCCATCGTCGAGCACGCGCACTACAATCCACGTCACGAGTGCGGCGGCCGCATCCCGTCGCGCCCGTCCCGGTCAATCCCCGCAGTACCCGAGCCGGCGCCGATCCGCCTGCCCGACCCACAGGAGACAACGATGCAAGTTCAACCGTACCTGACGTTCTACGGTCGTGCCGACGAAGCCCTTCAGTTCTACGAAAAGGCGCTCGGCGCGAAGACGGTGTTCAAGATGCACTTCAAGGACGCACCGCCGAATCCCGATTACCCGATGTCGCCGGAGATGGCCGACAAGGTGATGCACGCGAGCTTCACGATCGGCGACTCGATGATCATGTGCTCGGACGGGGACTGCAGCCAGCCGGCCGGCGCCGCGCACGCCGGCTACTCGCTGTCGCTGAACCCGGCGACGGTCGACGAAGGCCTGAAGCTGTTCAATGCGCTCGCGGACGGCGGCGAAGTGACGATGCCGTTCGGCAAGACGTTCTGGGCGCTCGGCTTCGGGATGGCGAAGGATCGTTTCGGCGTGCACTGGATGGTCAACGTCGAGGACCTGTCGCAGCGCGAGGAACTCGCGAAACGCGCACAAGGCTGACGCAAGAACGAACGCCCGCCACCTCACGGTGGCGGGCGTTTTCGTTGCCGCGCGGCGCGAGCGCGGCACGCCGCCGCGCTCGGCCCGCATCAACCCTCGACGACGTCGAGATAATCCTCCGGCCGCGTGCGATCCTCCGCATGCGCCATGCCGATCGCGCGCACCAGCACGCTCACGACCACCGACACCACCAGGTTCACGACCAGCGACCACACGGCCGCGTAGCCGGGAATCGCGAGGCCGAACAGGTGGATCGTGAAGATCGAGCTCGCCAGCTTCAGCGAGATCGCCATCCACGTGCCGCAGACGATGCCGGCCGCCCAGCCGGCGAGCAGCCCGCGATGGTCGAGCACGCGCGTGTACAGGCCGAGCACGATCGCCGGCAGCGTCTGGATGATCCAGATCCCGCCGAGCAGTTGCAGCTGGATCGCGTAGGTCAGCGGCAGCCCGAGGATGAACGCCACCGCGCCCACCTTCACGATCAGCGACACGAGCTTCGCGACGTGCGTTTCCTGGTCGTGCGACATGTTGCGGTTCACGAACTCGCGGTGGATGTTGCGCGTGTACAGGTTCGCGGCCGCGATCGACATGATCGCCGCCGGCACCAGCGCGCCGATGCCGATCGCCGCGAACGCGACGCCGACGAACCACGACGGGAAGTACTCGAGGAACAGCGCGGGCACCGCGAAGTTCGGGCCGAACGCCTTGAAGTACGGCGCGTATTGCGGCATGTCCTTCACGCCGGAGGCGAGCGCCATGTAGCCGAGCAGCGCGAGCAGGCCGAGCACGAACGAGTATGCGGGCAGCATCGCCATGTTGCGGCGGATCGAGTTGCCCGACGACGACGACAGGATCGCCGTGACCGAGTGCGGATACAGGAACAGCGCGAGCGCCGAGCCGACCGCGAGCGTCGCGTACGCGCTGTAGCCGTTCAGGCTCGCCGCGTCGGGCGCCTTCAGCAGCAGCTTCGCGGGCGGCACCGCGGAAAAGATGTGCCCGAAGCCGCCGAGCTTCGCGGGAATCACGATGACAGCGGCCGCGATCGTGATGTAGATCAGTACGTCCTTCACGATCGCGATCATCGCGGGCGCGCGCAGCCCCGACGTGTACGTGTACGCGGCGAGGATCGCGAACGCGATGATCAGCGGCAGGTCGCCGACGAAGCCGGTCGTGTCGAAACCGAGCGCGCCGATCACCACCTCGATACCGACGAGCTGCAGCGCGATGTACGGCATCGTCGCGACGATGCCCGTCACCGCGATCGCGAGCGCGAGCATCCGGCTGCCGTAGCGCGCGTTGACGAAGTCGGCGGCCGTCACGTAGCCGTGCCGCTTCGCGATGCTCCACAGCTTCGGGAACACGACGAACGCGAACGGATAGATCAGGATCGTGTACGGCAGCGCGAAGAAGCCCATCGCGCCGGCGCCGAACACGAGCGCGGGCACCGCGACGAACGTGTAGGCCGTGTAGAGATCGCCGCCGAGCAGGAACCACGTGACGATCGTGCCGAAGCGGCGTCCGCCGAGGCCCCATTCGTCGAGATGGGCGAGATCGCCGCGCCGCCAGTTCGCGGCCAGGAAACCGATGATCGTGACGCCGATGAACAGCAGGACGAAGACGAAGGTCGCGCCGAGATTCATTGCGCACCTCCTTGCGTGCCGCTCGCCTTCCACGCGTTCTTGGTCTTGAAGTACACGAACGCGGTGATCACCGCGCTGATGAAGACCCAAAGCAACTGGTACCAGTAGAAAAACGGAAAACCGAGCCATTGCGGTTCGATCTTGCTGTACGACGGCACCCAGACCATCGCGATCAGCGGCAGCACCAGCAGCCAGAGCCAGCGCTTGGCGGCCCGGTTGGCGTCGGCATCGTGAGCCATGACGTCTCCTCTTCTATCCCGGTTATCGATCTTGTTGAGCGGGTACGGCGCCGAGAGGAGCGGCAATACGGGTAGGCTGCGGCTCCCCTGGCTTCGCGCCAGTATAGGAGCCGCGAGCACGCGGTCAAGCGGGGGCGAACCCGAGGTGATCCGCCCCTTGTCGCGTGGCTGCACCGGCCCGCGCCGGTGCCGCCGGCGTCAGATCGCGAACGACGTGTCGCGTGCGCCGGTCGTTGCTTTCAAAGCTTTCACCCACTTGCGCGCGGGCAGCTTCAGCGTGTCCTCGATCAGCTTCGCGCGGGCGTCGAGCTGCGCGAACGGCACGTCGAGTGCCGGGCCCGAGAACGCGATCGCGATCCGGTTGCCGTCGTGCACTTCCGGCAGCGCGATCACGCGGTGATCGAACGCCGCGTTCAGGTGCTTCATGTTGCGCACGAAGCTCGGGTGATCGCCGAACAGGTTGATCGTCGCGATGCCGGCATCGGCCAGACAGCCGCGCACCGCGCGGTAGAACGCGACGCTGTCGAGCACGGGGCCGCGCGCGGTCGCGTCGTACAGGTCGATCTGGATCGCGCCGGTCGTGCCGCGGTTGGCCGCATCGTTGACGAAATCCCATGCGTCGGCTTCGTGCACGACGAGGCGTGCGTCGTCGGGCGGCAGCGCGAACATCGTGCGCGCGGCGACGATCACGGCCGGGTTCAGCTCGACGGCCTCGACCTTCGCGTGCGGCAGGAAACGATGCGAGAACTTGGTCAGCGCGCCGGTGCCGAGCCCGAGCTGGACGATCCGCTCGGGCGTTTCGAGGAACAGCAGCCACGCCATCATCTGCTGCGCGTATTCGAGCTCGATATGCAGCGGCTTCGAGATCCGCATCGCGCCCTGCACCCACTCGGTGCCGAAGTGCAGGAAGCGCACGCCGCCTTCTTCGGAGAACGTAACGGGCGCGAAGCGCGGCTTGCGCGGCGCTTCGAGCACCGGCACGTCGTCGTGTTCGTCGATGTCCGGGCGGCGCTTCACGCGCGGCGGCTGGAGTTTTTCGGAGCCGTTGTACGCGGACGGCTGGCGTTGCTTGAACGCGCGCGCCTCGGCGGACGCACGCTTGATCAGTCGGGTCATGATGGTTGAATCTCGCTGGGTGATGCTGGGTGATGCTGGATGAGCGGACGAGAGGATAGCATTGGTGGGGGTCAGGGCCGCCGGTGGCGAGAGCGGTCGGTCGACTGGCCATTCGGGCGACTTGCAGGCGACATGGGCGTACGGGATAATGTATCGCAATTGCGATGCAAAAGAGACCATCGCGATCGGCGTCATCGCGAGTGCCTGGCTCGTGCCGCCGCATCGGTCGCCGGTGGTGTACGCCGCCTGCCTCGTGGTGCTGGTCGCGCTGCTGACTGCGGTGTGCTGGCTCAAGGGCGAGCAGCCCCGCTGGCGATGGGGCAACGACGACTGAGCGTCGACGCGACACGCAAGCCCATGCGTCGCGGTTCGTCAGCCACGCCCTTCCTTCCGCCATCGATGCGCCGCGACGGCGCTCTGTCGAACGGCTGAATTGTCTCGACTCTCCACGCGACGCAACAATGTGAAGCAACGGCCGCCCGGCCGGGCGTTCACATCGCATTTCCCGTCGGCAGCATCCGATCGCTGAACCGCCACCGCCCGTCGGTGGCCACTTCTCGCCTGCCCGCTCCTGACACCGCATTCGAACGGCCGCGCCGAATGCCTGCGCGGCCCTTGAAAATATATCCAAATAGGGATAAATTCGTCGATGGATCCATACATCAAACCGCTGTACTGGCTCGGCTCGGCGCGCAAGGATTTGAAGGTCATGCCCGAAACCGTGCAGGACACGTTCGGCTATGCGCTGTATCTCGCGCAGACAGGGCGCAAGCACGATCACGCCAAGCCCTTGACGGGATTCGGCTCGGCCGGCGTGCTGGAGATCGTGGAATCGGAAGACAACGGCACGTACCGCGCGGTCTACACGGTGAAGCTTGGAAACAGCGTCTACGTGCTGCACTGTTTCCAGAAGAAATCGCCGAGCGGCATCGCGACACCGAAGCCGGACAACGATCTGATCCGCGCGCGTCTGAAAGCGGCCGAAGCACACGCACAAGGAGAAAGGCGATGATCGAAATCGAACAGGGCAGCGGGAACGTCTACGCGGACCTGGGCATGCGCGATGCCGACGAAATGCGGGTGAAGGCCCAACTCGCCGCGAAGATCGCGGAAATCATCAAGGCACGCAAATGGACGCAGCAGCATGCGGCCCGGCTGCTCGGCATCACGCAGCCGAAGCTGTCGAACATGCTGCGCGGGCAGTTTCGCGGCGTGAGCGAAACGAAGATGCTCGAATGCCTGGCGAAGCTCGGACGCGACGTGCGGATCGTCGTCGGGCCCGACCGTCGGTCCGAAGCCGAAGGGCACATCGAAGTCGTATTCGCCACCTGACGACAGCGTCGTTTCGATCGCTCCGATGCGCGGGCCGTCCAGGCTACCGGCGGCGCCGGCCGATCAAAGCACGATTCGGCGCCAGTGTTCGAGCTTCTGCTCGAACGACAGCATCGCATTCGCCGGGCTCGACGAAGGCAGCACGAGCGTCTCGTACCCGGCCTGGCCGATCACGTCGGCGAACCGCCCGGCCGTCTTGCCGTTGAAGCACACGCGCTTGAGCAACGGCGCATGCGCGCGCAGCGAATCGAAGTCGTTCGGCTTCGCGTTCCTGATCGCGGAATCCAGACTGCCCTGGCGATGGCATGCATCGAGGACGTCCCAGATGCCGATGCCGTGCGACAGCACGCGCTCGAGCCGCGCGTCGTACGGCAGTTCATGCAGCGTCGGTTCGCCGAGCACCGCGCCGAGCACCGCGCCGAGCACCGCGCCGAGCAGCCGCCAGAACTGGTTGGTATTTTGGTCAATTTGACATCTGGCCCATCACGGCTCGCCGTGGCCATCACCAACGTCTCGCGATATCCCTGCTATCTAGATCCGCCGAAACGGTCGCTCATCGAGCTAAAATTTGGCTCGATCGTGCTAAATTCTGGCTCGATCGTGCTATTCTCACGGCTTATGACAAAGCTCGGCGACGCCCTCTTTTCCAGTGCACAGCAACCCATTCTGGCCTGCCTGTTTGGGCAGCCCGAACAGTGGTTTCACGTCAAGGAGTTGATCCGGCTGACCAGTCTCGGTAGTGCCAGCGTCCAGCGTGAACTGAATCGTCTCGAAAAAGGTGGCCTCATCGAAACCAGACGCATCGCCAATCTCAAACAGGTGCGAGCGTTCGCCGGCAGCCCCATTTTCAGCGAGCTGCGTCTCATCATCCTCAAAACCTTCGGGGTCGTCGAGGTGCTCCGCGAAGCGCTGTCACCGCTGACCTCAGAGATACAACTCGCCTTTGTATACGGTTCGGTTGCCCAAGGCAGCGACCACGCCGGTAGCGACGTCGATGTTATGTTGGTCAGTGAGACGCTCAGCTATGGACAAATCATGGCCGCACTCGAATCGGCTGAAAGACAGCTCGGCCGCTCGGTCCAGATCACACAATACACTCACGAGGAATTTCTCGAACGGAAACGCAAAAGTCATCCGTTCCTCGCGGAAGTGCTGCGCCAACCGAAGCTGATGATTATAGGAACCGAGGACGACATTGACCGCATTGGATAACCTCGTACGCATCGGAAAACTCAAACCCCTTCCGGCGAACCGCGGCGAATTCGAGCATCTGCTCGGCCTCGCTCGAACCTTGCTCGATACCGTCACAAGCAGTAACGGAATGGCAACGGAGAGCCAGTTCATCCTCGCCTACGATGCCGCTCACGCCGCGTCACGCGCCGCGTTACGGGCTCACGGATACCGGAGCGACGACCGATATCTGGTCTTTCAGTGTCTCGAACACACGATCGGCTGGCCGACCGAAAAATGGCGCGTGCTCGATACCTGCCATCGCAGGCGCAATGCGGCCGAATACGAGGGCAACATAGATCTTCCAGCGAGTCTGACCGCCGAGTTGGTTCGGCTCACTGCTGAACTCATTGAAACCGTATCTCTACTCGACCACCTGCTGCCGTCCACCTGATACTGCTTCGCGGGATACGCTGAATCCAACGAGCTTCAGGGACGAATCCCGCGCCACTGCTCCAGCTTCTGCTCGAACGACAGCATCGCATTCGCCGGGCTCGACGAAGGCAGCACCAGCGTTTCATACCCGGCCCGCCCGATCACGTCGGCAAAGCGCCCCGCCGTCTTCCCGTTGAAACACACCTTCTTCAGCAACGGCGCATGCTCGCGCAACGACGCAAAGTCGTTCGGCTTCGCATTCCGGATCGCAGAATCGAGACTGCCTTGCCGATGGCATGCATCGAGGACGTCCCAGATGCCGATGCCGTGCGACAGCACGCGCTCGAGCCGCGCGTCGTACGGCAGTTCATGCAGCGTCGGTTCGCCGAGCACCGCGCCGAGCAGCCGCCAGAACTGGTTGCGCGGATGCGCGTAGTACTGCGCGGCGTCGAGCGACGCCTCGCCCGGAAAACTGCCGAGGATCATCGTGTGCGTATTCGGCGCGACGACCGGCGGAAAGCCTTGCAGCATCTCACGCGTCTCCGTACGGCCCGACGGATCGCGGCCCGTCGCCGTGCGCGGCGAGATGACGCCACAGCGCCGGCAGCATGCACTCGGTCACCATCAGCGGCTTGCCGTGACGCTGGAACACCGAGCGCCGCGCGACAAACGCATGCGGCGCGCGCGCACCCTGCAATGCATGGCTCGCGAGCGCATACAACGGATGACCGGCGATCACGCGCCGGCTGACGAGCGCCGAGCGCTCGACCTGCGGATCGCTGTACAGCAGCTCCGCGAGCGGCCGCGTGCGCAGCCGCCGCATGGCCTGCCACACACCCTTGCTGGCCGCGAGCGGCGCGATGCTGTGCGCGGCGACGTACGGCGTGCCGTCGACCGACAGGATCACCTCGCGCACCCACATCGGCGCGCGCGGCGAACTGGCGAGCGCGTCCGGCTCGTCGAACCACGGACGGTCGACGGCCTCGCGCGTCACGCGCACGTTCACGCGGCCGAGCCGCGCGAGATGCGCGGTCAGCGATCCGCCACGCGTCAGCCAGTCGCGCTGGTCGAGCGTGCAGCCAGGCCGCGGGGTCTCGCGCCAGCCGGCCTGCGCGCCGTCGAATCGCATGCGCGCGTTCACGCGGCGCGCGACAGCAGCAGCGCGTTGGTCCGCTTCACGAAGCTCGCCGGATCGTCGAGCATGCCGCCTTCGGCCAGCAGCGCCTGATCGAACAGCAGATGGCACCAGTCGCCGAAATCGGCGCTGTCGGCATTCAACTGCTTCACGAGCGCGTGCTCGGGATTGATCTCGAGGATCGGCTGCATCGCCGGCGCGTTCTGGCCGGCCGCCTTCAGCATCCGCTGCAGGTAGCCGCTCATGTCGTTGTCGTCCGCGACGAGGCACGACGGCGAATCGGTCAGGCGGAACGTGACGCGCACTTCCTTCACCTTGTCGCCGAGCGCTTCCTTCATCTTCTCGACGACCGGCTTGATCGCCTCGCCGGCCTGCTCCTGCGCCTTCTTTTCCTCGTCGTTCAGCTCGCCGAGATCGAGATCGCCGCGGGCCACGCTCGCGAGCGGCTTGCCGTCGAACTCATGCAGGAACGACAGCATCCATTCGTCGACGCGGTCGGTCAGCAGCAGCACCTCGACGCCCTTCTTGCGGAACACTTCCAGATGCGGGCTGTTCTTCGCGGCCTGCCACGTATCGGCGGTCACGTAGTAGATCTTGCTCTGCTCGGGCTTCATGCGCGACACGTAGTCGGCGAGCGATACGTCCTGCGCGTCGGTGTCGCCGTGCGTCGACGCGAAGCGCAGCAGCTTCGCGATGCGCTCGCGGTTCGCGTGATCCTCGCCGACGCCTTCCTTCAGCACCTGGCCGAATGCGCGCCAGAACGTCTTGTACTTCTCCTTGCCGGCGTCGTCTTCCGCGTTCGCGAGTTCCTCGAGCATCGACAGCGCGCGCTTGGTCACGCCTTCGCGGATCGCCTTCACGTCGCGGCTTTCCTGCAGGATCTCGCGCGACACGTTCAGCGGCAGGTCGGCCGAATCGACGACGCCCTTCACGAACCGCAGATATTGCGGCAGCAGCTGCTCGGCGTCGTCCATGATGAACACGCGCTTCACGTACAGCTTCAGGCCGCCGCGATAGTCGCGGTTCCACAGGTCGAACGGCGCGTGCGCCGGCACGAACAGCAGTTGCGTGTATTCGCTGCGGCCCTCGACGCGGTTGTGCGTCCACGTGAGCGGATCCTGGTGATCGTGCGCGATGTGCTGGTAGAACTGCGTGTACTGCTCGTCGGTGACGTCGCTCTTCGAACGCGTCCACAGCGCGCTCGCCTGGTTGACGGTTTCGTCCTCGTCCTTCAGGACCATCTCGCCCTTTTCCTGATCCCACTCTTCCTTGCGCATCAGGATCGGCAGCGCGATGTGGTCGGAGTACTTCTGGATGATCGACTTCAGGCGGTGCGACGACAGCAGATCGTCTTCGCCTTCGCGCAGGTGCAGCGTGATCGTCGTGCCGCGCTGCGCGCGCTCGATCGCGTCGATCGTGAAATCGCCCTCGCCGGCGCTTTCCCAGCGCACGGCCTCGTTCGCCGGCAGGCCGGCGCGGCGCGTTTCGACGGTGATCTTGTCCGCGACGATGAAGCCCGAGTAGAAGCCGACGCCGAACTGGCCGATGAGCGCCGCGTCCTTCTGCTGGTCGCCCGACAGCTTCGTGAAGAATTCCTTGGTGCCCGAACGCGCGATCGTGCCGAGGTTCGCGATCGCCTCGTCGCGGCTCATGCCGATGCCGTTGTCGTCGATCGTGATCGTGCGCGCGGCCTTGTCGAAGCCGATGCGGATGCGCAGGTTCGGATCGTTCTCGTACAGCGCGTTGTCCGCGAGCGCTTCGAAACGCAGCTTGTCGGCCGCGTCGGACGCGTTCGACACCAGTTCGCGCAGGAAGATTTCCTTGTTGCTGTAGAGCGAATGAATCATCAGGTGGAGGAGTTGCTTGACCTCTGCCTGAAAGCTCATCGTTTCATGTGCCATGGATGCTGTTTCCTCTTACTTGAACTGAAAAGGGGTGACGCCGGCGCCCGGCGCGCGATGCCGGCGGACCCGTGACGTATGACCGGCTGGCGCCAGCGGTTTGCGCGCGTATCTGGGGACGGCGCGCGGCATTTCAAGAGCCGGCCCCCCATTCCGCGTCACGACGCGCGCCGCACCGCCGAGTCGATATAGCCCGCCAGCAACCCCGGCAGCGCCGGATCGCCGCAATTCGCGACGTTGAAGCGCATCCACGTGGACGGCGACTGCTGCGGCGAGAACAGGCTGCCCGGCGTCAGCAGGAAGCCGGCCTCGTGCGCGACCGCCGCGAGCGCGTCCGAATCGACGCCCGTATCGGCCCACAGGAACATCCCGGCCGCCGGCATCGTGAAGAGCCCGAGCCCCGTGCGCTCGAGCATCCGCGCGGTCTTGTCGCGCACGCCGTCGAGCCGCGCGCGCAGCCGTTCGACGTGGCGCCGGTAATGCCCTTCGGTCAGGATCTTGTACAGCACGCGCTCGTTGAGCTCGGGCGTGGTCATCCCGACCAGCATCTTCTGGTCGGTCACCGCCTTCGCGATTTCCGGCGCGCACGCCACGTAGCCGACCCGCAGGTTCGCCGCGAGCGTCTTCGAATAGCTGCCGAGATAGATCACGCGCTTCAACTGGTCGAGGCTCGCGAGGCGCGTGGCCGGATAGCTTGGCGGGCACAGGTCGCCGTACACGTCGTCCTCGACGACGAGGAAATCGTAGGCCTCCGCGAGCTTCAGGATCCGGAACGCCTGCGCGGCCGACAGCGACGTGCCGGTCGGGTTCTGCAGCACCGAGTTGATCACGAGCATCTTCGGCCGCCACATCTGCACCAGGGTTTCGAGCGCGTCGAGGTCGGGGCCGTCGGGCGTATACGGCATCCCGACGAGTTGCGCGCCTTGCGCCGCGAACCGGCCGAACATCTGGAACCACGCGGGATCGCCGACGATCACCGCATCGCCCGGTCGCATGTAGATCCGCGAAATCAGGTCGATCGCCTGCGTGATGCCGGAAACCAGCACGATCTGTTCGGGCTTCGCGCCGATCTCGACTTCGGCCAGACGCGTCTGCAGTTGCTGGCGCAGCGGCAGGAAGCCCTGCGCGGTGCCGAAGCCGAGCATCTGCGCGCCCGACTGACGCCCGAGCGCGCGCAGCGCGCCGGTGATCAGCTCGCCGTCGAGCCAGCGGCCCGGCAGGTAGCCGAGGCCCGGGCCCTTCTCCGGGCTGACGGTGTGCAGCATGTTGCGCAGCAGCCAGACGACGTCGATCGTGTTGTGCACGGGCGCGGCCTCGGCCACGCGCGCGACGCCGTCGGCCGGCTGCGGGCCGGCGCCCGTGCGCTCGCGCACGTAGAAGCCGGAGCCGCGCCGCGAGTCGAGGTAGCCCTGCGCGACGAGGCGCTCGTAGGCCTCGACGACGGTGAAGCGCGACACGCCCTTGTCGAGCGCGAGCTTGCGGATCGACGGCATGCGCATGCCGGGACGGAACACGCGTTCGTCGATCCGCCGCCGCGCCCACTGGACCAGCTGGTCGACGAGCGTGAGCGTGGCGGTGTCGTGCGGCGCGGGAATCTGGGCGAGTGGGACGGTGGACATGGTGGACATGGGCGGCGGCTCCAACTGTACCGAAGGCTATCGCGCCGATTGTACCGTTACTGTGCCGGTAGCGACGATTACAGTTGACCGGAATGGCGATCGTGCGGCCGCCGTTCCGGCCGCGCCATACCAGGCGCCGCGCCCGCCGGCCCGCATCGCGGCCGGTGCGCCGGCCGGCCCGGCCCCCGCCCGGTACGTCGTCCGCCTACCATGACACTTTCGCTTCCCGACCGACGCTCATGCCAGCCCGCTCCCTGACACTCGACCATCTCGTGATTGCCGCGCGCACCCTCGACGAAGGCGTGCGCCATGTCGCCGACGCGCTCGGCATCGAACCGGCCGGCGGCGGCCGCCACCCGCTGATGCGGACCCACAATGCGCTGTTCGGCGCGTGGGGCGGGCTCTACCTCGAAGTGATCGCGATCGAACCCGATGCGCCCGCGCCGGGCGACGATGCGGAGCCGCCGCGCGCGCGGCTGTTCGGGCTCGACGATCCGGCTATCCAGGCTCGGCTCGCCCAGGGCCCGTTTCTCGCGCACTGGGTCGCCCGCGTCGACCGCCCGCGCCAGCTTGCGCTGTGGCAGCGCCAGTACCCGGCCCGCATCGCGCCCGTCGTCGCGATGCGGCGCGGCGACCTGAGCTGGGGCCTCACGGTGCCCGACGACGGCAGCTTCCCCGCATGGCAAGGGGCGGGCGACGGCCTCGTGCCGTCGCTGATCCAGTGGGACAGCCCGCGCCATCCGGCCGACTCGCTGCCGAACGACGGCGTCGCGCTGAAGGCGCTCAAGGGCGCCCATCCGCGTGCGGATACGGTCCGCGAGCAACTCGACTGGCTCGGCGCCGCGCACCTGCTCGACGTCGAATCCACCGACGGCCCGCCCGCGCTCGTCGCCGAATTCGACACGCCGCAGGGCACGCGCACGCTGCGCTGAGCTCGCTGACGCCCGTTCCATTACACACACCCAGCAAGACGGAGACACCCACGAATGAATTCGCGCGAAACCCGGGGCATGCTGCTCGGCCTCATCGGCGTGATGATCTTCAGCCTGACGCTGCCGATGACGCGGATCGTCGTATCCGAACTCAATCCGCTGCTCAACGGCCTCGGCCGCGCGCTCGCCGCCGCCGTGCCGGCCGGCCTGCTGCTGTGGTGGCGCCGCGAGCCGCTGCCGACCCGCGCGCAACTGAAGAGCCTCGCGATCACGTCGGCCGGCGTGATCATCGCGTATCCGGTGTTCTCCGCCTGGGCGATGAAATCGGTGCCGGCCTCGCACGGCGCGGTGGTCAACGGGTTGCAACCGTTGTTCGTCGCGCTGTACGCGGCGTGGTTGTCGCACGAACGGCCGTCGAAGGCGTTCTGGGCCAGCGCGGTGGCCGGCAGCGCGCTCGTGATCGCGTTCGCGCTGCGCGACGGCGGCGGCACCGTGCAGGCCGGCGACGCGCTGATGCTCGTCGCGGTCGGCATCGGCGCGCTCGGCTATGCGGAAGGCGCGCGCCTCGCGCGCCAGATCGGCGGCTGGCAGGTGATCTGCTGGGCGCTCGTGGTGTCGGCGCCGTTCCTCGTGCTGCCGGTCGGCTGGCTCGCGTGGACGCAGCACGCCGCGCATCCGGGCCCGCTCGCCCTGCGCACGTGGCTCGCGTTCGGGTACGTGACCCTCTTTTCGCAATTCATCGGCTTTTTCGCGTGGTACGCGGGGCTCGCGATGGGCGGCACCGCGCGCGTCGGCCAGGTGCAACTGCTGCAGATTTTCTTCACGATCGCCTTTTCCGCGCTGCTGTTCGGCGAAACGGTCACGCCGTCCACATGGCTGTTCGCGGCGGCCGTGATCGCGACCGTGGTGCTCGGGCGCCGCTCGACGGTGGCCACGGCACCGCGCCCCGCTCGCGCCGGCTGATGAGGTGCGCCATAATGGACGTTTTGCCTGATCGGTATTGCCTACCCAGCCGCGAAGGCTTCATCGTGCTCGCGCTCGCCCACCCGGCGGCGTCGAAGCGATCCGCCCGAACGACCTTTCTTGACTGACCACGATATCCGAACGAGGAGACTATGAATCCGAGCGACCTGCATCCGCCGCACTGGCAGCTTTCCGAACGCGCCCGCAAGCTGACGAGCTCTGCGATCCGCGAGATCCTGAAGGTCACGGAACGCCCCGAGGTCATCTCGTTCGCCGGCGGCCTGCCCGCTCCCGCGACGTTCCCGGCGGAACGCATGCGCGCCGCCGCCGACCGCGTGCTGCGCGACGCGCCGGCCGCGGCACTCCAGTACAGCGCGACCGAAGGCTACCTGCCGCTGCGCGAGTGGATCGCCGAGCGCTACGGCGTGCGCGTGTCGCAGGTGCTGATCACGACCGGCTCGCAGCAGGCGCTCGACCTGCTCGGCAAGGCGCTGATCGACCCGAACAGCCCGATCCTCGTCGAAACCCCGACCTACCTCGGCGCGCTGCAGTCGTTCTCGCTGTACGAGCCGCGCTACGTGCAGGTGCCCACCGACGAGCAGGGCCTGCTGCCGGCAGGTCTCACGCCCGAACTCACGCAAGGCGCGCGCCTGCTGTACGCGCAGCCGAACTTCCAGAACCCGACCGGCCGCCGCCTGCCCGTCGAGCGCCGCCGCGCGCTCGCCGCGTTCGCGCAGTCGAGCCCGTTCCCGGTGCTGGAGGACGATCCGTACGGCGCGCTGAACTACCAGGGCGAGCCGCTGCCGACGATGCTGTCGATGGCGCCCGACCACGTCGTGCACCTCGGCACGTTCTCGAAGGTGCTCGCGCCGGGCCTGCGGATCGGCTACATCATCGCGCCCGAGGAACTCCACTTCAAGCTCGTGCAGGCCAAGCAGGCCACCGACCTGCACACGCCGACGCTCACGCAGCGCATCGCGCACGAAGTGATCAAGGACGGCTTCCTCGACGAGCACATCCCGACGATCCGCGAGCTGTACAGCGCGCAGTGCGACGCGATGCTCGGCGCGCTCGCGCGCCACATGCCGGAAGGCGTCACGTGGAACCGCCCCGAAGGCGGGATGTTCATCTGGGTGAACCTGCCCGCGCAGATCGACAGCATGAAGCTGCTCGCCGCAGCCGTCGACAACCACGTCGCCTTCGTGCCGGGCGCGCCGTTCTTCGCGGAGAACGCGCAGCAGAACACGCTGCGCCTGTCGTTCGTGACGGTGCCGCCCGAGAAGATCGAGGAAGGCGTCGCGCGTCTCGGCAAGCTGCTGCGCGAGCGCCTCGGCGAGCGCCTCTGATCCCCTTTTTCCCTGTCACGACTCTCTACGAGGAATCGAACGCATGGCTAACGTCTACGACAAACTGAAGTCGCTCGGCATCGAGCTCCCGACCGCCGGCGCACCGGCCGCCGCCTACGTGATGAGCGCGCAAAGCGGCAACACGGTCTACCTGTCGGGCCACATCGCGAAGAAGGACGGCAAGGTCTGGGCCGGCAAGCTCGGCGCGGATCTGCAAACGGAAGACGGCAAGGCGGCCGCCCGCTCGATCGCGATCGACCTGCTCGCGACGCTGCACGCGCACACCGGCGACCTGAACAAGGTCACGCGCATCGTCAAGCTGATGAGCCTCGTCAACTCGACGCTCGACTTCACCGAACAGCACGTCGTGACGAACGGCGCATCGGAGCTGATCGCCGAAGTGTTCGGCGACGCGGGCAAGCATGCGCGCTCGGCGTTCGGCGTCGCGCAGATCCCGCTCGGCGCGTGCGTCGAGATCGAACTGATCGCCGAAGTCGCGTAACGCGCGCGTCGCGATGGCCGGCCGTCTGGTTCGCTTCAAGCAGGTCGACGTGTTCACGTCGGCGCCGTTCAAGGGCAATCCGCTCGCCGTGGTGTTCGACGCCGATTCGCTCGGCGACGACACCATGCTCGAGATCGCCCGCTGGACGAACCTGTCGGAAACGACGTTCCTCTGCACGCCGACCGATCCGGAAGCCGACTATCGCGTGCGGATCTTCACGACGGGCGGCGAACTGCCGTTCGCCGGCCACCCGACGCTCGGCACCGCGCACGCGTTCCTCGAAAGCGGCGCGCGGCCGCGCACGCCGGGCCGGCTGATCCAGCAGTGCGGGGTCGGCCGGGTCGCGCTGCGCGAGCAGGCCGGCGGGTGGGCGTTCGCCGCGCCGCCGGCGCGCGTCACGCCGCTCGACCGTTCGGACTACGCGGCACTGGCCGCCGCGCTGCGCAGCGACGCGCTCGACCTCGATGCCGAGCCGTGCGCGGTCGACAACGGCGCGCCGTGGCTGGTCGTGCGGCTGAAGTCGGCCGACGCGTGCATCGGCCTGTCGCCCGATCCGGCCGCACTGGCGGCACTGACCCGCCGCTACGGCGTGGATGGCCTCGCCGCCTATGCACCGCACGCCGAAGGCGGCCCCGCGACGTTCGAGATCCGCTGCCTGATGACGGGCGGCACGTTCGGCACGCCAGGCGAGGATCCCGTCACCGGCAGCGCGAACGCCGCGCTGGCCGGGCTGCTGACGCGGCAGGAACGCCGCCCCGGCCCGTCGTATACGGCCCGCCAGGGCACGGCGATCGGCCGCGACGGCCGCGTCTTCGTCCGCTACGACGAAGACGGCACGACCTGGATCGGCGGCCAAGTCGTCACGGTCGTCGACGGCACGTTCCGTTCCCCCCACTGACATTTCGCGATGTGCGATGGTACGGGCGCGTCCGGCGCCCCGCGCTTTGCCCAACTATCGCAAAAACGTTCCAACCAGTAATATCGGGCCTAATCCGTTGTTTCGGAGGTCTGTCCATGGTTGCGCGTCCCGCGAACGAACAGACGTCGGGACAATCCGAACCATAGCCGGCCATCCAGACGGATGGCGCACGCGAGCAGGACGCCACCCTCTTCGATGAGCTCCGCCCGGTCCAACCACACGCCGCCGAACCGGCCGCTGCGCGCGCCGCGCAAGTCGCGCCGGCGTGCGCTGTTTGCCATCCCGCTGCTCGGGATGCTGGCGCTCGCGCTGCTGTGGGCCGTGATCATCGCGCGCCTGTCCGTTGAAAAGGACAGTGCGTACAAGGAAGCGGCGGCTTCCGCGGCGATCCTGTCGTCCGCGCTCGAGCAGCATACGGTCAAGGCGATCCACCAGGTCGACCAGATCACCCGCTTCGTCAAGTTCGAATTCGAGAAATCGCCGGCGCGCTTCAATCTCGCGAGCGCCGTCGAGAAAGGCGTCGTGCCGAGCGATACGCTGATCCAGGTGTCGCTCGTCAACGCGAAAGGCATCCTGTTCGCGAACACCGCCGAACTCCATCCGCAGCCGATCAACCTGTCCGACCGCGAGCACTTCAAGGTCCACCTCGCGCACAACGACGATCGCCTCTTCATCAGCAAGCCCGTGCTCGGCCGCGTGTCGAGCCACTGGACGCTGCAGATGACGCGGCGCCTGAACAATCCGGACGGCAGCTTCGCCGGCATCGTCGTGGTGTCGGAGGACCCGAGCTACTTCACGAACGATTTCTACAACAACGCGGCCATCGGCAAGGAAGGCGTGATCGCGGTCGTGTCCGACACGGGCGCCGTGCTCGCGCGGCGCACGGGCTCGGTGAACAACGCGCCGGGCGCGTTCTCCGCGTCGGGCGTCTACCCGATCGCGGAGCGCGTGACCGGCACGATCATCGATCCGATCGACGGCGTGACGCGCATCGTGTCGTACCGCCACCTCGACGGCTACCCGCTCGCGGTGATGGTCGGGCTGTCGCAGACCGAAGAGTTCGCGGACTACACCCACACGCGCAACGTCTACCTGCTGATGACGAGCTTCATCACGCTCGCGATGCTCGCGTTCTTCGGCGTCGCGACCGGCCTGATCGGCAAGCTGCTCGGCCGCGAGCGCGAAATGACGCAGCTTGCCGAATACGACCTGCTCACCGGCCTCGCGAACCGCTATGCGACGCTGCGCGGGCTGCGCAACGACGTGTCGATGCCCGCGAGCCTGTCGCGGCTCGGGCTGCTGTTCATCGATCTCGACAACTTCAAGACCGTCAACGACACGCTCGGCCACAACGCCGGCGACATCGTGCTGCAGATGACCGCGTCGCGCCTGGCCGATGCGGTCGGCGACGAAGGCTCGCTCGCGCGCATCGGCGGCGACGAGTTCGTCGTCGTGATGAAGGGCGACGACGTCGAGCGGCGCGCGGTGCGGCTCGCGGAAGCGATCATCCGGATGTTCAGCGAGCCGTTCGACGTACGCGGCAGCTCGTTCGTGCTGCATGCGAGCATCGGCATCGCGCTGCACACCGTCGCGAACGAAAGCGAGATCGACCTGCTGAAAAAGGCCGACCTCGCGATGTACAGCGCGAAGGACGCCGGCAAGAACTGCTACCAGTTCTATGCGCCGCACCTGTCGCATCGCGCCGACCACCTGATGCGCTGGGAACAGCAATTGCGCGTCGCGCTCGCCGAGGGGCAGCTGTTCCTCGCGTACCAGCCGAAGATCGACCTCACGCACCGCACGATCACCGGCTTCGAGGCGCTCGCGCGCTGGGACCATCCCGAGCACGGCGTGATCTCCGCGAACGAATTCATTTCGATCGCCGAATCGACCGGCCTGATCGTGCCGATCGGCGACTTCGTGATCCGCACCGCGTGCGAGCAGATCGCGCGCTGGCGCGACGAAGGCCACGACACGCTGACGCTCGCGGTCAACATCTCGCCCGTGCAGTTCTGGCGCGGCGACCTGATCGAGACGATCTCGCAGGCGCTGCACGACACCGGCATCGACGCGAACCGGCTCGAGATCGAGATCACCGAAACCGCGATGATGGAATATCCGGAACTCGTGTCCGAGAAGATCGTCGCGCTGAAGAAGCTCGGCATCCGGATCGCGCTCGACGATTTCGGCACCGGCTATTCGTCGCTGTCGTACCTGCACCGCTTCTCCGTCGACACGCTGAAGGTCGACCGCTCGTTCGTGCAGGCGATTCCGAACGATCGCAGCGTGTGCGTGATGGTGTCGTCAATCGTGCATCTCGCGCGCTCGCTCGGGCTGACCGTCGTCGTCGAGGGCACGGAGACCGAGGAGCAGATCACGTGGCTGTCCGCGCTCGGCGAAATCGAGGCGCAGGGCTTCCTGTTCTCGCGCCCGGTGCCGGCCGACGCGATTCCCGCGCTGATCGCACGCTTCGGCGTGCGCGGCGAGCGCCTGAACGTCGTCGCGCAACGCGCGACCGGCAGCACGGGCGGCTGAACACCACACCGCTGCCGCCGCGACGCGGGTTGCGCGCCGCCGCAATTGTTACGTTTTCCGATCCGATCGTTTAGTTCATTAACTAGCGTTTTCGCGCATGGTAGTGTCACGATGCGCGGCGGACAATCGGGAGGGCCGACGTGTCGGCGGGCCGCCGGCGCGGCCCTACGCGAGAGATCCGGCCCTGCGCCAACCACACAATCATGACAACCGTCGAAGTCGAAGCGACCGCGCGTGTCGAAGAGGCACCCGCATCCCTATGGGCCTTGTTCAAGGTCGTCGCCGGCATTTCGGCCGTCTCGTGGGGCGGACTTTCGATGATGGCGCAACTCGAACGCCACTACGTGGAGCGGCTGCAGCGCATCGAGCCGCACGTCTTCGGCGATCTCGTCGCGCTCGCATGGCTCGTACCGGGCCCCGTCGGCTGCAACGTCGCCGTGCAGGTCGGCCAGACGCTGCACGGTCGCGCCGGCGCATGGGTCGCCGGCATCGCGAGCGTGCTGCCGTTCTCGATCCTGATGACGCTGTTCGCGATCTTCTATCAGACGCCGCTCGTGCGCTCGCTCGCCGCGCCGATGCTGATCAATCACTTCGGGATGGTGCTCGCCGCGCTGATCGGCGTCACGTGGGTCAAGCAGGTGCGCTCGCTCGCGCGCACGCGGCTCGAACAGACGATCGCCGCGCTATCGACGATTCTGCTCGCTTTCGCGCATAGTCCGGCCGCTTTCGTCGGGATTCTGTTCGCCGCGTTTGCAGCAGGCTGGCTGACGGGGCCGTCGCAACGCGACGCGGTCGATTTCACGTTGTCGAAACGCGACCGCGGCCTGCTCGTGCTGCTCGGCGTGCTCGTCGTGCTGTTCGCGCTGCCGCTGCCGGGCGATTACCAGGCGGACCTGCTGTGGCCGCGCCTCGCGGGCGCCGGCATGACGCTGTTCGGCGGCGGCTTCTCCGCGCTGCCGGTGCTCAAGACGCTGTTCGTGTCGCCGGCGACGGGCATCTCCGATCACGACTTCACGCTCGCCTTCGCGCTGTCGCCGGTCGCGCCGGGGCCGCTGCTGAACGTCGTGCCGTTTCTCGGCTACCTGACCGACGGCTGGATCGGTGCGCTGCTCGCCACGGCCGCGCTGTTCATTCCGTCGGGATGCCTCGTCGTATTTGCGCAGAACCACCTGCTCCGGCTCAAGCGCCATTCGCGCTTCGAGCACGGGATGCGCCTGCTGCGCGCGGCGACGACGGGCTTTCTCGTCGTCGCCGTCGTGAAGATCCTGCATCGCGAGCCGGCCGACCCCGTTTACTGGCTGACGGGCGCTTTCGCGACGCTGTGCTTCACGCGCTTCAAGGTGCCCGTCTATGCCGTGTACGGCGCGGTTGCCGTCGCATGCAGCGTGTGGCTGTGGGCCGCGCACTGACGGGCGGCGGCCGTCGCCCTGCCCGGCGCGGCCCGCGTTGCCGCTTCAACCGGCCTGCACGGCGACCCGGCGTGCCATCCAGCGGGCGCGCAGCGCGTCGTACGCGAGGTTGAAGCAGAACGTGTAGGGCAGGAAGAACAGCACGATGCCGAGGTCGAGCAGCAGCGCCTCGACGAGGCTCACGTTCAGCCACCACGCGGCAACCGGCACCACCATCGCGACGAGGCCGAGCTCGAACGTCACCGCGTGCGCGATCCGCATGCCGAGCGTGCGCGACAACCCGGCGCGCCGCTCGAAGCGGTCGAACAGCGCGTTGAAGGTCATGTTCCACGCCATCGCGATCAGCGACACCATCACCGTCAGCACGCCGACGTGCGACACCGGCATGTCGAGCAGCCACGCGCCGATCGGCGCGCACAGCGCGATCGCCACCAGTTCGAACGTCAGCGCGTGCAGCAGGCGCTCCGTCACCGTTTTGTTGATCTGTTTCATGATGCACTCCCATGCATTAGCTGATCCATGCCGGCCATTCTGATCGGCGATACCGCACCAATCCAGTTTGATATCATCGGTTTTACCGATACACGCTGCCCGGAGCACCGCATGCACCATGCCCCCGAAGCCCTGCTCGCCTTCGTCGAAGCGGCGCTGCTCGGCTCGTTTACGGCCGCCGCCCGCAAGCTCGGCAAGCGTCAGTCGACGGTGTCGGAAGCGATCGCGAATCTCGAAATCGATCTCGGCGTGCAGTTGTTCGATCGCTCGACGCGCGCGCCGACGCTGACCGAGGCCGGTCGCGCGCTGCTGCCGCAGGTGCAGCGCGCGCTCGAGGCCAGCGCGGCGATCGATCGCACGGCCGCCCGGCTCGCGCGCGGCGAGGAAGCGCGGCTCACGCTCGTCGTGTCCGATACGTACCAGTCGAAGCGCTACGAGGAAACGTTGATGGCGCTCGAACGGCGCTTTCCGGCGCTCGAACTCGAATGCCAGATCGCCGAGCACGACGACGTGCTCGACCTGATCCAGCAAGGCCGCGCGCAACTCGGGCTGATGGCCGCGCGCGCGGCCTACCCGGCCGATATCGGCGCGGCGACGGTGGCGGAGGAATCGGAGATCGGGCTGTTCGTCGGCCGCACGCATGCGCTCGTCGAATACGGCGACGCCGAAGTGCCGCATGCGGCGCTGCGCGACGTGCGCGAACTGCGCCTCAATACCTACGTGACGACCGAAGGCCGCGGCACCGACGACCGGATCGTCGTCGGCACGCAGCACTGGCTGGCGCCGAGCTACCTGATGCTGCTGGAGATGGCGGTACTCGGGTTCGGCTGGGCGGAACTGCCGCGCTGGATGGTCGAACACTTCGCACGCGACCGCCTGTGCGAGCTGCGTGCACGCGGGTGGCCGCGCCGCGTGCGGGTGGATGCGGTCTGGTCGCGCAACCGGCCGCTCGGCCCGGCCGGTTCATGGCTGCTCGATGCGATGCTGGCCGCGTAGCGGCGCGTGCGCCGGGCCCACGGCTGAAAGCAGCGGCCTGACGCCGGCCGGTCAGAAACCGCGCGACAGCACGGCCGCGCCGATCGTGACGACGCCGAGCACGAGGTTCACGACGACGAGCAGGCGCATCGCATTCACCGCGCGCGCGCCGTCCGGCCAGTTTTGCGCCTGCACCGCACGGCGGATGCGCGGAAACAGCGCGAAGCGGATGTGCCCGAAGATCAGCATCATCACGACGCCGAGCCCCGCCATCGCATGCAGCGACCACGTCGCATGCGCGCCGCCGAAGCTCATCAGCAGGAAACCGCCGGACAGCAGGATCACGATCACGGCCCCTGAAACCCAGTTGAAGAACCGGCCGAACACGCCCTCGATCAGCGGCAAGCGCAGCTGCGGCGACAGGTCGGACAGCGCCGGGCGCAGGCAGAAGTGTGCGAAGACCATCCCGCCCACCCACACGGCGACGGCCAGCAGATGAAGAAACAGCGCGACGGCAACGGCGTGGGACATGAGGACGATCCTGTGATGAGTGGGGTGCAGCGAACGGCCGCGTCGCACGCGGCATCGAGCGACGTTCGACCCGCCAGCCGCGTCGCGGTTCAGGCCCGCGGCGCGATTTCACATTATTTTGCAAGTTGCGCGTGACGGCGCCACGCTTGCTTACCCGAATCCCTCGCCCAAAAGAAAAAGCCGCACGCCCGCCGAAGCGGACGTGCGGCCTGCGACCGCGGCCGAACCGGATGTTCCGGACGAACCGGACGACCGCGCGGCGTCAGCCGAGCAGCGGACGCAGCTCGGTGACGACCTTGAGCTTCGTGTCCGGCGCGCGGCCCTTGCGAGCGCGCTTTCCGATGTGCGGCGCGAGCCCCGCGTACGACAGCGTCTCGTCCTGCACCTTGCCGCCGCGCCCCGTGCCAATCAGCACGACGCCGGCCGGATCGATCGCCAGCGCCTGCACGAGCGTTTCCTTGTCGTCGAGCGCCATCAGGATCACGCCGCGGCCGCCGCCGGACAGCGTCTTCATTTCGTCCATCCCGAACACCAGCAGGCGCCCGCCGCTCGACAGGCACGCGACCTGCGTCGCGTTCGGCAGCACCGGCATCGGCGCGAGCGGCACCGCACCCGCATCGATCGTCATGAACGACTTGCCGGCCTTCACGCGGCTCACCATGTCGCCGACCTTCGCGAGGAAGCCGAAGCCATTGCTCGACGCGAGCAGCAGTTGCTGGTCGGCCGGCGCCGCGTAGTAGTGCATCAGGTGCGAGCCCGATTCGAGCTCGATCAGCGACGTGACCGGCACGCCGTCGCCGCGCCCGCCCGGCAGCACCGCCACGTCGACCGAGTACACGCGGCCGCTGCTGCCCCACGCGATCAGGCGATCCGGCGTGCGGCACTGGAACGCCGCGTACAGGTGGTCGCCCGCCTTGAACGTGAAGCCGGCCGGATCGAGCCCGTGGCCCTTCAGCGCGCGCACCCAGCCCTTCTGCGACACGACCACCGTCACCGGCTCGTCGACCACCTTCGCCTCGAACGTCGCGCGCTTTTCCTGCTGGATCAGCGTGCGGCGATCGTCGCCGTACTGCTTCGCATCGGCCTCGATCTCCTTGATCATCAGCCGCTTCATCGCGCTTTCGTTCGCCAGCAGCTCCTCGAGCTTCGCCTTCTCGTCGCGCAGCGCTTCGAGTTCCTTCTCGATCTTGATCTTCTCGAGCCGCGCGAGCTGGCGCAACCGGATTTCGAGGATGTCCTCGGCCTGCCGCTCGCTGAGGCCGAACGCACTCATCAGCGCGGCCTTCGGTTCGTCCGACTCGCGGATGATGCGGATCACCTCGTCGATGTTCAGGAAGACGATCATCCGCCCTTCGAGGATGTGGATGCGATCGTCGACCTTCGCGAGACGATGGCGGCAACGGCGCGTCATCGTCAGCTGGCGGAACTTCACCCATTCGTCGAGGATCGTCAGCAGGCCCTTCTGGCCCGGCCGGCCGTCGGCGCCGATCATCACGAGGTTCAGCGTCGCGTTCGATTCGAGGCTCGTGTACGCGAGCAGCGTGTTCACGAATTCCGTCTGGTCGATCGTGCGCGACTTCGGCTCGAACACGAGCCGCACGGCCGCTTCCTTGCCCGACTCGTCGCGCACCGCATCGAGCAGGTCGAGCATCGCCTTCTTCGTGTTCAGCTGCTCGGGCGTCAGCGTCTTCTTGCCGAGCTTGAGCTTCGGATTGGTCAGCTCCTCGATTTCCTCGAGCACCTTCTGGCCCGACGTGTTCGGCGGCAGCTCGGTCACGACGAGCTGCCACTGGCCGCGCGCGAGATCCTCGATCTTCCACTTCGCACGCACCTTCAGGCTGCCGCGGCCCGTTTCGTACGCCGCCGAGATTTCGGTGTCGCTCGAGATGATCTGGCCGCCGCCGGGGAAGTCCGGGCCGGGAATCAGGTTCATCAGCTCCGCGTGCGTAAGCTTCGGATTGCGGATCAGCGCGACCGCCGCAGCCGCGACTTCGCGCAGGTTGTGCGACGGGATTTCGGTGGCGAGGCCGACCGCGATGCCCGATGCACCGTTCAGCAGCACGAACGGCATGCGACTCGGCAGTGTCTTCGGCTCCTCGAACGAACCGTCGTAGTTCGGCATGAAGTCGACCGTACCCTGGTCGATTTCGTCGAGCAGCAGCTTCGAGATCGGCGTGAGCCGCGCTTCGGTGTAACGCATCGCCGCCGCGCCGTCGCCGTCGCGCGAGCCGAAGTTGCCCTGCCCGTCGATCAGCGGATAGCGCAGCGAGAAATCCTGCGCGAGCCGCACGAGCGCGTCGTACGCCGACTGGTCGCCATGCGGGTGGTATTTACCGAGCACGTCGCCGACCACGCGCGCCGACTTCACCGGCTTCGCGTCGGGCCCCAGGCCCATTTCGTTCATCGCGAACAGGATCCGGCGCTGCACCGGCTTCTGGCCGTCGCACACGTCGGGCAGCGCGCGGCTTTTCACGACGCTGACCGCGTAGCTGAGATATGCCTGCTCCGCGTAGTTGCCGAGCGTCAGCGCGTCGCTCTCGGGCGCGTCGGGGCTGGCGAAGAGATCGGAAGTGTTGTCGTCCATCTGAATTCCGTATTCGTAAGTGGCGTGAGGCCGGGCCGGGCGTCACGCCCGGCCGCGCGGAAGCGGCGGTGCAGTGTTCGATGTCAAGCGGTGCTGATGCGCCAGCGGATTCGCGTTCGTGGCAAGAAGCAAACCGCAGCGGATGCCAGACGCATCGCGAGGATTTGCGACGCCGCCACGGGCGCGAAGCCGCCGCGCATCAGTGCCGATTGGCGTCGAACACTGCACTAAATGTCCGCTTCGACTTCGTTGCCCTTTTCCTCGAGCCAGCCGCGCCGCGCGGCTGCCTCGCCCTTGCCCATCAGCATCGTCATCCGCGCGACGGTCGCCTCGTAGTCGAGCTCGCCGAGCTTCACCGGCATCAGGCGGCGCGTGTCGGGATTCATCGTCGTGTCCCACAGTTGCTCGGCGCTCATTTCGCCGAGGCCCTTGAAGCGGCTGATGCTCCACTGCGTGTCGCGCACGCCGTCCTTGCGCAGCTTGTCGAGGATCGCTTCGAGCTCGCCGTCGTCGAGCGCATAGAGCTTCTGCGCGGGCTTCTTGCCGCGCGCGGGCGCATCGACGCGAAACAGCGGCGGGCGCGCGACGTACACGTGGCCGCGCTCGATCAGTTGCGGGAAATGCTTGAAGAACAGCGTGAGCAGCAGCACCTGGATGTGCGAGCCGTCGACGTCCGCGTCCGACAGGATGCAGATCTTGCCGTAGCGCAGGTTCGACAGGTCGACGGTGTCGTCCGGGCTGTGCGGATCGACGCCGATCGCGACCGAGATGTCGTGCACCTCGTTGTTCGCGAACAGGCGGTCGCGCTCGGTTTCCCACGTGTTCAGCACCTTGCCGCGCAGCGGCAGGATCGCCTGGTATTCCTTGTCGCGGCCCATTTTCGCGGAGCCGCCCGCCGAGTCGCCCTCGACGAGAAACAGTTCGTTGCGCGCGATATCTTCGGTCTCGCAATCGGTCAGCTTGCCGGGCAGCACCGCGACGCCCGAGCTCTTGCGCTTCTCGACCTTCTGGCCCGCGCGCGTGCGCGCCTGCGCTTGCTTGATCACGAGTTCGGCGAGCTTCTTGCCGTGCTCGACGTGCTGGTTCAGCCACAGTTCGAGCGCCGGACGCGAGAACGACGACACGAGCTTCACCGCGTCGCGGCTGTTCAGCCGCTCCTTGATCTGCCCCTGGAACTGCGGATCGAGCACCTTCGCCGACAGCACGAACGACACGCGCGCGAACACGTCTTCCGCGAGCAGCTTCACGCCCTTTGGCTGCAGGTTGTGCAGTTCGACGAAGCTCTTCACCGCCTGGTACAGGCCGTCGCGCAGCCCCGACTCGTGCGTGCCGCCGGCCGGCGTCGGGATCAGGTTCACGTACGACTCGCGCACGAGCGAGCCTTCCTCGCTCCATGCGACGACCCACGACGCGCCCTCGCCCTCGGCGAAGGTTTCGTCGGTCGAACGCGAGTCGGCGAAGCGCTCGCCTTCGAATAGCGGGATCAGCAGCTCGCTGCCGTTCATTTCGTCGAGCAGGTAGCCGCGCAGGCCGTCTTCATACTTCCAGGTCTGGCGCTCGCCCGTCTTTTCGTTGACGAGCACGACCTCGACGCCCGGCAGCAGCACGGCCTTCGAGCGCAGCAGGCGCTGCAGCTCGCCGAGCGGCAGGTTCGGCGAATCGAAGTACTTCGGATTCGGCCATACCTGCACGCGCGTGCCGGATTTCTTCTCGCCGCGGCCCGCCGCCTGCGTGGCGAGCGGCTTCACGACCTCGCCGTCGGCGAAGCCGAGCTCGGCGATCTTGCCGT
The DNA here is from genome assembly GCF_020419985.1 of Burkholderia sp. AU32262. Classification (NCBI taxonomy): domain Bacteria; kingdom Pseudomonadati; phylum Pseudomonadota; class Betaproteobacteria; order Burkholderiales; family Burkholderiaceae; genus Burkholderia; species Burkholderia sp. AU32262. The sequence goes on from NZ_JAIZRS010000005.1 coordinate 153,211, forward strand.
CGCGCCAGACCGTCACGTCCAGACGCGTCGCGAGGGCGTTCGTCACCGACACGCCGACGCCGTGCAAGCCGCCCGAGAACGTATAGGCGCCGCCCGCGGCCTTGTCGAACTTGCCGCCCGCGTGCAGGCGCGTGAACACGATCTCGACGACCGGCACGCCTTCTTCGGGATGCATGCCGAACGGAATGCCGCGGCCGTCGTCCTCGACCGAGACCGACTGGTCCGCATGCAGCGTGACCGTGATCTGCTTGCCGTAGCCGCCGAGCGCCTCGTCGGACGCGTTGTCGATGACTTCCTGGATGATGTGCAGCGGATTCTCGGTACGGGTGTACATGCCGGGCCGCTGCTTGACCGGCTCGAGACCCTTGAGCACCTTGATCGATGCTTCGCTATAGGCCGCGCTGGGTTTCTTCGTTGACATAGGCGCTGAATTTCGTCATTCATCGGGACGTTGTCCACACCTCGTGTGGATAACGTCGTGGACAAAACGTTGAGTTCCGTAAAAAAGCGAATCGAAACAACGGTGTGCTTGGACTGCTCCGAAAGCGGGCGCGCGGCGTGCGCGGCGCGACCCTGGACGCGCGGTATTTTACTGGTTCCGCGTGGCGCGCCAATCTCGGGATCGGCGCGCGCCGTGCGCGTCACGCCGGCTTGCGCTTCGCCTCGAGCGTTTCCCACCGTTCGAGCGCGGCGAGCAATTCGTCGTCGATCGCCGCGAACCGCTTGGTCAGGCGCGTGCCTTCCTGCGGATCCTTCGCGAAAATCGCGCCGTCCTCGAGCTGCGCATTGATCGTCTTCTGCTCCGCTTCGAGCGCGGCGATCTTCTCCGGCAGCGAATCGAGTTCGCGCTGCTCGTTGAACGACAGCTTCACCGTGCGCTGCGCGTTGCGGCCGGCCGCGCTCTTCGCCGGTTCGTCCTTCGCGGGCGCCGCCTCCTTGACCGCGCGCTTCGCCGCTTCCTGCTGCGCGAGCTGCTCCGAGCGCTCGCTCTGGATCTGCCAGTCGGTGAAGCCGCCGACGTATTCGCGCCACTTGCCGTCGCCCTCCGCCGCGATCACCGAGGTCACGACGTTGTCGAGGAACGCGCGATCGTGGCTGACCAGCAGCACCGTGCCGTCGTAGTCGGCCAGCAGCTCTTCGAGCAGTTCGAGCGTCGGGATGTCGAGGTCGTTGGTCGGTTCGTCGAGCACCAGCACGTTGGCCGGACGCGCGAACAGGCGCGCGAGCAGCAGCCGGTTGCGCTCGCCGCCCGACAGCGACTTCACCGGCGAACGCGCGCGTTCCGGCGCGAACAGGAAATCGCCGAGATAGCTCATCACGTGCTTGCGCACGCCGCCGATCTCGACCCATTCGCTGCCGGGGCTGATCGTATCGGCCAGGCTCTTCTCCTGGTCGAGCTGCGCGCGCATCTGGTCGAAATACGCGACCTGCAGGTTCGTGCCGGTGCGCACCGTGCCTTCGTCGGGCTTCAACTCGCCGAGGATCAGCTTCAGCAACGTGGTCTTGCCGGCGCCGTTCGGGCCGACGAAGCCGATCTTGTCGCCGCGCATCACCGTCGTCGAGAAGCGGTCGACCACCGTGCGGCCGCCGTAGCGCTTCGTCACGTCGGTCAGCTCCGCGACGATCTTGCCGGACTTCTCGCCCTGCGCGACGTCGAGCTTCACGTTGCCCTGCGCATTGCGGCGCTCCGCGCGCTCGTTGCGCATCTGCACGAGCCGCGCGATGCGCCCGACGCTGCGCGTACGGCGCGCTTCGACGCCCTTGCGGATCCACACTTCTTCCTGCGCGAGCAGCTTGTCGAACTTCTCGTTTTCCACGCGCTCGACTTCGAGCCGCTGCGCCTTGCGCGTCTGGTATGCCGAGAAATTACCCGGATACGACAGCAGCCGGCCGCGATCGAGCTCGACGATGCGCGTCGCGACGCGATCGAGAAACGCGCGATCGTGGGTGATGAACAGCAGGCCCGCGCGCTGCGCGACGAGCAACTCCTCGAGCCAGCGGATGCCGTCGAAATCGAGGTGGTTGGTCGGTTCGTCGAGCAGCAGCACGTCCGGCTGCAGCACCAGCGCACGCGCCAGCGCGACGCGCTTCTGCATCCCGCCCGACAGCGCGTCGACGCTGGCGTCGCCGTCCTGCAGGCCGATCTGCGCGAGCGTCATCGACACGCGCGTGCGCCAGTTCCATGCGTCGTGTGCGTCAAGCGACGACTGCAGCGCGTTCATCCGCGCGAGCAGCGCATCGTGCTCGGCGCCTTCCGGTATCTCCGCGAGGCGGTGCGCGATCGAATCGTATTCTTCGAGCAGTTCGCGCGTATGCGCGAGCCCCGACGCGACCGCGTCGAACACCGTCGCGCCCGGCTCGAACTCGGGCTCCTGCGGCACGTAGACGGTCACGAGCTCCTGCTGGCGCGTGATCAGCCCGTCGTCGGGCTTGGCAAGACCGGCGACGATTTTCAGCAGCGACGACTTGCCCGCGCCGTTACGGCCGATCAGGCCGACCCGCTCGCCGGCTTCCAGCGAGAAATCCGCGTGATCGAGCAACGCGACGTGACCGAACGCGAGCTGCGCGCCGGTAATGGAATAGAGCGACATGGGGAAACGGCGAAGAGAGAAATCGGAAGCGCCCATTGTACCGGGCGCGGACGCTGGCATCGGCTCGGCTGGATGGACGAGCGCCGCGGGGCGCCCTCGAAGCGTGTCGGCGCGGTGCCGTGAGCGGGTTGCGGCCGGTTTCCGGTGCGCATGCCGGCCGCGGTTTGCGTGCCTGCTTGAACGGGCAAATACCGACCGGAAGCCCCCGCGGCCGGCCGATCGGCAGATCCCGCGCGCAGCGCGGCGGCCGCCTGCGCGGGATGCGCGGTTATTTCACGTTGACCGTGATCGTCGAGCTCATTTCGGGACCGTACGAACGGTGCGCGCCGTCACCGAGCTGCAGCGTCAGCGTGTGCTGGCCGGGCGGCAGCTTTACGTCGGTTTCGGTCTGGGCCTTGCCGAAATGCAGCGAATGGTCGGTCGCCGGAATCACGTCGCCCTTCGGCACCGGCTTGCCGTCGATCAGCAGGTGATGATGACCGGTATCCGGCGTCATGTCGCCGGCCGGCTTGAGCGCCATGCCTTCGAGACCGAACTTCACGTGCACGGGGCTCGACACCGTCGCGCCGTCCTTCGGCTCGACGAAGAACACACGCGCTTCAGCGCGCGAGCGTCGATACGGCCATCGCCGCGACACAGACTGCACCCGCGATCCACTTTCTATTGAGCATCGTTTCCTCCTTCAGATTGACAGGCCCACGAAGCATACACCGCATGCCCGGCCGACGCGATGGCGCCGGTTGTTCGCAATGCGTACGTTTAAAACGACGTTACGCTGGCGTTCGGCGAAATTCCGGTACCATGGCGCGTTTCGTCCGCTGGCGAGGGCTGCGGACGGCATCGCCGAATTCCATTATCCCGAGCGCAACATGAGTGAAGTAACCGAATACCAGAGCTGGGTCTGCCTGATTTACGGGTGGGTCTATAACGAAGCGGAAGGGCTGCCCGACGAAGGCATCGCGGCCGGCACCCGTTTCGCCGACATTCCCGCCGACTGGCGCTGCCCGCTGTGCGACGTGGGCAAGGAAGATTTCGTCGTCGTCGATTTCTGATTTTCTGCCTCGATCGCGGGTAATCTCGCGTTATGCGCGTCGCGGGTGCATTCCGCCCCGCCGACGCGCCGCGCGTTTGCTATACTCTCCGCGCTGTCCACTCCGCCGTCCGGTTCGCGTTTTTCGCGCGATTGTCCGGACTTGGCTCTCCCCGTAGTTCAATGGATAGAACAAGCGCCTCCTAAGCGCTAGATACAGGTTCGATTCCTGTCGGGGGGACCAGCAATACCCCCTCTTAGCCTTATCCAGCAAGCCTCATCGGCGAATTTGGCGTAAATTTGGCGTAACGCCGAATCACTTTGCCTCCGCGGACATTTCGTCCGCCGGATAGAGCTGCAGCATCGCGCGCGCGGCCTCGACGTTCGACGTCGTTAACCACTCTTCCCAATCGTCGGGCCGCAGAATTACGACCGACCGTTTTTCGTCGGTCGGCTTGTGCATGCGCGACATCAGCGGGTGACCATCGGCGTTGACGGTGATCATCGTCATCACGTGGTGCTCGACGCCGTCCTGGTTCGTAAGCGTGCGCCAGATGCCGGCGACACACATCGTCGGCCGGTCGACCACACCGATCCGCTGCCACACGCAGGGCCCGAGTACCCAGTTGCCATTTGCGTCTTGATGTGCATCCGGATACGACGGCTCGACTATGAAACGCGCCGGAATCAGGCAACGCCGGCCGCTGCGCCAGGTTGGCCCGTACAGCCGCGACTCCCCGAGGTTGTCGTCGCGCGCGTTCATCGTGCTGCGCATGAGTGGCGGCTTGCGCCCCGCCGCCTTCGCTTTCTCGATGTTGGCCTTCTGCAGCGCGCGCGGCCAGAAACCGAATCCGGCGATCAGCGGCTTGAACTGCCCGTCGACGTAGCCGACGATCGGCGCGTCGTAGTCCTGGTAGATCTCGGGCTTCCACGGCGTCCAGCGGTACAGGTCACGGAAGCTGTCGATCTTGAGCTCGCTCAGGCCCGGGTCCTCGCCCGGCGCGACGTAGTTCGTGCACATCGCCGTCCCCAATTTTCATTCTTGACGGGACCATCTTACCCCGCGATAAACTGTATATATATACAGCATTCGTGCGTCGCCATGCAGCACTATTTCATCCTCAACGATCAGCACGAGCCGGTCGAAGTCGATCTCGAGACGTTCTGTGGGTGGGACAAGAACATCGCAGATACGACGGTGGCGGAGAACACGCGCGTCTGGACAGTCTTTCTCGGCACGACGGTAGATCGTGATCCTCCCGCACAACCGTACTTCGTCCACTACGTCTATGAGCCAGGATCGCAGTATCGGACAGTCGATACGTACGGGTATCACGAGGCAGTCGCGCGGCACGGCCGGATTGTTGAGTGGCTGACGAAGCGCGCCGAGCGAAGGCGTCAGCGGGCTGCCGCCGTCAGGGCATCGTAGTCGCGCTCGCACTGCTGGCCGGCGATGCGGGCACGGTCAGCATACTCTGCCAGGTCGCCCGCGCGTTCGCCAGCGCGGCCGAGCACGTCGGCAAGCAGATCGAGGGCGTCTCCGGCTGCCGGGCTTCCGGCGGCAGCGGCGGGATGGCGGGCGGCCGCGACGAGTTGGTCGACACGCTGCTGCAGGCTGCCAGCGGCAGCACGAGCAGCAAAAGCATCCGCGAGCGCGGCAGTTCGTTGTTGATTCGCATATTTTGCGTTCTCCGATTGGGCCGCGACGCGGCGATTGAACTCGTCTCGTTGGGCCTCCAGGTCATCGATCTGCTTTGCCTGATCCGCGATCTTGGCGGACTGGTCCGCATCACGGTGCCCCTTGAGATACCCGCACGCCGAACCGGCGACAACGCCGGCCACGACGAGCAGCCAAATACGCGGATCGATCCACGTCATGCGACCACCTCCCCACCGGACGCGCGGTACGCGGCCAGCAAATGTTCGATCTTGTTTTCGTGCTGGCCGTATCCGGCCCCCGGCAAACTCGCCCATACGTTCGATACCCTCGCCACCGCCTCGCGGAACCGGCCAGCGTCGATCAACGGCAGCGCGCCGTGCTCGCGCAGCTGCTGCAACGCGTACCGGTCCTGCGAGATCGGACCGAAGTCCGGCAGCTTCATCTGCGCCTGATAGATCCGCCACCACCGCGTCAGGATTTGATAGCGGCCGGCAGCCGTCGACGGCACCGGAATATGCAGGTTGAGCACATTCGGATGCGCCGCATAGCTGGAGAACAGCAGCGGGCGCGACGACGTCGAGCCAACGAGCACGTTGTAGCCGTCGTCCGAGTTCGCCAGCAGATCCCGGCCGATTTCGCTCGCGGCGATCATGTCCAGAAACGCGACGCGATTCCGGCCGCCGGCAGCAGTAATAGGGATGCGTGCCATCGTCACTTCCCCCCGAACAGTCGCTTCGCGTTCCGGCGCAGCAGCACCTCGAGGTACTGCGACCCGACGATGCCGAGCGCGCTACCGAGACCGAGCAGCGCTATCGGTGGCAGATCCGGGATCTGCAACAGCGCCAACCCGGCGACCATCGACGTCGCCGAGCCCAACACCGCCCTGCCGACGACCAGCCGGAACGTCAGCTGTTCGCTGCCGACCAGCACCTTTGCGATACCAATCAATCCACCCATGATGATCAGCTCCAGAATCGTCTTTTCGTGGTCTTGCATCGAATCCCCGTAAACGAAAAAGCCGCCCGAAGGCGGCAAAATAAATGTGATGTAGAGACGCGCAGCACTACTGGCGCATTCGGCCCCGGACCGCGGTCGACACCCAGGTGTGAAACGCATCAAGCCCAAGCAGGATTCCGCTCCTCAGCGGCCGTGCGACAGGTTTCTCAACGGCAATGTGCACGGTCAATGCAAACCCGATGGCCGCTGCGATAACCCCCCAAAACAGCACATCGCCATTCACCGTCGCATCGACCAAGTTGAATAGCATGTAGCCGACGTTCTGATGGATGAGATAGAGCGGATAGCTGACTGCACCAAACCAAACCCATCGCGGACTGCAAAGCACCGGCGTTCGACGAAGCGCGAGCCCAAGCAACACGACGAAAAACGCCGTCATCACAACACCGATAATCACCGGGTTTAAGTCGAGCCCGAAGTGTTCGCTGAAGTACGGCAGCAACTGAAATTCGTGATACAGCGATAGCGCCCACGACGCACATAGCAGCACGATGAGTGAGCGCGATAGGCCGTGCGCCCGAATGAGGAAGCATGCCGCGCCGGCAATGAAGAAGCCCGCGTAATCCGTCACGAGGAAAGTCTTGAGCTTGATGAACGGGAATGTTTCCACGAGCACCGTGCCGATCAACCATGCGAACAGCCATCGCTCTGAACGACCAATTTGGCCGACGATGATCAGAATCGCGACCAATCTGTAGAACCGGAGTTCTGCCCCGAGCGACCAATACGCGCCGTCGATCGGGTCGGCCCCGAATCCGCCGCCGAGCGTCAGCATGTTGACCATGTATTGCGGCCATGTTGCTGTAAACCGGCCACCACCAATTGCAAGCGTTACAAGGAATGTGACCGTGCAACAAACCCAAAATGCCGGCAGCAGGCGAGCCGCGCGAGACGCAATAAACTTCTTGATACTCGCATCGCCGGCCGTCATGAGAATGACGAACCCACTGATCATGAAGAACAGATGCACACCGAGGAAGCCGTACCGAGAGATAGGCTCCAACGGCGGATAGTGCATGATGGTCAGGTCATCGGCTGCATAGCCCCGAAATGCAAAGTGAAAAAACACTACAGCAAGTGCGGCAATGAACCGAAGCAGATCAAGCTCGGGTATTCGGGAAAGCTTCACGGTCTACAATTTTGAAGTTTATTGGTCCTGTCGTCGGCCAGTCGACAGCTTTAGCTCATGTCGGCCGGATTGTAGCGTAGTCGCCCTATCCAGCCTCCCCGACACCGCACACCCTTACGCCGCGGGCGCCTCCGGCCAATCCACCTTGAAGGGAAACTCGGATTGTGTTGGGATGTCGCGCAACTTCTGACGGTACTCCGCCCAAAGGGCGGCGTTCTCCTTGACGGACGCCGGGGCATCCGGAGGGACCGCAGTTCGGCTATCGGAGTCGCGAAGGCACGCATCGCGCTGCTCGCGAATGACAACGGCCCGAAACTCCCGCTCGTTGTCCGCAAATTCCTTGTGAATCACCTCATCAGCCGGCTGCGGTTCGGGTCGCCGCCACGCCGCGATCCAGGGCAGCCCGATAAGCCCGCCCGTCTCCGGATCCACCGAGTGACCGACGAGGAAATCCACGCCATGTAGCGCACCCGGATACAGCTTCTTGATTGCCGCGATCATATGATTGTGTACATAAGTGACTGCCATACTCCCCCCTACTGATTACGAAGAACGACTCCGCGCAGATAGCAGCGCGTGTTGTTTGCCTCTTTACGCATACCCATCATCACCCACGGCGCAGGGATGTCGATCGTATGCGCGGGGATATTGATACCGATATCCATAATTCCCCATTCGGCTACGCCCGAATCCCACTGCACGCGCGCGCCTGCAACCGCTCGATTTTCGGAGCGGGCGTAGAGGTCATCGAGAATCGAGTTCAACCATGCGCCACGGAAACTACAGAGAAGGTTGCCATCCGTTTGCAGAGTCGATCCGCCCACATGCAGGTTGCCCGATTGCCACGTTTCGCCCCCATCGCTGATGTTCCACGGAATACCGGTGTAAGCGTTGTTGATGATCTCGAGTCCACCGCCATCTCGGGCGCGGAGGTAAGTCGTAACGTTTTGACCTGCCCGACGATTTTGAAGCGCCAAGTCGGCCTGCCATCCATCGCGACCGATCCACGGTCTATCCTGGAGCCGCGGAGCCGCGATACTGACGGCGTATCCCTGCACCCACTGCTGCGTCACATACGCTGCAAGCTGCTTGGCCAGCGCAACGGCACCGAGGTCGGTGTTGTCGACAGTGATGAGCAGGCCACTGCCGTCCTTCGCCCAGCCGAGCTTTACGATGTTCGGACCTTGTCCGATGCCGGTTCCCTGCTGAACCGGGGTATAGCCCAACGCATCCTGCTTCTTCGCCGTCGCTTGCGCGACGCGCAGCGGCGTCATCAGCTTCGTGTTGTCCTTCCCCGCTTCGGCCTCAGCTTGGCTCGCGATGGAACCTGACACGGAACGCTGCGCGATCGCGAGCACCGCATCGCGTAGTTGGGTCGTCGTCGCTTCGTCGGGATTGATACCCGCTTCCCGCAGCACATTGAGCACTTCGTCCGTCAGGTCGTTCCCCCACTTTGACGGAATCAACGAGCCGACCTGCCCGGCGCCGGGATTCTCGTCGACGAACTTCCCATCCACCAGGCCGACGCCCGGCACGCTCTTTGGATAATCCATCCCTATACCTCGTAGTCAAAAATCACCAACGTGTGCGCGGGCGCATGACGCCGGATGTAGCACTCGATGCCGCTATTCGGATTGCGCCCGAACCGCTCGCCCCAAACTGTCACGCCCCAGCGGCGACCGTCGCTGCGGCGCCGCCCCATGTGCATCGTCCAGATGTACTGCTGCGCCCACGTACCGAAGCGAGCAACACCGAATCGCGACCGCCCAAACCGCGGCGCGCGATGTTCCTCGATTCGGGCGTCCGGATATCCGTTCTCACGTGCGAGCGATTCGAAATACGCGATGCGTTGGCCACCAACGCCCAGCAATCGGTTGCGCACTTCGCGCTGCCGATCTTCGAAGGACTGCGCAGGCCCGAGACATTCGTCCGGCAACGCACAGACGCGCTCCCAATCCGGCACGAGCTCGCGCACCGTCGCGGCATCCATCTCGTCGAGCAACGCTCGTGCACGGGCATCGATGCGCAGGAATTCCGGAGCCAGGCCGGCGAGCACGCGGTGCACCTGCGGCGCGAGCTCGTCGCTCCATGCCGGACCGGGCGGCAGCAGCGCGCGTAGCATCTGCAGATAGTCCGCCTCGTCTTTCACTGCCATTTCACGGCTCCCATTACCGGAATCTCGTTCGGCTGCAGCGCAACGTCGCCAACCGGTTGCAGCAGCTTGTGATCACGCTCGCCGCGCGCGCCGCTGATCGCCTGCCTGAGATGCGATTCAAGTACGGTCACGCCGAGTGCGCCTTCCCGTTCAAGTAAATCGGACAGGTCTTCCACAACGGCCGTGCGCGTTGCCTCATCGTCCGGCGAAAGCCGAATATCGAAATCGATCGCGCGCGGCTTCGGCGCAAGCACGTACAACTCTGCCGTCACTGGTCGCTGCCGCTCGATATACGCCTTCACCGTCGCACACGCTTGCTCATCCGGAACGGGGTTAAGGTCGTCGTCGCGCATGAAAAAGACGCCAACCGTACCGAGCCCCATGTAATGCGGTCGGCACCACGCGCGCGTAACGCCGGGCACCTCGAGCGCCCATGTCACGTAATCGTCTCCGTTCCCGCCGTCAGGCACGAGGCGATAGGATCGAATGACCCGTTGTCGCAATCGCTCGACCGATTCCTGATCCGTGCCGCCCAAAATTCCGGGATCCAGCACCACGACCGTGTCCGATACGCCAACAACTGGCGAAATAAACCGCAACCGCACGCCGGCGCCAATGTTGCCGACGATCCCCGCATCCACGGCTCGCACTTGAACCTTCGCGGTTCCGGCTCGAATCGTTGCGGTCTCGACGACCACGTATCGTCGCTGGTCGTCCGCCTGCAGCAGGGCGCCCGCGCCGATGGTTTTCCCTTCCGCCCCGCTGGCGGATACGACGCCGGCCGCGGCCGCAGCATCTTTGCGCGGCACCGCGAGCCGCAGGCGCGCGTGGCGCAACAGCATCTCCTCGTCGCACTCGTCGGGCAGAATTTGCCGTGCCGTCCATCCGAGATAGCCGTGCATTTCGTGGCTGGCGCCCGAATGGACCCGCACAAGCGCGCGCTGATCCGAGCGCCGCAGCGCGCCGTCCGCGGCAGATGTCAGATCGCCGCCCACCCGCTCAATCAGCTCAGGCAGCGTCGGCAACGGAAAAGTCATCGAAAATTCTCCACATGTCGTCGTAGTTGATGGTGAGCGGCCCGTCGCGGTCGTCGGACAAGACAATTTCCCCGATGGCTCGCTCCGTTGCCGCACGCCCCACACCATCCGCGCGTTTCACACTGACGCTGATCGCTGTTACGATTTCATCGTCGACCATCCACTGCAGTGCTTCGCGGCAGTATTCCTCCGCACGGCGCAGCACTTCCGCGGTCAACACCTGCCGGCGCAACAGCCACAACCGAGAGCCGATTCGATCGCCGGCAACGTCCGGGAAACTGTCGCCCCACCATCCCATTCGTTCGTCGTCATCGAGCGCGTCGCCTGGCTCGGCCCGTCGCCACGTGAACAGGCTGATCTCGACCGCGCGCCGCAACATCGCTTCTCGAGCGTCGCTCATTGCATTTCTTCCGTAATGCCGCCGGTCTCCGCGTGACGGTGCCGCGCCGTGCTCTTGCCGTCGACGACGACGTCCGGCGTGCGAATGGGTGCATCGAACGTCGCCGCATCTCCACCGCCCTCGCCCGCGCGCACGGCCATGCCAGATTGCGCGGTCAGACGTCCCTTTGCGACAACCTGCTCGGACGCCTCCACCATCGGCGAATTGAGTTCGATTTTTTCGGAGGCGTTCACCCTGAACGTCCCCGTTGTCAGCTCGGCGATGCGGCCGTTGCGGAAAATCAGGCTGTCGCCCTCGCTTGTGAAAATCGCAACCTCCCCGGGCTTAAGGTTCAGCGGGCGAAACCGGCGGTCGGCCACGACCAAGGCCACGCCGTGCGACGAATCGCCGCCGAGAAAACCAACAATCGCCTCGGCGCCGTCCATCGGATGCGACGTGAACCCGTACGGCTCGAAATGCTCGACCCCATCCTTCACCCCACCCGCCATCAACCGCGTCTGCAACGTCTGCATCTTCGAGGCCGAATTCACGAGCGACACGACCCCACGAACCAGCCACGCACCCAACTTGCTCATTGCTTCTCCCAATCTGCCGGCAGCAGGAATTCAAAGTTATCCTTGCCTTTCTTCTTGCCCTTGACCTTCTTCCGCTTCGTCAATGGCTCGGCCGCGAAGCCGTCCGGCGGAGCGACCGTCAGCTTCGTGAGCATCCCTTCGGCATTGCTTTGCGAATATTCAATTTCCACGACCAGCATGTCGCGATCGAAGCCGATGATCGAATCGACGACACGGACAATCTGGTTGTGTCGCCAGATTTGGCCGTTTGACTGTCTCCAACCCTGCACCTTGTAGGTCGTCGCCAACGCCTTGCTGATCCGGTTTTCGCTTTCCCACTGGACGCGCTGTCGCGCGAGATCGGCGGTCATCTGGCCGGCCTCGCGCATCACCATCGTCCGATGCCGCGCGATACGCGGATCCGCCACGCGCGCCTCAATCTCGCTGACCGCGATACCGAATGCCTCGTCGGTTCCGCTGCGCTGCCCCTTGCACACGTACTCGGAAAACACCTGCGAGAAATCGAGCGGCGCATCGCCGTCCTTGATGTTGGCGCCGAGCTCGAGCTTGTCGGACGCCTTGCCGGCGCTCCCCGGCTCGGCAATGACCAGGCGCCCGTGCTCGTCGTCGGTCGACAGCAACCGCGACAGCCGCAACAGCCGATCGATCGAATCGAACACCGTTTCGCCGGGCTCGATCGTGTGATCGGCCAGCGTTCCTGCATCCCCCGATTCGTCCACGACCTTCACGCCGTACGGCGCGGCCAGCGCCTCGACGATCCGGCCCACGCGCTGCCCCCGCCACTGCGACGGTTTGTTGTCCGCCCCGCAGTCGACAAGGTCAGCCGTGAGCGATCGTCCCGCGATGCCGCACGTCAGCGATGCGGCGTCGTACCTGATCGGCGTCGAGAACACGTATCCGGTCAGCACCAGATCGGACCCGATACGCACCTCGCACCGGTCCCCCCGTTTGACCTGCCGCGGCACGTCGCCACTACCGGGCCACTTCCACGTGATTGCGAGCGCGAAATCGCGCGCCTGCCGTTCGATACCCGCCGAAATTCGGACGTCGGTCCATCCAGCGAAATCGAGACCGTTGACGGTCAATGTGACGGTATTGGATTTGTCAGCCATCTATCGAGAAAGGATCTTCAGTGGCACGGTCGGCACGAACCCCGGATGCGCGAGCCGGTTCCGCATCACGATCTCGTCGCCGCGCGCCGCATCACCATATCGGCGGTACGCCAGCACGAGCGCCGGCACCGCCTCCGCTGGCGTCAGCGTCACCAGCCCAACGCCTTCGCGCGCGACCTTCGCCAAATGTTGCGCGACCTTCACGCGGCTGTTTGTCAGTGCCTGGAAATGTTCGCGTGGCGCAGCCATTCCCTGCTGCCACATAGACTCGGAAACAATCTCCGCAAGGTCGCGCAGATCATCCGCGACGGGCACATCGACAGCGGGCAATGGATTTGCAATCTGCACATCTAGCGCCGGCGCGCCGGCCGGCAACGTGGCCGGCGAGTATGTCGGCAATGCGCCGGCGTCACGCACGACGTCAACCAGCAACACGTCCTGCACGAGGTCGACCGTTGCCGCGAACAACTTGGTCGCCTCACGGCCACGCGGCGGCGGGATCTCGTCGAGCGTCGAGATCGCCCCGACCTTGCCGAGCGCTCCTGAGATCGCATCCGCGTAGCCCGCGGGGGCCACTCGGGCGACAAATGCTGGATCCGATCCGGAACGAAACCGATCCGCGATCGAGCCCGGCATCTCGACGAGAGTTTCGACGAAACTCCGCACGCTGCCGAACAACACCGTGAACGGCGACGCGTACCGATAAAGCACGTCGAAAATCGATCCGCCCTGCTGCATGAGACTATCGACCGTCACCTGTGCCAGATCGACCAACGCAACCGCATCGCGATAGCGGCTCAACGCGGTATCGAGCAGCCCGTCCGCGCTGTCGAGCGCCTGCTTACCGGTATTCGCCGACCCGCTCGGATACTTCAGTTCCGGCGCGTCGTGAAACACCAGCGTAAAGCGAACCATCCCGCCGTCCGCCTTCACGTGCGTCATATCGCACTCGCCGGGCTGCACACGCAGCGTGCCGAGCCACGGATGAACCAGCTCGCCCGGCCCCTCTTGCTCGAGCGCATCGAGCAACTTGTCGCGCTGATCGAGGCAATCGGAACCGATGACGAAGGCCGTCATCGTGTATTCCCGGGTTTTCTTGCCGTTGTCCTCCGGATAACTGCTGTCGCGCCGGGGATATTCGCGCACGACGACGCGGCGGCCGATCGGCGTCTTGTCGTCGAAAACCTTGAACGGAACGCCGCGGAACGATGCCGGCCGCAATTTCTCTCGCCAACTCATGATGACCTCATTGCGGCACGCCGGACAGCGACCGATAGCCAACACTCGGCGTCACGGACAAGCCCGGTTGATTCGTCTGCGCCTGCTCGACGCGCATCCCCGGGGGCGCGCCGTCGAATCGGATTTTCAGGTCGCCCTGAAGACGTGCATTCGCCGCGCCCTGCTGCGCCAGCACACCGCTCGCGACACGGGCCGTTCCCGGCGACACACCGGTCTGCTGCGCCAACGTCCAGCTCCGCAAGCTCGCTGCACCCGAGCGCAACACGTCGCCCGTCGAAGCGCTGCCACCGTCGAAGCCGAGTTTTCCGCCGAGCCACTTCGCGCCGCTCATCAGCGGCTCGATATAGGGCTTCACGCGGTCCCACAGCTGCGAGAACCACGTGACGATCGGCTCCCAGTTCTTGATGACGATACCCAGCGGCGTGAAATTGAGGAACATCGCCTTGATGCCTTCCCACGCGGCCCCGATCACGATCTTCGTTGCGCCCCAGAGCGCCGACATGAATTCGGTAATCGGCCCCCAGTTCTGCGCGATAACCTGCACGAGCGGGAAGCTGAAAAACACATCCTTGATTCCCGCCCAAACCTTTTCGAAGAACGGCTTGACCTTCGACCAATTCGCGATCAGGAACCCGGCCGCCAACGCAAGCACACGCACCGCCAGCCCGAGCGGCGTGAGACTCGACACCGTCGTAAAAATCTTCATTGCCACCGTAGCGATCGCCGCCGCACCGCGCAGTGCGATCAGGCCGGCGGCGGCTCCAAGCAGCCCCTTCACGAGTTCCGGATTGGCCGTTGCGAATGCGGCGACACCGTCAGCGATGGGGCCGATGAAAGCAAGGAACTCGTTCAACGGCGGCAGGACCACGTTGCCGACCGCGATGCCGATCGCCGTAAATCGGTTCGACATCAGCTGCAGGTTGTTCGCCGTCGTCGCCGCCCGCGCGTCGTATTCCTGCTGCATCGAGCCGGCGTAGAGCGTCGAATCGCCGACTTTCTTGAAATTGCCTTTCAGCAAATCAAGGTTCGTCAACATCGGCGCAATCGCCTTGATCGACTCGCGACCGAACAATCCCTCGAGCACCGCGGTTTGCTTGACCTTGTCGACCTTGCTCACCGCAGACAGGACGCGCACGATCGTTCCCTGCGCATCCTTCTGCATGCCGGCCGCGACCGCCTTGGCGTCCATCCGCAACGCCTTGAAGATGCCCTGCTGCTTCTTCGAAGCGCTCGCGCCCGCCGTCAGCGCCAGCATAAAGTTCTGCATGCCGGTTGCCGCGACCTCTTCCTGCACACCCACGCCGGCGAGCGTTGCACCCATCGCCGCGATCTGGCCGCTTGTCATGCCGGCTACGGCGCCGAGCGGCCCGATGCGCGTAACGATCTCGGAAATCTGCCGGGCGTTCGCCGGCCCCGTGTTACCGAGATAGTTGATCTTGTCCGCGAGCGACACGACCTCGCCCTGGCCCATCTTGAACGCCGTGCGCCACTTCGCCATCATGTCGCCGGCCTGCTCGGCCGTCTGGTCGAAGGCGACGCCCATCTTCACCGCGTCCTCGGCAAACTGCCCGAGCTCGCTCTTGTCGATGCCCGCCTGGCCGCCGGCCGCGGTGATCTTCGCGATGTCGCGTGCGGCCATCGGCAGCCGCTTCGAGAGCCCGAGCACGTCATCGGTCATCTTCTTGAACTGCTCCGGCGTGTCGAAGTTGACGACCTTTTTCACGTCCGCCATCGCCGACTCGAAGTCGATCGCCGCCTTCGTCGCCGCGATGATGGGTGCGGCAATCGCCACGCCCGCTACCACGTCACGAAAACCGATCTCGCCCAGGCCGTCCGCCTTCAGCCCCTTACGAAAGCCCGCGATATTCTTTCGAATACCCTGGAGCGCCGGCGACAGTTTGTCGACGCCAGTAATCAGCGCTTTGAGTTGAAATTGATCGGCCACGCTTACGTCTCCGGAACCGCACGACTAATGCGGTTCGCCTGTTCGAAATGCTCGAGAATGATCGAGATCGGGCGCGTCATTTCCAGCTCCGGATCGACGCGCCAGAAATGGGCGAGCTCGTAGACGCCGCCGATCAAGTCGTGGGCGTCCGCGACCCCCGTTTCAAGAAAAAACCGGCGACCGTCCAGCAGATCTCGTTGAAGTCGGTCAGGTCGATCTGGTCGACCGACGATGGCGGAATGCTTGCGCAGCGCGAAACGTACTTCGCAACGATTTCCGGACGCATATGCACGTTCTCGTCTTGATCGACTGCATACGGGAGTGCCTTGATTGCCCGCACGTCCGCCGGGGTCGGCTCGTACATTTCCAACACGTCCAGCGTCTCGCCGTGCGCCTCGATCGGTTTGCTCAATTGAATCTTCATTGCCACCTTCCCTTCACACCGTTGAATTCCAGCGATGCCTTACCGTCATCGCCCATCGCCGCCGGTTCGCCCACGACGTAGGCACCGCTCAGCACGTACACGCGGCCGTTCTTGAATTCCACGGTTACGACCATGTCGTCCGCGGATTGAATCTTCGCGATCGGAAAGCTCTTCTCGAACACCGCGTCGACCTTCACGTACGGCACGCGATCCTCTTCTTTATAGAGGCCCGGCAAAATGCTTTCGCGCTTGACGTCGGACAAGGGGCACTCGACACCGCCCGTTACCGAAAACTGCTCGCCATCCGCCTTCACGTAGGCGGTCCCGGCGACCTTCTGACCCATATCGGTCTCCTGAAATGACAGCGGCCCGCACGATGGCGGGCCGCTCGGTTTGCACTATCGTCGACGCCGTCAGGCCGCCGCCGCTTCCGGGTACTGCAACCGGAACTGGTTCAACAGCCCGAAGATGCGCAGCTGGTTGATGTAGTCCGGCGGGAACAGCACATCGACCCGATTCGGGTTCGTCTTGTTGATCTCGACGATCAGGTATTGCGCGAACAGGTCGGCGTTTTCCACGATGCCGGCCAGTTCCAGTTCGTCGTATGCGGCAATCAGCTCCGCACGGATGATCTTCGGCGTCACGATTGCGGCGCCCGGCCCGAATCTGGTTCCGTCGACGGCCAGCTTGTGCCGACCGTACTTGCTCGTAATCCGTTGGCGCAGGAACCGCATCACGTACCCCGTCGTATGCAGCGTCTCCGAGTCGAGATAGCTGTTGTCCGACTGCCCGTAGGCGTTGCGCTGGTACGTCGTCACCGCGCGCTCGATTCGCACCGATCCGTCCGCGGAGTTCGTCGTCGCGATGCCGCTCGTCAGCAACGACTGGCGCTCGTTCAGGATGAACCGCTTCCCCGGTCGAGCCGCACTGATCCCGACAAGCAACCCGGTTTGGGTCGGCCGCGCCGGATCGGCCGAAATGAAAACGGCTTGCCGCGCACCGAATGCCGCGGCCTGTTCCCACGACGGACGTGGCGAATCGGGCTCGAAACCGTTGATCGTCATGTGCTGATCGTTGCGCACACGGCCCGCGGCCACCAGTTGGCCCGGCGTGCCGCGGCGCGCCGAATAGACATGCCCGTACAACATCGACGACCACGCCCAGCGTCCCGATACGTCGTTCATCCATTCAGCGAATGCATCGAGCGACGTCGGATCCGTCCACGGCTGGCAGACGAATTCGAACTCCTCGTCGCCCACGGCCGCCAGGACATCAGCCAGTTCGGGCGAGCCCGCACCGCCTGCCATCGGCGTCACCGTCGCAGTCAGCCCCGCCGGCAAACGCTCGTTTGCAGCGAGGCCCCCGCGGTTGAATTCAACCGCGATGTCGTTGCCCGTGTCGCCCTTCCACTTGCACGTCAGTTCCAGTTTGACGCCCGCAATGGCTGCACGCACCGGCATATTGGCGGTCCCGTTCACGGCAGCAACCAGCTGCAACAGGACATCAGCCGCAACCGCCCCGCTCGCGACGGTCACGCGCACGCGTCGGCCCGCGACGTAAAGCGACAGCAGACCGGTCTCCGTCGCCGTGCCGACCAGCTCGATCGTGCTCTTTGCCGCCACGCCTTCCGCGACCTTGACCGCAATCCCCCACACTTCGCCAACCGGATCGCCGCGGCGCCAGATGTCGCTCATCGCTGCGAGCATCGAGCCTTCACCGGCGAGTGCAATCGCATCGCTCGTGCGCGACAGCAACGTGAGCGTCGGCGCGTCGACAATGGCATCATCGTTCGCCTGCCCGATGATCAGACGGCGCAGGGTGTTGCCGCCCGTGGCCGCCGCCGAGTTGTCGATTTCGGCGTAGAACAGCGGAACCGCGAGATCCGCGGGAATATTGTTGAAACTGATCATCCCTTACTCCCCTTGGTTGCCTTGCCTTGAGCAGCAGCGGCCGGCTCTGCCTCTGCAACGTTGGCGGCGGCCGGCTCAGCCTCCGCAACGTCGGCGGCGGCCGGCTTTGCAATTTCAACCACGTCGCCAGACTGCACGCAGCGGCGCCAGTACACATTTCGCGGTACATCGCGCCCGTCGGCCGGCAGATCGTCACCGCGCAACGGGTCGCGAACGATTCGCCCGTCCGCGGGCTTCACGCGCATCGTTTTCGTCATCGTTCATCCTTCAGCTCAACACGGAGCTCCATTTCGATCCGGCCGTCCGGGCCGGGCTTTTTCAGATTCGGGTCGGCCATGGGATCGATGGCATCGACGTGAATGTCGACGCCCTCCAAAGCAGGCAATTGATCGAGCATGTCCTCGTGCCAGGTCTCGGGATCGTCGTCGCTGCCGAGCGTCCACAGCGCCGAAAAGCCGAACCGATAGAGAACGCGAAACCGGTCGGTCGATACGAGATCGCACCCCGTGTACTCGACCGGCTCGTATCGTTCGGCAGGCGTCCACCCAACGAGCGCGCGCAGCAGCGCCGCGCGTACGTCATGCAGTTCGTCGGCCGCCGCCTGCCCGCGCTCGTTCCCCTGCTTCAGCGCGACGATGACGTCGAACTCGTCGGCAATGTCCTGCCTCGTCCCGTTCTGCAACTGGTTGGGCTCGGGATCGTCGCCGGTCATCACGACGAACGCGGCGGGCATTTCCAACTTTGCGCTGTCCTCCAGCGCCGCCCAATCGATGCCCCCGGATACGCGGCGCTCGAACAACGGACAGAAATCGCGCACATGCGCGATCGTCGGCGATAGCTTCATGACAACCTCAACGGATCGTAAGAGCGCGGCGGTATACGTCGACGAGCAATGCACGAACCTCGCGCACGCTGTCGTCCTTCGCATCGACCATGTAGTTGCCGCGCGGCTCAATACGCCAGTTGGACGTGCCGCGCGACCCGCGATCGCGACGCACGCCGCGTTTACGTCGTGCGCCGTAATACAGGAATGCCGGATAGAAATCGCGCATGCCTGCGATCTTCTGCGGCATGACCTTGACCATGAACCCCGAGCGCGAGACCTTCGTCTTGATCGATCGCTGAAGCCGACCGGTTTGCCGAGCCGGATACCGCCCCGGCGCCGACCGCCCGCCGAGCGCGACAAGCGCTTTTGCGCGCCGCTCGACGATGCGGCCGGCCTTGCGCATTCCTTTCCGAACTTCGCGCTTGTCGAAATCGATCAACCGATCGAAGCCTTCGAACCCTTCGATATGCAGCGCAATATCAGCGTTACCCGCCATGTCGGAGCTCCTCCACTTCGAGAACCGTAAAGCGCCGTGCACCGTTCAAATCACCGACACGTTTCACGCGAAATACCTGCTCGCGATACACGACCTCGTAATCGGTCGTGATGCCGTCGAGGTATCGCAGGTAGATTCGGTGGGTGACTTTTTCGTCGATCTGCACGCTGCCGCTATACACGGCCGCGCCGACCGGCTCGATCTTCGCCCAGCGCGGTTTTTGCTCGGGAAACTCGGACTCGAGCTCGGCATCGCGGTAGGGATAGTCCCGTCGCTCACGCAGCTGCACCCGCCGGTTCAACTCGCCAATCGTCGGGATTCGCATCACAACCTCGGCACCAGGTACGGGTCGAGCAACCCGTCGACATAATCCCGGGGTGGCTCAACGCTTTGCCCGGACATCAATGCGTCGCGATGCTCGATCAGGTAGCCGAGGCGTTGCCAGATCCACATCTTGATCGACGCGGGCACCGCCTTGGCATCCGGATAACCGCACTCGACCCGAAGGTCCGCGTCCGCCGTCGCCGTTAGAGTCGCCGGCAACCCGTCGTCCCACGGAACGTCGGCACCATCGGCGGTTTTCACCGAAATGACAGGCATCAGGCCATGCAGGGAAACCGTTTCGCCTGCGCGAACGCGGATACCCCACACCTGCCTGATGAAACGGCGGCCCGTGGCGTGCTCGGCCTTTTCGCGACCGGCCTGAATCGCCACATCGATGATCACGTCGTCGATGTCGTCGTCGATCTTCGCCCACACCCTGGATTCTTCACGGCCGACCGGCTCCTCTTTCGGAGGATCGATCAGGCGGGCGATCACGACGGGTCACCGCCCTTGGTCGGCGAATCGTCGTCCGACGCATCGTCGCCATTCGATCCGGCACCGCTACCACTTGCGTTCGGCTGGTCGACGGCATTCGCCGCATCGCTGCCCGAGCGTGCGCCCCGCGTCGCCGCACGACGCGGTGCACGGAATTCTTCCGCGGCGCCCGCCTCGATCAGCCGATCGGCGTCACGATCGGGAAACCCGGCAATTTCCCCTGCCTGATACGGCGGAACACGCCGCAGAAACTTGATCGATTTCATTGAATTGACACTCCTGTGTGCGAAATCTGATGGGCGCTTCGCGCCCATCACCCACCAACACGCCGCGTTACGGCGCCCACTTCACTGCAGTCAGCACCGCCACGGACGGATCGTGACGCAGGCCAAAGTCGTGCTCCGTGATTGCGCGCACGAGCGTCTGGTCACGACTGAATGCCGAGACCAGCTTGTCGCCCTCGACGTACGACGCTTCGCCGGAAATGTCGATGATCAGGCCCGT
This sequence comes from Burkholderia sp. AU32262, assembly GCF_020419985.1. Classification (NCBI taxonomy): domain Bacteria; kingdom Pseudomonadati; phylum Pseudomonadota; class Betaproteobacteria; order Burkholderiales; family Burkholderiaceae; genus Burkholderia; species Burkholderia sp. AU32262. Next base: position 174,080 of record NZ_JAIZRS010000005.1, read on the forward strand.
CGCTTCGCCGATGATTGCGTCGTTGAAGTCGGTCAAATAGATTTCCGACTCGTCACCGTCAGCGCCGAGGTTGTCCGGCACGCTCGTCGTCACCTTGAACGGCTTGCCGCGCCACTGGCCCGCGGCAATCTCCGGGAAAACGTGATTGCCGTTGCCGTCGACGAGGTTTTGCAGGAACACCAGCGTGCGCGGTGAGAAGATCCAGCCCGGCTTGAGCATCTTCACGTTCTTGCCGAGCAGCGCGAGCTCGAGCCGGCCCGCGTCGTTCTTCACGTTTTGTACGCTGATCGTGGGATTCGCAGAAATCACGTTCGACGCAATCGCGAGATAGCGCAGCCCCTTCGGCGTGTTGTCCGCCCCGTTGTCGCGCAGGAATGCGCGATCCTCGCGCGTGCCGATACCCTGGATGATGTCGTCGCGCACGATCTCGTTCGCCGACGGCGAACTGAAACGAATGAGGTCGTTCGATATCGGCACCATCGCGACGAGCTTCTTCTTCGAAAGATTCAGGTCGCCGAACGTCGGCTCGCTCGTCGCGATGTCCGCCCCCTCGCTCACGTACGATGCCGTCGATCCGGACGCCAGCTTCGGCATCGTCAGCGTGCCGGCCGGCATCGGCATGGTGCGCGCGCCAAGCGCACGCACGACACTGGCCGGACGCAGCAGCTCGATCAGTTCGGGTACGTAACCCGGCGGCACGATAAAGCCGCCGGCCGATTGTGTGCCCGTGTTGAGCGCCGCCGCGATATCCGGCGCATGGCACTGCGTTTCCGCGTAGTTCGCCGCGGCGCGCAGATCGCCACGGCTCGACACCAGCGAACGAACGATGATGCCGAGCGACTCGCCCCGCTGACGCTCGTTCGCGCCTCGCGGTTGCGCATGAAGCGCGCCGGTAACGGGCGTCGCGATCGCAGCTGACATGCGATTCGACGCCTCGATACGGTTGATTTTTTCCGTCAGCGCGTTGAATTCCGCCTCGAGCGCCGAAAATTCGGCTACCTGCTCGTCGGTGAGCGCCGTACCCGCGGCCTCAATTGCCGCCAGCTCTGCCACCCTCGCCTGCACCCCCGCGCGGCGCTGCAACAGACTCGTGAGATCCACCATGTGATACTCCCTGATTGCCACTGAAAATAAAAAAGGGCCACCGACTGGTGACCCTCCATACCCCTCGCGGGGATTCCTTACATCGCCCGCATTCGCATCGCACTAGCCGCCCGCTGCAGCCGCCCCGATCTCGTCGACCTCGCCCCCTGATGTCGCTCGACGATGGCTCGCATCGCGTCGCGCGGGGCCTGCACACGATCGGCGAGGCGATGATCGATAGCAGCCGGGCCGCGGAACACGCCAGCCTCCGTGCCGCGCACCGCGTCCACGCTCAGCCCGCGATTGCGGGCGACCGTCTCTACGAACAGGCCGTAAATCCGATCCACTTCGGCCTTCAGCTCGGCGTGCGCTTCGTCGCTGAGGGGCGCATTCGGGTTGCCGTCGATCTTTCTCGCGCCGGCATATACGTAATTGACCTTGATCCCCTGCCGCTCGTTTGCCTCGCTACGGTCAAGGTGCGCTGCGACCACGCCGATGCTCCCGACACCGCCCGTTCGCGGAACGATGATCTCGTCGGCCGCGCTCGCGATCGCATACGCTGCCGAATACGCGGACTCGTCGACGATTGCCGTGATCGGCTTCCTGCCGCGCGCACTGAAAATCTCGTCGGCAAAATCGAATGCTCCGTTCACCGAGCCGCCCGGCGAGTTCACGTCGAGTACGATATGCGCGATCTGGCTGTTGCCGAGCATCGCGTTGAACGCTGACGACAACTGCGCGTAGCTCGTGAGCCCCGACATGGCGTCAAGACTCGACGCGCGATGAACGAGCGTGCCACCAACCGACAGCACCGCAACGCCGGATCCGATGTCGGCCCAGGCATCACGCTGAGCGGCCGCCTGCGTCGGCGCAAATTTGTTCGGATCATCGAACGCGCCGATCGGCGCCCGCTCGCCCATGTCGAGTTGCAGGTCCATACGATCGGCCAGTACGCGAAGAATCACGTCCAGCTTTCCGGGTTCGATCATGTGCGCCTGGCCGAAGACCAACGACGCCAAAAGCGGATATTTCATTGCTGTCCGTCCTTCTTTTCCCGCGGCACCGAGACCGGCGCCATGTTGAGCGGCGCCCAGAATTCGTCGCCGCCGTCGTACGCGTCGCGATCCTCCATCTCGCGAACATCGTTCGCGTTGAGAATTCGCCCCTCCAACCCGATCCGGTATGCCTCGTAACGAGACTTGATGTCGCCGCGAAGCAACGCGTCCACGTTGAATTTCATGTACAGGCCGCGCTTGCGCTCATCCTGCGAGAGCAACGTCAGGTTCAGTCGCTGTTCCCACCGCTTGATCCACGGCGCGAGCGTGTACTTCACGAACTCGAGCGACAGCTGCTCGATGTTGTTGTTCGTCGCGCGCTCGAGATCGCCCAGCATGTGCAGCGGGATGCGGAACAATCGTGCAATCTCGGCGATACTGAACCGCCGCGACTCGATGAACTGCAGGTCAGCCATCGACAAGCGCAACGCGTGCAACTTCATGCCGCCGGAAATCACGGGTGGACCATTGCGGCGCTGCCGAATGAGATCGACCCATTCGCGGCGGTACGTATCTCGCTGATCCTTGCCTGCTTTCTCCGCCACCTCCAACACAATCGGCGGAACGAAACCATCCGAGAACGCTTCGTTGCCGACCTGCTCGGCAGCCATCGCCAGCCCGAGCGTTTCACGCGCGAGGCCGATCGGCGACAGACCGAGCAACCCGTCGAGCGAAAAACCCCGGATGTGCAACACGTGATGTGCCGGCACGTCGGATATCCCGTCCAGGTCGTAGGTAAATTTCCGGGCAGTCTTGTCGTAGCGAGGCACGACCTTGTCCGGATGCATCGGATAAAGACCCTGCACCTCGCCCGCGCCACTCCAATCGATCCACGAATAGCAATTCCCACGCAAGCCGAGATGCGCCTGCCCCATTTCGACGAACTCGAACGTCGTGTTATTCGGGTTCGGCGAGTCGTGAAGCAACGTGCTGAGAGCGTGCTGCGACACGCGACGGCGCTTCGTGCCATCGGCCTGATAGACCGAGATCGGCAGGCTCGCCATCGATTCCGCCAGAATCCGCGTCGCCGCGTAGACGGCCATCACGCGCAGCGCACTGTCGGGTGTCACAACCTGTCCCGAGACGCTTCGCCCACCGCCGAACGCCCGCAGAAGCCAACCCTCCGGGCTGGCCGTCCCGCTCGGCGGATTCGTTACCGCCTGTGCCGAAAGCTCCGGCCGGCCGAATGCCTGCATCGCGGCTGAAAATCGTTGTCGAATGCTCATCGCCTACAGTCCGTCCGCGACTCCATCGTCGCTTTCATCGCCCATCATTGCCCGGCCGAGGGCCAGGAACATCGCAACCGGGCCGTCGATCTTGTTTTCCGGCCGTTCCTTGGTCGGATGCTTGAGCCCGTTGTATCGCGACGTTGTCACGACTACGTTGCTGACCATCCACGTCATCGCCGGGTTGCCGTCGAACTTGAGCTTGCCCTCGAGCACGAGGTTCTCGGTTTGGATGATCGGTTGCGTAAAGAAGATCGGCGCCTGACGAATTTCGACGAGCGGCAACCCTTCCTTCACCAGCTGCGTCGCAAAATATCGCGACATCGCCGGGTCGAACGGGATCTCTTGCACATCGAACATCTCGCAATAGCGGCGAATATCATCGGCAATAACGTCAAAATCCGTCGCGTTACCTTCATTGACGATGATGTGTTCAGCTCGCACCCAACCGCTGTATTGCGAGTTCGAGCCATTGTCGACTGCGTACTCGTTCAAATAGAACCGAGGGAATACGTAGAACGTACCGGCCCGCTCAAACACCAGCACCAGCGCGGCAAAGTCGGTCTTTTCCGCAAGGTCCATGCCGATCCAACAGCGCTCACCAACAAAATCGTCGAGCCGCATGTCTCGATCGGCGCAGCGTTCCCACGCGCGCATGTCCATCCACGCCGAATCCGCGTTCACCCAGACATTCAGCCGCTTCGTCAGGAAGTTGTTCACCGCGCTCGGCATCGACTGCGCCTTGCGGCAAGCCATCTCCATGTCGTCCACGAACACGGACACGCCAAGATTCGGATTCGCCTTGATCCACACGGACGGATCGGACCAGTCGTCCCCGTCGTCGAGCGTGAAGATGATGCCGAAGAACGTCTCGTCGACGAACACGCCTTCGAGAATCTTCGTCACGTGCGTACGTTGCTCGTAACAAATGCCCGTCAGGTCGGAGCCGGCCGTCGTGATCAGCCACAACAGCGACTGATCGCGCGCGCCCGTGCCCGAGTCGATCACGTCGAACACCGCGCGTGTCTTGTGCGCGTGCAACTCGTCGATCACGCCGCCGTGCACGTTGAGGCCGTCGAGTGTGCTGCCCTCCGCTGACAACGGGAGGAACTTGCTGCCGTCGTCCGTCAGCAACTGGTGCTGAAGGATCTCGACGCCAAGCGCCGCACACATTTCCGGCTCACGCAGCGCCATCGCGCGCGCGTCGTCGAACACGATCTTTGCCTGATCGCGCGTCGTCGCCGCGCTATAGACCTCCGCGCCCGGTTCGCCGTCAGCCGCGAACAGATACAGCGCGATGCCGGAGCTCTTCGTCGACTTCGCGTTCTTGCGCGCGACCTCTTCGTAGGCACGCCGAAACCGGCGTAGGCCACTGTCGACATGCAGCCAGCCGAACACCGTGGTCAGAATGAACGCCTGCCACGGTTCGAGCTTGATGCGCTGGCGCGTGCGCGCCCATCGCCCCTTCGTGTGCGGCAGGAGCTCGATGAATTCGCAGATGCGCGTCGCCGCGTCGTTGTCGAAGCGGTACGGAAACTCCGGATCGCCCATTTCGGCGCGAGCGAGATCCCGGCGCTGCCGTTCGCATGCCAGTTTCACCCACTTGCACGCGACGATACGGCCGGCCAGGACATCGTCGATGTACTGGTTGGCCGTATCAACGAATGTCATTTAGCGAATTTCCCCCACCCTGCCGGTTCTTCCATGCCGGGCAGCTGCATTTGATTGTTCGACGGCGTGACGCGCGAGCGACTTGCCGGCGACAGGCCGAAGCTCTGCAGGAACTTGTGCACCTGCTCCTGCAGCGCGTTGATCATGTTGATCTCGACGGCGTTGGATCGATAGCCGCTCGGCGCCGTGTCAACGTAGGCAGCGGTCGCGCCGATCCCCGACAGGTCGAGCACTTCCTTGCGCCGCTCGAATGCGGTCTCGAGCTCGACGAGCCGCCCCCATGCTTGGCAGTACAACGTAAGCGCCGCTCGATCCAGTCGCGAGATCAAGCCGAGCTTCTCGAGCTCGACCGTGATTCGCTTCCATTCCTTGCGCGCCTCGCGATTGAGGTGCGGCGGCATGTCGGGCACCGCGACTTCGGGGTGCACGCCATCAGCGAGGTTCAACGGGCGCTTGCCCGGATTTCCCCGCATCAGCTTCAGCACATTCGGCTGCGCTTGCGGTCCTCTTTGTCCCATGCTCTGTTAAAGGGGCTTTGATACCCCCCCCTCCAAAACTTGCGCACACAAAAAAACGATTGGGCGATCAGTCCCGACCGGGCTCGCCCCCAAAAAATCGACCCGCCCCCGGGGTCGGCGCGACCGCCGGCCGCCGCCGCTCCCTCGCCGTCTTGGCCCGGTGGCACGGCCCGCAGAGCGCCTCGAGATTCGAATCGGCGTCGGTTCCGCCGCTCGCCTTCGAGACGATGTGATCGACGTGCTCAGCTCGCGTCACCTTGCGCTCCCGCAGGCACTGTTGGCAGAGGCCGTTGTCCCGCTTCATGATGCGCTCGCGAAGCTTGACCCATCGTGATCCGTAGCCGCGTTCGTGACGACTGCCGCTCCACCGCGGCGCGTTCCAACCGGTCGCTTCCGACTGGTGCCGTTCGCAATATCCCGGCACGTCGACCAATGCTCGACAGCCAACGTGGCGGCAGGGCGTCGGGGCTTTCTTCGTCATTCGACGCTCCAATGCAAAAAGCCCCAAGGCTTTCGCACTCAGGGCTTCATGATTCTTCCGGGCGAGCGACGGCCCGGTACAGGCCGCGTCGCTCGGTATTAACCGGATCAAATTGTGGATCGGAGTGTAGATCAGCTATTTCGTTTCCGCAACACCCTCTTTCAACTTATCGATCACAGACTGCATGGAGACATATTGCGGCCGAGGCACGACGAGCTTCTCCTCGATCACTCGTTTTGCATGCGCAAGCGCGAGGTCGAATATGCTGGTCGGCCGCGCCTTCAGGCCGAGCCGGCGACAGATCACTGCCGGCGGTGCGCGCCACACGAAGTGCATCGTAAGCACCTTGCGATCGAACGGCATAATCTTCCGCATCGCCACCTCCACCCGATTCGCCTCTTCAAGGTCGAGCGTTGAGTCGACTGTACGCCCGCCGACCGAAGGAAAGTAGATGCTCGACGTGAGCCCGTCTGTCCCGCCTTGCCCACCACGCTGTGCGCGGGCCCAATTTTCCAATTGTTGCTCGATCGTCATACTTCCCCCGTTTCAATCTTCATAAAGGCCGACGTGCAGCCGGCAATAACCGCGACGCGTCGATCCTGCGCCGAGAATGGACGTGGCGACGTTGGTACATCGCTTGCCGTCGCCGTCAACGTGTGCACAGCATCGATCGTCCCGCGTTTGCTGGTTCGCAGGCTGCCGCTCGCGCTGCAGCGACTGGTTACGCTTCGCGCGCACCTGATCCCAATTTTTTCGAAGGCGCGCCGGCGAGCGAATCACGGAACACCAGAATCCGTCGCGCAGTGCCCACGCCCACAGCTTTGCGATTTGCTGTGGGTCGAATCCGTCGGCCAACATGCGGTCAACGTCCGACGCCCACTCACGAAAATCCGGCTCGCGAGCCCCCGGATCGCTGTCGCGAAGCCGCCGAGCCATCCAAGCCGTGAGCGCCGGGCAGCCCTCTTGACGATTTCCCTCTCTGCTTGTACCTTCACCGCCCAGGTATACCGACGAAGTTTGAGAGAGAGAGGGAGTTTCGTAATATCTGTTTGTTGGGTTGTTAGTTGGAACGTGGTTCCTGTAACTTCCCGGACCACCCTCAGAATCGCCGACCTCCGGCGAGACACGTGAACTAGGTTCGTCAAACTCGCCCGGATTACCGGAACGTGGTTCCTCAAACTCCCCCGAATTACCGGAACGTTGTTCCGACTCGTCGAAGTCAGCTCCGGCGATATCGAGGTTCAGGTCGTCACGCGCGCGACGCGCAACCTCCTCCGGCACCGTGAGACGATAGTGACCGTGCGCCCACTTCCGCCCGCTCTTTCTCGACTTCCACCGCTTGATCCAGCCCGCCTGCTCTGCCACTCCGAGATGCTTTGACACGGCGCGCGCCGTCAACGTCGCGCGCGCGGCAATTTCATCGATAGACGGCCAGCATGTGTCGTCGATCGAATTCGCATACTCGGCTATGACGAACAGTACGAGCTTGGTCGTACCAGGCAATTCGCTCGCGGTCATCGCCCGACGCCAAGTAAATGATGTTGGCACTCCCGCCATTAATACGCCCCTGTAGGTTCTGCAAAATTCTCGAATCTCGCTAATTCGTTTCGGAATGCCAATCTCACCGTAGCAAGCGCCCCATTCCGCTGTTTGGCGATAATTAGCTCCGCGGTACCCCGGTCCGCGCTGTCAGGGTTGTACACCTCGTCTCGGTAAATAAACTGAATAACATCAGCATCCTGTTCGATCGCGCCGGACTCGCGAAGGTCGGACATCATCGGCCGCTTATTCGGGCGCTGCTCGAGCCCACGATTCAGCTGTGACAGCGCGATCACTGGCGCATCGAATTCCTTCGCCGTCTTTTTCAACTCGCGGGATATTTGCGATACCTCGCTTGTGCGGTTTTCGCCTGATCCACCATCCCCCGACATCAGCTGCAGGTAGTCGACGATGATCAGGCCAAGTTTCCCGACGACACGCTGCAAACGACGGAGCTTTGCCTTGAACTGCAACGGCGTGACGGACGAACTGTCGAGCACGTACACCGGAGCATCAACGAGGATCTGCGTACCATGCGTCAGCTTTGACCAGTCATCGTCACGCAAACTCGCTGTTCGCAGCTTGTGCTGATTGATCCGCGACGTGCCAGCAAGCATCCGCGTCGCCAGTTGGTCGTCCGGCATTTCCAACGACAGCACCGCGACAGGCATGCGCAGCTCGACTGCAACGTGCTCCGCAATGTTCATCGCGTACGAGGTCTTTCCCATTGACGGGCGACCGGCGACGACTATCAGCTCACCGCCATGCATTCCGTCGGTATGGCGATCAACATCGACAAAGCCCGTTGCCGTCCCACCTATTTGCGCAGCACCGCCCGCGTGATAACGATCGTCGATCCGCTGAATTACCGACGTCAGAGCGGCCGAGATTGGCCGAAACTCTTCATCGGCTGCGCTTCTCGTATCTGCGATTCTTAGCAGTTCGCCCTGCACGAGGTCCAACAGTTCAATAGGGGATTTGCCGCCGGGTTTCAACACGGCATCGCGCAGCCGCTCGGACACACGCAGCATCCGCCGGGAAATCGAGCGGTTACGCACAATCTCCGCGTAATGGCGAACGCCCGCGGCGCTAGGTGTAGCTCGAACCAGGTCGTTCAAGAAAGCGAGCGGCTGATCAACCTTTGCGTCGACGGATAGCAATCGCTCAAATACCGTCACGGCATCAGCAACTGCGCCACGCTGAATGAGCTCGCGAATTGCCTTGAAAACGAGCGCATGTTCGCCGATCGTGAAATCCGCTTCGGAGACGATGCCCACAATTTCTTCAAGCGCGCCGTTATCAAGCAACACTGCGCCAAGGATGCTTTGCTCGGCTTCGGGCGCCGACGTACGGGCGTGCGCATCCAATGGGTCGTGTGCGCCCATCAGGAGAACCTCCGGGAATAGTTGAATTACGCGCCGCGGCTACGGCGACGGCCCTGCGCGGAACGTCGCGCGATTGCGATCGTCTGTTCGATCTGGCGTTGCGCCACGCGCCCGGCTTGCTCGATGGCCTCGGCTTCTCGCGGCTCGATCACCCCATCTTCAGCGGCGCGCCGGACCTCTTCAGCCAGGCCGCCCGCTTTCGTACTTACCGTAAGCGCGGAGTCGACAAGCGCACGGACGCAATCCGATTCAGCATCGGCGACCGTTTCCGTTGCGACGAGCCCAAACCGAGCGTTGAACGCGTACACCGCATCGAGCGCATGCGGTTGCTTCTTTTCGAGCATCCATTCGACTAGCAGCTCGAACATTTCGCCCGTAATACGCGCGCCCTCAACCTCCCGCAGCCGCAACCGCAGATGCTCGCCGGAAATCCGCGTACCTCGCCGCTCGGTAAGAAAGCGGGCAGCGTCTTCGACTTTCCCGGGCGTGTTGGATACGGACGTATACAGGACGTCAATCCACGCGGTTTGACTGTAATGGTGAGCCACATTTGCCCCTTGAATTTCACCGTTTTTCATACTGTTAACGTGCTCGCGTTTCCGAGAAAATTGCTCCATCGCCAAACGGAGCATCACCATGAAAACGCAAAAATTCAGAATTCAGCACGCAACAGCGACCCCGAAGCCACAACTCAAACGACACATGCGCGATGCGATCCGGCGCGCCTTGAGCGAGGCGAAGGCCTCGCGCTCGTTTGCCGCTTTCATGCGGCAGACGTGCGACGCGACCGCGATCGAATGTCCGCATGCAGATGCAATACGTTCCCGTCTGCGCCATTCCGCTCTGTGCGATCACGCTGCCCCAGCCCAACAAGGACATCCGGCCGCGCAACAGAAATGAACTGCATCCTCGGCTTCGGGATGCCATTCCGGCGCCACTGAGACACGGCCGCGTCGTCAATCTCGAAGAGATCAGCGACAACCCCGGTCCCGCCCAATCGATCAATGATTTCGCTCGCATACGCGATGCGCAGGTCGTTTTCCATGGACCGGATTTAAGCACACTTAATTTCAAAAGTGAAGTGCTCTTATCTGCTAAGGTTTAGCCTGCTGAAATGAACGACCTAGACACCTTCGTAGGACGACTCCGGTATGCCAAGACGTTGCGCGAGGCAGAACTGGGGGCGTCAATCGACGACAAGGAAATCGCCGCCAAGGCAGGAGTTTCCCCGTCAGCTGTCTCGCAGTGGACGAGCGGCAAAGTGAACGTTGAGAATTTGAAGGCCGCGCCGGTGTTCCGCGTTGCGCGCTTTCTGCGCGTTCGCGCTGACTGGCTTTGGGATAAGCGCGGGCCAATGAAGGATGCCCAAGACGACCTGCCGCAAGAAGCGCAGGCGTTCTATGCCGATCTCAAAAAGGCGATTGCCCTGGGCATGAGCGAACTCGCGGTCGCCGCCGTGCACGCACCCTTAAAGGCGGTGCTGGCTATGCACGAGAGAGCTCGCGGTGATCTGCTCGATTTGAATGCGCCGACGCCACCAGACGACTCAGATTCCAATCGAAAACCGCCGCGCACCTAAACACCCCTACGCGGTCATGCCCTGCCGCGTAGCCCTTGACGGGCATCCCTAGCAGCTCGACGTCCCAGTCATACTCGGGCGTCTCGTGCACCCCCATCACCCGCACCACCAAACCGATGTGCGCCTTGTTGGCGCACCGGCTGATCACGGCCAGATCCCCCGGATTGATACGGCCCTCGCTCATCTGTTCGTCCAAATTCATCGACGCGCACCCTCAGTCTTTTTCTACAAAACGCTTTCAGTACTGTATGGATATCCAGTATGCACGCAGTCTAGATCGCTCGTCAACTTAAGCACACTAAATTTTCTTTGCTCTCTGAAATTAAGTGTGCTTAAATTCGTCTCCACGCAGCCCTTTCGCTGCGCATCCAACGAGGCGAATTTCGATGCTTACCATCCTGTTCCGACGCAGCGAATTCACGTGGCTTAAATCACGTGCGCTGCAGGCGCGCGACTGGCACCCGCTCGCCGCGCTCGTCGTCCTTTACCTGATCGCCAGCGCGGTCGCCCCCGTATTCAGCGTTTGAGGTGCGCGATGAATAACAAACCGCGCTCCGCACGTCAGCTTGAGGCTGCGATTTTCGACTGCATCAAGGACTCGGCCGAAACCGCCAAGAAACACAACCCGGACAGCTCCGCGCCCGATCGCCGCACCGCAGATTTCGTCGTGTGCCTTTGCGGTGCGCTCGAGGCACGCGGATATCTCGAACTCGCCAAGGCAATCGCGACCGGCAGCGGCAAGGAACACCTGTACCGAGCGGAGGGCGCATGAACAAGCCCATGCCCCTCTGGAAAATCGTACTGCTCTGGCTCGCGGTAGGTATCGGCTGCGTCGCGTGGACGTACAGCGACGAAGCACCGGACACGCCGAGCGCGAGCACCTACAGCGCGTGAGTCGGCCATGCAGAAAGATCACCTGCCAACCCATCTACTGCGCGTCGAGTGGCAACTGTTGCACATGACGGGCGACTTCGAAACCGCAATCCAGCGCGCCAGCGTGCGGGACGCGCTCGAATCGTCTGCGCGGGCACGAGAAACGCGCGAACGACGACGCGCAGCTGCACGTGTGGACGTCAAACGGCTGCAGGCCGGCGACGCGGAGGATTGATCAATGCCGCGCTGTCACGTTCGCTGCACGCACTGCGACGCGCGCCGATGCCTGCGTCGCCACCCCGATCGCTACACGCGCCTGCCGGCGTGCCGCACGTGCAACCGCCGGAAATACCGCATCGATCAGTGGATGAACCGCCGGAACACGACGCGCATGCGTTGCGACTGCGCCGGTTACTGGTTCCCGCACCGACGCGGCTCCCTGTTTTGCTGGCATCGAGCCGACGGCTCGAACCGCTATCCCGGCGATACCGATTTCGCCGATCGCAATTACGACGGCCTCGCGGCCTGACTTCACCTGAGAGGTAATCGCATGTCCCTGTTCACGTCACTGCACGAGCTCGCGCGCACCACGAGCATCAACATCCTGATCACTGCCGAAGGCGACGAAAACTTGCGCGTCAACGTCACGCCGCTGCCGAATGCGAAAGGCAAGAAAGAACTCTGGCCGCTGTCACTGGTTGCGACGCCCCAAGAACTCGACGCCGAATTCGCAGCCGCGGTCGAGGCGTACGAGCCCGGCGCGCTGTCGCTGCTCGACCAGGCGCGCGCGTGCGCCGCCGCGAACAAATCCGACGCGGCGCCCGCGCTTCCGGCGCCGAACGCTGGTGGCGCCGCAGGCACCCCCGGGAAGCGCGGTCGCGGTCGGCCGCCGAAGGCCGCGAAGGCCGACGACGCCAACAACCCGCCTTCGACTGACGGCGCAAACGCCGGCGCGACTGACCCGCGCCAGATGCGCATCGACGATGCCAGCCAACCGAGCGACGGCAGCGAGACGCCGGCCGCAGAAACGCCGGCAGCTGCGGAACCCGCTAGTGCAGAGCAGCCGCAATCGACCGACGCTGGCGTCGACCTGTACTGATCGGAGACAACGACATGCATATCGAAACGCTCGCTCGCGAATTCTCGTATAACGGCGCCAAGCTCGCCGACCCGGCTCCGACATTCACGCTGCAGCAGGTCCGCGATTTCTATTCGCAGACCTATCCCGAGCTGACGAACGCCGAGATCGAGGGGCCGGTCATCAAAGGCAATCGCAACGTCTATACGTTCCGGCGCGCTGTCGGCACGAAGGGAAGCGACGCGGCAACGCGCGACATTTCCGCGATGATCGACGCGATCATCCACGGCACGACGCGTCCGCCGTATCCGATCTTGTCCTACCTGCTGGACGTCGAGCGATTCGCTCGCGCACACGCATGCCCGCTGCTCGACGAAGAAGTCGCATTCATCAATGCGCTGCACGCGCGCTACTGCACGCAACCGAAATGACGCTCCGCGAACTTCGAAAGCACCTGCGCGAAAACACATTCGCGGGCGAATCGACGCCGCGCGCACGCGCGAAGCACGTCAACAGCCGACTCGCTCGCTACGTGCAACGTGTGACTCAGTACCCGGACCGCACGTCTCCGCGCCTGCGCCTGCCCTCATCCATCATGCCCGTACTGCCATGATCACGCCCGCACTCGCCATCCCGGTCATTGCCGCAGGCGTACCGGTCCGGTACGTCACCGGAATCAATCAGGAAAGCGACAGAAATTTCGCACACGAGCTTGCGCTCGCGCTGATGCGTGGCAAGTTGCTCACGGACGACGATGCCACGAATGCGGACAATCACCGCGACGAAATCGAACTCGTGCGCCATGCAATTACCCGTGAATGGCTCGACCGAACCGACGGCCTGACGATCTTCGAGTGGAATTTGCGCGTCAGCGAAGAGCGCTATTCCCCGACGCCGTACGCCTCTGGCAGCACTCAATGCGCGTGGTTCTCAATTCACTCCAACCAAGGAGCCGGAACGGCGCCATGCCGGTATCTGCGCGCCGGCATCAACCACCTTGAAAACGTGATGTCCGGGCTTGGGCAAACCGTTCTCGCCGTTTTGTACGAAGCCTGTCACCACTACTTGCCGAACGTTTGTACGCCGCGCGAAACGCTTTATCTTGCCGAGTATCTGTACTGGCAAGGACACGCGAACGAAATCGATGCGCTCGAAGATTTGATGTTTTGCTACGACAGCGACCCTGAAAAAGCTACCGCCGAGGAATTCTTCACTGAGCATTCGATACCCCGACGCACAGAATTTTTCCGCTACGCGCCCGAGTGGATCGCAAATCCCGAGCAAGTGCTGAGCATTGCCGACGTTGGATATGCGTCCCTGATTGATGATACCGCCGCGGCCGTCGCCAACGCCTGCGATGAAATTCACCGCCTCATCGTCAACGGGGGGCCATTTGCCCGAGTCGACAACCGCGACACCGGCCGCGGCCCCATCGATCATTCACTGTATCTCCTCTGGGACCAGCACGACGGCACCGATCGCATCCTCGACGATTTCCTCGAAAACGAACTCCAGGGCGATCCGATCGAGGTCTCGTGCGCGGTCCAGCTGTCGCTCACCGGCAGCGAAATCGGAAACTGGTTCGCGCGGATGAGCAACACCGCCCGGCTCGCGCGTGCAGTTGAAACCCTGCTCGATCTGCTTGCGCTTCGCACGCCCGAAAATGTCACCGTACAGGTACGCGTATGACGACCGTCGATATTTATTGCGAAGGCAGCACACACCTCGAACTGGATTCAGCACTGCTGCTGTACCGAAACAAGTCAGATACGCACGTCTACGTAACGCGGCACGCTGCTCGCGTCGTCGGCGGCGTACCCACGCTACTCGCCGGCGAGCCGGTCACAGAGCGACAACTTGCGGCCTTTGCCGGCGCAGCCGCGAAACACGTCGGTCAACAAGGCTTCGTGCATGAGCGCGTGATCTTCGCAGGCCCCGGCGTTGTCGCTTGGTGGATGCCGGCAGGCGTGCGGCACGTCTGGTTCAAGACCGATGAACCGCTCGGCATGCGCGCGGGCCCGGCGCATCAACCTACATTGCTGTTCATCGCTCAAGGTGACTGCCGGCACGTGTTTGCGCTCGCCGAGAATAAGCGACCCCAACGCGGGACCGACTTGTTCCAGGCCCCTTACTACAACGTTTATTCCTCCGGCTCCGTGTGCACCGGCAACGTCGAAATCGCGAAGCAGCCGAACGCGGCCGACGTCGAGCACTACGAAGAGGAATTCTTTCGCAGCCGCTTCACTCACCCGAATGCCGCAAAGCTGATTCAGGGCGGAAGCATTTCCGCGCTCTGGTGCCAGTTGCTCGATGGCGCCGAATTTCCAACCGAAAGACTGGTCCCGGTCGACTTGACCGTCGAATCCGCAATTCAACGCCTCACGCCACGGAGCTAACCACATGTCCACCAAAATCGAAGAAATTAAGGCAACGTTCGAAGCTGCAACGACCGACACCCTGCGCGCACTCGGCGACGCCCTAAAGGTATTCAGCGAGGCAGTCGCCGACGAAGTGAAGGCCGGCCAGTCGCGCCCGATCGCCGCGAATTCCGACGACGCGAATATCGGCCTCGACGAAGCACTGTTCGACAGCGCCCCCATCGCCACGATCCCACGCCACGCGGAATTTGCCCCGCTGCTCGACATTGGTCACCGATTCCTGCTCGCGGCGGAAGGCCTGTTTGTGGAGATCCGTCGCCCGTGGCTGCACCTGATTCAGCCGGTCGCATCGATCGAAGGCCCCGGTCCACGTCCGCCGTACGGCTCGCTCACGCCGAAAATCGAGTTCGCGTTCGGCCGTCTCGGCGCCGCCGAGCAGCATTTCCGCCGGTTCGGCGAGGAGGCGCGCGCCGCAGCCCCGAACGAACACGCTGCGTGGATCGTGTGGGACAACCAGAAACGCGAACTCGCCTATCGTGACCTCGAGATCGACCACGCTACACCGGGCAGCATCACATTCAAGCGCCCTGTTCTCAGTGAACACGAAAGCCTCGTCGTGGACCTGCACAGCCACGGCACGGCCAGCGCTTTTTTCAGCGAAGTCGATGATCGTGACGACGCAGGCGAGGTCAAGCTGTCTGCCGTCGTCGGCACGCTCACGGCCGGCGCGACGCCCACCATCGCGTTCCGCCTTTGCGCACTCGGCAAAACCATTCAACTGAAGGTACCCGTAACCGCGTTCTTCGCTGCAGCGGAGGCGTCAGCGTGAGTCAGTCGGCAACGAATCAACACCGGACGCCGGCACATTTCATCGGCGATCAACGCGTAAAGGTCGCGCTGATCGGATGCGGTGGCACCGGTTCGCAGATGCTGACGGGCCTCGCGCGCCTGAATCATGCGCTCGTCGAGCTCGGCCACCCGGGGCTGCACGTAACCGCATTTGACGCGGACACGGTCAGCGCCGCAAACGTCGGCCGGCAAATGTTCAGCCCGGCCGACGTCGGCCAGTACAAGAGCGTTGTGCTCGTGCATCGCCTCAATGCGTTCTTCGGGCTCGACTGGTGCGGCCGGCCAGTACATGCCGGGCCGGACGCGATCGCACGCGGCTCGCTTGATCTCGTCGTGATGTGCGTCGACAGCGCCGCGGCACGGGCCAAGCTGGCACCGTTCCTGAAAAAGGCCGGCAGCTATGTGATGGATCTCGGTAATCGTGCGAGCGACGGGCAAGTAATTCTCGGCGCGGGCGAACAGGCGATCGGTAACCGTAGAGGCGACCAAGTTGATAGCACACCGTTGCGCTGGCCGTACGACGTCCTGCCCGAACTGGTCGACACGACGATACCCGAGGACGACACGCCGAGCTGTAGCCTCGCCGAGGCGCTCGAGCGGCAGGAGTTGTTCATCAACCAGGCCGTCGTCACTCAGGGGCTCGCGATCCTGTGGGAATTTTTCCGGCATGCGCGCCTGACGTGGTGCGGCGCGTTCGTCAACCTGAAAACCGGCAATGTGCGGCCGATGATCGTTCAGGCAGTGCAGTCCACCACCAAGGTAGAAAAATAGTATGGCGAAGAATTCAGTTGACGCATACGGCGCAAAAGGAAAAGGCAACCTGCTCGATTTCGATCCGGATGACCTGACACTCGTGACCGACGAAACGCACCCGCTCTATGACGAGCGCGTTCACTGGCCGCTGGACGAAGCGATGGTTCGCAACATCGACTTTCAGGGAATCATCCAGCCAATCGAAGTCACGAAGAACCCGGAGACGGGCGCGACCGAAGTGGTTACTGGTCGCCAGCGGGTAAAGAACTGCCGCGAGGCGAATCGCCGGCGACGCGAGCGCGGCGAAAAGCCCTGGTTAATTCCCGCCTTCGTGCGCCGCATTGCACCGAAGGACCGGAGCAAGAAACTGTCAGCAGCAATTGCCAGCGAGAACGCCATCCGCCAGCAGGAGACGCCGATGACGCGCGCGGCGAAGATGGCGCGCCAACTCGGGCACCACACCGAGGAGGAAGTCGCCATTCTGTTCGGCTGCAAAGTCGCGACCGTGCGGTCAACGCTTGCCCTGCTCGACTGCTGCGCCGAGGTTCAAAAGGCAGTAGACAGCGGAAAGGTACCCGTGACCCATGCAGCGAAGCTCGCTCGCATGAAACCAGACCAGCAACGCGAAAAAGTGCGCGACCTCATCGATGCAGCAAACAGCAACACGGGTCACGCAAGGGCGCGCGCTCAACGCGAAGTGATGGGCGATGCGTCGCCGCGCTTGAAAACCCGGAAGCAAATTGCCGACGAACTGTCGAAATGCGACGGCGAACGCGCTGAAGCCCTCAGATGGGTTCTCGGCATTACGAACACCAACCACTAACAAGCAAAGACATACCATGACGACCAACAACTACACCGAAACGAACGCCGAAGTGATCGAGAAAGCGCTGTACTGCCTGCAGCATGGCGAACTCGAAAGCGTCGAGAACTGGCTCGATCTACTGCGCGAACGACACTCCAATGAAAAGAGCCCCGCTCCCAAAAGGGCGAGCGGGGCAACACATCAGCGGCCGGAAACGGACAGAAACCTTATGGAGGTTGATCCGGCCGCCGAATGCATTGTTGACACGGGCGACGCCGGTGGCAATGGGACGAGTTCGAAATTGAGCCACGCTGATGCGGTGACGGCAAAACAAGCACTCGCCGCGGGCGCAATCGAGCCGACCGAGCCCCTGTTCAACTCCAGCGGCCACTCACTCACCCTGACAGGCGCTCAGTTGCTCGAAGCACTCGACTTCATTGCGCCGGATCGCGATCGCGACCAGCTCGAAAGCGAATTGACGTTCCAGCGTGGCGACGGACACGCCGGCAGCGGGATGTATTGCTGGCTCACCGAATACCCCGAAGAAGGCGCGTTCTTCATCGACGGCGCCACTGCAGCCCCGGCCGAGGTCGCTCCTACGCCTACGTCTCAGGCAGATGCTCAGCAGGGGATTACCATCATCAACTCGGCATACACGCATTTGCTTGCGTGCACGCGCTGCGGTGCGCCGGCCACGTGGACCGACGAAGAAATACGGCAGCAAAGCCGCGATCGAACGGCTTGACCGAGCGGAGGCCCCCAATAATGGACATGAGCGAACTGCAGCTGCTGCTGCCCGAGTTGCGCCGATTGGTCGCTGCGCTCGAGCAACCGAAGAAGCTCGATGAAACGCTGTGGAACACCGAGCAAATCGCGAAATGGCTCGGCCTGTCGAAAGCCACCGTCGAGCTGCGAGTCGTCACCCGCCAGGATTTTCCCGCCGGCATGCGCCCCGTTGAAAGCCAGCAGGCGCAGCGCCGATGGTTCGCGAGTGACGTACTCGAATGGGGGCGCCGCAACCGGGGCACGCTTCCGACGCCACGGCCCGGACGTCGCAGGAAGCCGCAATAAAACTGAGGGTGCCTAGGCACCCTCTTTTCGTCCGATATCAGCCCGCACGCTTAGCAGATTTGCCGCCACGACGCGGCGTGCGCGTGCGTTTCGCCGGCGCGGCCGCCGCCTTTTCGGTAGTCGGCTCATCTTCATCGTCGTCGCCCTCGTGAACGAGGAACGTGACAAACGCGGGATCATGTTGAACGTTTTGTGCCCGGTGCATCATCTCGTGCACAGCGGCCCACACACTAACATCCCCTGACCGCCGACGAAGGTGAGTACGGTAGAGATCAAGCGCCATACGGTAGCGATCAACCTCCATCAGCCACGGCCGAGTCTCGGTCGGATTGGACGGATATAGCAGCGGCCGCGTTACTTCATTGGCACGTGAATAAAGATCGACCCAGTCCGGCGGTTCGAACAAGTGTTGCGTCCAGTTACCCTGCGCGAAACGAACCGCCCTCGCCGCGGCGCCACGCAATTGAGACTCAGTGGCCCCCTCCGCAACTGACGGCGGTTCAGTCTTATCTTGGACTGGAAACTGGAGCTCAACACCGGCATGACGCCAAACTAAATCCTCGGACTCGACTCCCAAATGAGCTAAAAGCGCAGACAATTTGCGTGACACTTTGGGCGTATCGTCAAGCAAGCTGCGCGGCAATTCGACCGCGAAGCCGCCACGCGGCGGGTTCACGTACTGCTGAAAAATAAATGGGTCTCCGTCGACGGTGATTACGCATTCGTCGAACTGACCCAACTCGTCCTCGCCCGAGCTGAACTCCATCCCGCGCTCTCGAAGGTAAGAGCGCGTCACGTCCACTATCGCCACTTGCTGAAACTGGGCGGGCTTCCAGCCATCAGGGTATCCCGTTACAAATTGCATGAGACCCCCTTTAAATTGTCAGGGCGAGTGCACACGATCCGGGTGAACTCAACCTTCATCTTGCACATTTCAGAACCATCCGACCCCACAAAGGGCTCCACCGCAGCACAAGACTCTAGACTCCAGACCGCCTTTGGTGTTCCCGGTGAATCGCACTCCACGTCTGTTTCGAATTCTATGCCATCTACGCCATCGGGGAGCGGACGCGGAAACGCAGCCACGGACAGCAGCCCATTCCCCTGATGTTTAGGTCGCCCCCAAATTTCGCCGGAATTGATTTGTTTGATCATCGTCTCAAGCGTCTGCGTGGTTCCGTTGCACTCGCGATGGAAAATAGGCATGCCCCGTAATCCTGTATTTTCTTTGTGACAGTCGGTCAGTCCAAGCGTGCCGCCAGCTCCGCGGCCGTCTCATCATAGTAAATCATGAGCGACTGAATATCCCTGTGCCCGATCATTTTCGCGAGCGCAAGCACGTGGAGCTTTCGAGAAAGGCGCGTCGTGGCTTCGTGACGGGAATCGTGGAAATTCAAATCTGCGATCTCGGGCCGCTTCTTCGCGAGCGTCCCGCGCGTGCGCCGCCACATCACATCCATGCTGGTCTGCGCAACCGGGAAACATCGCGGTTCCCCCTTAATTCTCGGCAAACGCTGGATCAATTCAACGGCGCGCGTCGACAGCGGCACATCGCGCGCATCACCGTTCTTCGTCTTAGGCAGCCGCACGAATCGCTTGTCGAGGTGCACGCTCGGCCATGTCATCGATGCCATTTCGATCTGCCTCATGCCAGTCTCGAGGGCGAGCAGGAAAGCCAGCGCCGTGTACTGCTTGACGTTCTTCGGGGGAACCCCATCCCGCAACCCGAGAGCCGTGGCCATCGCGGCCGCCTCGTCGTCCGACACGCGCCGATCGCGTGACGGCGGATTCTTCGGACGCTTCACCTCGTGAACGGGGTTCGTGTGAACCCACTTCCATTCTGTGCGCGCGGCCTCAAATACCGCGGACAGCAGGTTCAAGTCTCGGTTGACGGTCGACGGCTTGACCACCTTGAGCCGCGCATCACGCCACGCCGCGATTTGTTCCGGCTTCACGTTGCGGATCAGGTCGCCCACGAATTCCATCTCTTTGCAAAAAAAATCGAGCCGAGTCTCGTTCCATTCGTGCTTGCCCATCGACGGCGACACTTTCGCCAGATACTCGTCGAATCCATCTCCGAGCGTCTTATTGACCTTCGAATAGGATCGTCTACGACCCGCCTCGATTTCCGCCTCGAGCGCGGTCGCCCAGGCAACGGCCTCCGCCTTTGTGTCGAACGTTCTCGAATCTCGAATACCCGCCTTCGCGACTTCCGCGCGCCACGACGCGCCCCGCTTTCTGTAGCTTGCCATCCTGTGCCCTGGCGTAATTTTGGCGTAAAGGATAGCGGAAATTTGACGGATTTTGGGGAACTCTGGAATCGAACCCGTACCTTTCGCCTGCTCGCAAAGCCCCGCCAGTATTGACTCTGTTGGTAATTGATGGAGTTTGATAGCTGTTGAAGGAATCACTGCCGCTTCCTGTCGGGGGGACCAGACAAGCCGATACCGCCCCGGCTTCGCAAGAAACTTCCCTCAAGCCACAACGACCGTAAACTCCACCCCCGACTCAAAATCCAGCGTCGTGGTCGAAAACCGCGGATCCGCCTCGAGGTAATGCTTGTACGGTCGAACGGCGTCCTCGGCCGTGTACATGTTGTCGGCGAGTACAACCGCCCCCGGCCGTAGCAGGCGCTCGATCTGCTTGAACAGATTCAGATAGGCGTCGGCCCATACGTCGATAAACACCATGTCGACGGCTCCTTCCAGCTCGGCAACCGTCTCGAATACATCGCCCTCCCGCACGTCGACATAGGCATCCAGGCCCGCAGCTTCGACATGAGCCCGCAAACGCGCACACTTGAGCGCATCGCATTCGGTTGCAATGACCACGCCACGGCCCAGCGTGCGCAGCGCATCGGCGAAATACAGCGTCGACACGCCGCAGGAACTGCCGAGCTCGAGGATTCTGCTCGGCCGTTGCGACAGCACCATGTTGCGCAAAAACCTTCCCGTTTCCGCCGACACGGCCAACGATAGAGCACGCCCTCCCGATGACTCGAAATCTTCGGTGAACAGGCCGAACGTCTCGAGAAACCGTCCTCGCAACCTCGGGGCGAGCGCTTCGTATTCGTCGACGAGCGTCGGAAACGCCTCGTTCGGCCCCTGGAACTGCGCGCGTGCGCGGGCGATGATTTCGCTCCGGCTTTCTTCATGAAGCCGTTGCAAAAGAGCGTTGGTGGTCGAAGCCAAGTCCATTCCTTCACGAAGTTGATGACGTAGACGGCGTATCCAGCGACTGCCAGTCCGCCGTCAGGCTCCCTGCGCTGCCGTTCGATCATCGGCGAGCACGAGCGATGCTATGCCCGTCGGGCAAGCGTGATCGCCCGTTCGGGGCACGCCGTCACACAAAGCCCGCATGACCGGCAGGCTTGCGCATTCGGCGTGTACGCGACTTTCATTCCGTGCACGCGCAGCTTCAAGCGATGCATCAGGCCAAGATCGAGATAATCGGTCTGATCGATGCGCCGGACCTCGAACACGTTTTCAGGGCAGACGGTGATGCAATCGCCCTTGCCTTCGCAACGTTTCAGATCGACGACGGGCGCAATCACGCCCGCCTTCTGCTTGCAGTCGGCCGTTGATTTCTCGCGCATGTTCACTCCTCGGTAGGCCGCTTGCCACGCGACCGCCATGCGGCCCGGAATTGCTCGCGTTCTTCGGGCGTCATGGCTTCCCACTTGCGCCAATGACGCCGGCCATGCCAGCCGCGGTGTCCGCGGAATCCGCCGAACAGGATGCGGCTCAAAACGAGCAGGCCCAGCGCATGGGCGAAGTCGATCGTCCGTGCGCCGACGAATAACCCCGGCATCACCCAGTTCCACAGCATCATGACCACCCATCCGAGCACGCCGATGGCGACCACCACGAGCAGCGCCTTGCCCGCACATCTGATTCGAAAATTCATCCGTCGACTCCTCTAGATATCCAGTTCGTCATAAATGGGTTGCAGTCGAGCACGCAGATGCAGGACCGCGTAGCGTTTGCGCGCGAGCAGCGTATTGAGCGTGACGCCGCTCTGCGCGGCCAGCTCCTTGAAGGACAGCCCTTCCAGTTCGTGTGCGATGAAAACCTCGCGCTGATTGGCCGGCAACTCGTCGAGCGCATCCTGCAACGCCTTGAGCAGCAGCGTGCGAGCGTAGAGCGCTTCAGGGCCGGCATCGTGTGCCGGTAGCGCGAGATCCAGGCGATACTCGCTGTCCGCTTCGTCGTCGACATCGAGTAAATCGGTCAGCGGCTGCTCCTTCTTCTTGCGGAAACGATCGATGATGCGGTTGCGCGCGGTACGGAACAGCCACGCGCTCGCCTGTTCGATCGGCGCCGGAAGCCGATAAGCCTGCACGAATTCGTGAAGCACATCCTGCAGAACGTCCTCGGCATCGTCCGGGTCGCGGATCCGGCGCCGAATGAAGTTCCCTAGCCTCGTTCGTTCACGCATCACTGTCGCAGTGATGTCGCGGTCTGGGTCGGTCATCGTTTGCGAAGTGGGTGGCGGTTCCATGCATCTGAAGACGTTTCAGGCGCGCGAATATTGTGGCGAGTGTGAAAAATTTTCGGCTGTACGCATCGGCTTCCCTGCGTGACAGGGGTTTCAAGGAACAGGCCCGATATGACATCAGCCCGTCATTGCACGAATCGTTTGACTCCGCGCACCGACCCAAGTACACTTCGCGCCGCGGGGTGGAGCAGTCTGGCAGCTCGTCGGGCTCATAACCCGAAGGTCGTAGGTTCAAATCCTACCCCCGCAACCAAATACCGAAGCCCGCTTTGCGAAAGCAAGCGGGCTTTTTGCTGTCTGGGGAATATTGCTTGCGCGCGCGGCGCGGTACACGAAGATGGTGCAATCGAGCGCTCGCCACGACGTGCGACACACGATCGCACCTCGCCCGTTCGCCGCGGACATGCACCGAACATTGCGTAGAATTCCGAACCTTCTTCGGTTCAACAGACGGAATTCTCGAATGATTCGAACGATCGCGTCGCTCGCCGCGCTTTCAGCGATGACCGCCGCGGCAAACGCCGCCGACACCGGCTCGGCTCCCGCCAAACAGCGCTACGTCAGCCCCGGCATCGCCAACGTCACGGCTTCGGCAGCCCCGCACCCGGAAAGCACGTCCCCCGACGCCCGCTGCCGGGAACTCGCCGCCGGCATCGACGCGGTCACGCATTCGCCCGACCGCGGCCAGAAGGTCGTGCGAGGAACAGGCCCGGACGGCAAGCCGCGCAACGAACTGCGCGCCTACGACAAACGAGCCGACCTGGAAGCCGAGCACCAGCGCCTCGGCTGCCAGTAACGGGCACACGAACACACGCCTCCTACCCGGCCAACTCACGCCGGGCATCGGCCTTTACGCGTTCGCGCCGCCGTCGATCGTCAGCCCCGTCCCGTTGATCGACCGCCCTTCCGGCCCGACGACGAACGCCACGAGCGCGGCTACGTCGTCGGCCTTGCCGTACTGCTGAATCGCCATCCGCGCACGCTGCGCATCGGCATGCTCGCCGTCGGCCGGATTCATGTCGGTATCGGTCGACCCCGGATGCACGATGTTGACCGTGATGCCGAGCGAGCCGAGATCACGCGCGAGCCCCTGCGTCCAGCCGATCAACGCGGCCTTGCTCGCCGCATAAAGGCTCATCCCGGCATCGGGCACGCGCGTCGCGAGGCAACTGCCGGTCGATACGATGCGCCCGCCCTCCCCGAGATGCCGCGCCGCCGCCTGCGACGCGACGATCACAGCGCGCACGTTCACGTTCAGCGTCGCGTCGATATCGTCGAGCGTGAGGTCGTCCAGCGCGCCGGCCCGGAAAATCCCCGCGTTGTTGACGAGAATGTCGAGGCCGCCCAACGCCTGCGCCGCACGATCGACCGCGTCGCGCACGGCAACCGGATCGGCGCTGTCGGCCTGGATCGCAATGGCCTTGCGGCCCAGTGCCTCGATGCCGGCGACCACGGCCTGCGCCCGTTCGGTGGATTTTTCATACGTGATCGCAACGTCCGCGCCATCGGCCGCCAGCCGTTTCGCGATCGCCGCGCCGATGCCGCGGCTGCCGCCCGTGATGAGTGCACGCTTGCCTTGAAGTCGATTCATGTCGGTTCCTTTCCCAATTTATGTAACGACCGACACAGAATGTGGCACGTTGCACCGCGCAGTCAATTGATTTATTTTATCGATCGATACAGATATCGACGAAGGAACGGACACAATGGCTGAACGAGGCCGACCGAGAAGCTTCGACAAGGAAGCGGCGCTGGATCGCGCGATGGAGGTGTTCTGGCGTCTCGGCTACGAAGGGGCGTCGATGACGGACCTGACGGCCGCGATGGGCATCGCGTCGCCGAGCCTGTATGCGGCCTTCGGCAGCAAGGAAGCGTTGTTCCGGCAAGCGCTCGAGCATTACCGCGCAACCGAGGGGCGGGAAATCTGGGGCGGCGTCGAACGGGCGGCCAGCGCGTACGAGGCCGTGCGCAGCTACCTGATGGATACCGCACGCGTGTTCACGCGGCGCTCGAAGCCGGCCGGCTGCCTGATCGTGCTGTCGGCGCTGCATCCGGCCGAACGTTCCGATATGGTCCGGCAAACGCTGATCGCGATGCGCGAGGGCACGGTGGACGCGCTGCGGGAACGCCTCGTGCAAGGCGTCGCGGCAGGCGAAATATCAACGCACGCGAACCTCGACGCGATCGCCCGCTACTACGTGACGGTTCAGCAAGGCATGTCGATCCAGGCGCGCGACGGCGCGAGCCGCCGCGATCTGGAGGCCGTCGCGCAGGCCGCGCTGGCCGCATGGCCGGCGCTCGTCGGCACGAGCAGCGCGGCCGGTGTATAGATAGCGGCAGGACACCGCCGAAAGAAAGGTTACTGCTTCGCAGCCTGCTGCACGTCCTTTGACGCATGCCACACGCGATAGCGCACGTCGAAGCCGTCCGGCACATAGACGACGAGCGGCATGCGGCTGTTGTAGCGCAGCAGCTGACCGTCGCCGCGCACCTGCACGAACCGTTGCTGCGGCGCCTGGCCCGGGCACGCCATCAACGTCGATGCCGGCCCCTTCACGTCGGTGAGCCGGTAATACGTGTAGCCCCAACCCTTCACATCCTCGGCGGTCAGCTCGCCGCCGAACCAATGCTGGTTGCAGTCGGTCTGCAACGTCTTGCCGATCATCAGCTCGACGCGCGCATCGCCTTCGTTCTCGAGCGCGGGCAGCGCGATCACGGCGCGCTGCTGGCCGGCCGCTGCCTGCGGAAACATCTTGATCGACTCGGCGGATACGGCAGGCGCGGAGGCAGGCGCGGCCACGCAGGCGGCGGCGGTCGTCACGCAGAAGGCGGCCAGCGCGGCCCGGATCGCGAATTTCATCGATGTGCTCCTGAAAAACCAATGAGCCCCGGATGCTAACACTTTCGTCGCAAGACCTTACGGAGCCGTAATTTGGCGACACAATTGCAAACAGCCGGCAATCCCCGAGCGCGGTACTTATAGCGGAATCAACGGAGAACATCATGCTCAAGCTCATTGCTGCCGCCGGCGTCGCTACCCTGCTGGCCGGCTGCGTCGTCGCCCCGGACGCCGGATACGGCTACGGGCAGCCCTACTATTCCGATCCCGGCTATGCGTACGCCCCGTCCCCCGTGTACGGCACGGTCAACATCTGGGGCGGTGGCGGCGGACGCGACTGGGATCGCGGCCGGCGCGACTACCATCGCTGGGACGGCAACCGCGGCAACGGCTGGTGGCGCGGCGGCGGACGCCGTGGCGACTGGAACGAAGGCGGTGGCGGCGGACACGGTCGCGGCGACGGCGGCGGTCATCGCCACTGACGTTCAATTGCAACCGTTTGTATCCACGCACGGCCCGCCGATGGCCGGCGGCGCATTACTCCGGCCACGGAATGGCCACGCAAACGACGAAAGGCCCTCGCATGAAACGAGGGCCTTTCGTCGTCCGGCCCGGCAAAGCCAACGCCGGCGGGCGCCGGCCCGACCGGCCCGGAACCGCGCTCGCGCGCGGCCCGCTTACCAGCCGGCCGGCCGCGCGTAGCCGCCGGACACGGGCGCACCGCACACGTACGCGCGCTGGTAGCGGTCGTAGCAATAGTTCGGGCCGTCGTCCTGGTACTGCGCCTGCTGGTAGGTCGGATAGGCCGGCTGCTGGTATGCGGGCGCCTGGTAGTACGTCGGCGGCTGATAGGCCGGCGCCTGGTACACGGGCGCCTGATACGCGACGGGCGGATTCATCGCGGACGTCACGATCGCGCCGAGCACCGCGCCGCCGATCAATGCGCCGATGACGGCGCCTCCGTCGCGGCCATGCGCGGATGCCGGCCCCGCCACCGCGAGCGAACCGGCGAGGACACACACTGCGGCAATCTTTTTCATGATGGACTCCCACGCGAAGTGGTACTGGATGCGATGCATTGTGGCGGGACGCGGCCGTAATAGATGCAGCAAGTGGTAACGCGCGATTACCGGTATTGCCCACGCCGAAACGCGTCGTCGCCGTGCTACGATTTTCGGCACACAGGAGACGCCTTCATGCAGCCCGAAACCGCCCGCCGTTTCGATACCGAATTCGCGCCGCGCATCGCGCAGGCGATCGCCGCGTTCTTCGCCGACCACGTGCGGGCCGACGTCGTCCCCTATGGCGGGCACGGGCACCCGACGCGCGTGCAGATCCGCAGCGCGCCGCACGAGCACGTGAGCGGCTTCGTGCATCCGCTGAATCTCGAACTGACGTGGGACACCGACGAGATCGAGCGGCTGATGGAACCCGACGGCCCGCAACGCTTCGAGCACTACCTCGCCGCGCTGCCGAGAAAGCTCGGCGCATGGCAAAGCGCGCGCGACATCGATCTCGCGTCGCGCACGCAGGCCGAGCCACTCGTGCGGCTCGGCGGTCTCGACTTCGAAGGCTGAATGCGCGCGCCAGCCGGCCACCTCGCGGCTTGGCGTCGCACGATGCGGCCCGGTGATACACTCGACCGGCCCCGCCCCGGTGCAGCCGCGCCGGCCGGGCCGTTCATCGCCGCCTCCCGCGTACATGGTTGCGCACGCAACCGGCAAGCGGGTGCGCGGACAACCCTGCTCTCGCTCCCGCCATGAACGCCGATACCGGCCTGCCGCTTCCGCAACGCTACTGGGCGATCGTCTGCGTCGCCCTGGGCATCACGCTCGCCGTACTCGACGGCGCCATCGCGAACGTCGCATTGCCGACCATCGCGCGCGACCTGCACGCGTCCGACGCCGCGTCGATCTGGATCGTCAACGCGTACCAGCTCGCGGTCACGATCACGCTGCTGCCGCTCGCGTCGCTCGGCGAGCGCATCGGCTATCGCCGCATCTACATCGCCGGGCTCGCGCTGTTCACCGCGGCGTCGCTCGGCTGCGCGCTGGCCGGCTCGCTGCCGATGCTGGCGGTGATGCGCGTGATCCAGGGGTTCGGCGCGGCCGGCATCATGAGCGTCAACGCGGCGCTCGTGAGGATGATCTACCCGTCGTCGATGCTCGGGCGCGGGCTGTCGATCAACGCGATGGTGGTCGCGCTGTCGTCGGCGATCGGCCCGACGGTCGCGTCCGCGATCCTGTCGTTCGCGTCATGGCCGTGGCTCTTCGCGGTCAACGTGCCGATCGGCATCGCGGCCGTGCTCGGCAGCCTGCGCGCGCTGCCGGCCAACCCGCTGCACGACGCGCCGTACGACTTCCCGAGCGCGCTGATGAACGCGTGCGTGTTCGGCCTCCTGATCACGGCCGTCGACGGGCTCGGTCACGGCGAAGGTCATGCGTACGTCGCGGCGGAACTGGCCATCGCGGGCGTGGTCGGCTACTTCTTCGTGAAGCGTCAGTTGTCGCAGCCGGCGCCACTGCTGCCCGTCGACCTGATGCGCATCCCGATGTTCGCGCTGTCGATCTACACGTCGATGGCGTCGTTCACGTCGCAGATGCTCGCGTTCGTCGCGCTGCCGTTCTGGCTGCAGCATTCGCTCGGCTTCTCGCAGGTCGAGACGGGCCTCTACATGACGCCGTGGCCGCTCGTGATCGTGTTCGCCGCGCCGCTCGCGGGCGTGCTGTCGGACCGCTATTCGGCCGGCATGCTCGGCGGGATCGGGCTTGCGCTGTTTGCAGCCGGGCTGCTGTCGCTCGCGACGATCGGCGCGCACCCGGGCACGGTCGACATCGTGTGGCGGATGGCGCTGTGCGGCGCGGGCTTCGGGCTGTTTCAGTCGCCGAACAACCGCGCGATGCTGTCGTCGGCGCCGCGCGAGCGCAGCGGCGGCGCCGGCGGCATGCTGAGCACCGCCCGCCTGACGGGCCAGACGTTCGGCGCCGCGCTCGTCGCGCTGATTTTCGGGCTCGCGCCCGATCGCGGGCCGACGATCGCACTCTTTGTCGCCACGGTGTTCGCGGCGGTGGCCGCGGTGGTCAGCCTGCTGCGCATCGCGTCGCCGCCGCCGGACCCGGCGGCCTGACACCGTCGCGCGCCGCACCCGCGGCGGGTGTCAAGCGGCGTCGAGCGTATCCATCACGAAGCGCACGCGCGCCTTCACGCTCGCGCGCGGCAATTCGATCAGCCGATAGCCGTACGACGTATAGCAATCGACCATCGCGTCATGGGTCCGCACCGCTTCCGCGAAATCCTGCCGGCGCTCGGTATCCTGCGCATAGATGTCGGGCCACGGCGGCGCGATGAACACGCGCCGGTGATAACGAAAACGCCGCGCCGCCGCTTCCGCGTGCGCGGGTACCGCCAATCCGGTCAGCTTCAGATAGCCGATCACGTCCGGCACGCCGCGGTCGAAGAACACCGGCCCGCGCGCGTGCCGCGCGAGATGGTAGGACCGCATCTCCCAGCTCAGCATCAACTCGGCGAACGCAGCCGGGTCGCGCCACGGCAGCGCCGGACCGTCGACGGCCATCTGGTCGCGGATCACGCCGCGCCCGGCTTCCTGCGAACGTGCGAACCCGGCGCGTTCGAGCGCATCGAGCAACGTGCTCTTGCCCGAACCCGGGCCGCCCGTCACGACGAAGAAGCGGCCGGTTGCGTCGTCAGCTTCTTCGTCGTCACTCGCCGCACGCTGCGCGAACTCACGCATGCGCGGCCCGCTGGCCCGCGCGCCGCGTGACCGACGCCGCCGCCGCGACACTGCGCAGGTCGGCGACGAACGTGTCGCGCCAGACCGACAGGTCGTTCTCGCGCAGCCGCGCGAGGTTCTCCTCGTGACGCGCCTGCCGCTCCGCGAGCGGCATCGACAGCGCGCGTTCGAGCGCCTCGGCCATCTGCGACAGATCGTACGGATTGACGAGCAGCGCGCCGGTCAGCTCGGCCGCCGCGCCCGCGAACTCCGACAGCACGAGCACGCCCGGATCGGCCGGATCCTGCGACGCGACGTATTCCTTCGCGACGAGATTCATCCCGTCGCGCAGCGGCGTCACGTAGCCGACCTGCGACATCCGGAAGAACGCCATCAGCAGGTTGCGCTCGTACTTGCGGTTCAGATACTGGATCGGCGTCCAGTCGAGCTGCGAGAAGCGGCCGTTGATGCGGCCGGCCTCGCCTTCCAGCGTCTCGCGGATCTGCTGGTAGGTCTGCACGTCGGAACGCGTCGGCGGCGCGATCTGCAGCAGCGACACGCGCCCTTGCCAGCCCGGCGCATTCGCGAGCATCCGCTCGAACGACTGGAAGCGTTCGACGAGCCCCTTCGAATAATCGAGGCGATCGACGCTCATCACCAGCTTGCGGTCGCCCAGCGCCTCGCGCAGCATCTTCACCGGCTTGCGAGCGCCGTACTGGATGGCCGCCTGCGCGATCGCGTCGGGATGCACGCCGATCGGATAGGCCGCGACCTTCACGACGCGGCCGTGCGCATGCAGCATCCCGTCGTCGCTCGCCGCGCCGATGCCGCGCCGCTCGATGTAGTCGGTGAAGGCCTGCTTGTCGGCCTCGGTCTGGAAGCCCGCGACATCGTACGCGCACATGAACTTGACGAGTTCCTCGTGCGGCGGCACGAGGCGCAGCACGTCGGGCGACGGAAACGGGATATGCAGGAAGAAGCCGATCGGGTTCTTCACGCCGAGCTCGCGCAGGCAGTGCGCGAACGGCAGCAGGTGGTAGTCGTGCACCCAGATCAGGTCATCCGGGCGCAACAGCGCGGCGAGCTGCTTCGCGAGCATCGCGTTCACGCGCAGGTAGCCGGCGTACTCCTGCCGGTCGAAGCGCGCGAGATCGCCGCGGTAATGGAACACCGGCCACAGCGTCGCGTTCGAGAAGCCGCGGTAGTACTGGTCGTAGTCGCGCCGGGTCAGGCCGACCGTCGCGTAGGTCACGTTGCCGTCCCGCTGGATCGCGGGCTCGGCGTCCGGCGCACCGACGATCTCGCCGTTCCAGCCGAACCAGACGCCCCCCGTTTCCCGCAGCGCGTCCATCACGCCGACGGCCAGGCCGCCCGCGCTCGGGCGCGTGTCCTCGCCGGCGGCGACACGATTCGATACCACGATCAATCTGCTCATGCGATTTCCCCTCCTCGATTCGATTGGCTGACGCGCGACGCGCGCCAAAGCAGGCGCGGCGGCCCGAAGGCGGCCGCGCGGCGACTCAGTTCCGAGAATTGCAATGAAATACGGCGCTGGAATGCGGCGACGACCGTATCAAGCGTCCTGCTCCTGACCGAGGTCGCGTTGATAGTCGAGCCCTTCCGGGCGAGCACCACCCTGGTTGTGGTCGCCGTCCGACGGCGCCTCGTCCGGCGCGCCCGCGGGCGGGGCCGATGGCGCGTCGGTCCGCGGACGCGGGCGGTCTTCCGGATGGCCGGCCGCCGCGTCGGGTGGCCGGTGTGACAACCGTTTCGAACGGCGCATGGCTGGGTGTCTCATATGCGGCGCGGCTCGAGGCCGTCGTAGAAACATTCCATAACAAAACAGTCTAGGTCGCGCGATCGCATCCGAAGGTAACAATTACCTTCAATTTGTAACGTTTCGACCCCTCGTCGTTCATCTATTCGACAATAACGCCGCCCGCGCGCACGCGGCCCGCCGCACGGCGATTTGTCAAAGCTTTGCAGTTTTCCCATGACAATTGCGAAACAATGACGCGGCATCAGGAGCGTGCGTGCGTCGCCGCTCACCCAGACAGGACTTGCACTCAGGGATGAACATTCGCTTCGAATCGCCGCGCCGGGCCACGCCGGCGCGCGTCGTGCTGGCCGTGATCGCCGCGGCCGCACTGCTGTCCGGCTGCAATTCGCTGTACAGCGAAGGCGCGACGGCCGGCGCCGGTATCGCGGGCGCCGCGATCGCCTCCAAGGTCACCAACAACGCCGCCGTCGCCACCGGCATCGGCCTCGGCGCCGTCGCCGGCGCACGGGCGGGCGTCCAGTACACGCAACGCGTCGCGCACCGCTACACGCAGGAACAGATCGCGAAGGCGGCCGGCCCGCTCGACGTCGGCGGCGTCGCGCCGTGGTCGACGCACCATTCGTTCCCGATCGAGGACGACGAGCAGGGCCGCGTGACGGTCAGCCGGATGATCAGCGTCGGCCCGCTCGACTGCAAGGAAATCGTGTTCGCGGTCGATACGCCGGCGAAGGCCGACAAGCCCGCGCAATCGGCGTTCTACGTCGCCACCATCTGCCGCGACGGCCCCGTGTGGAAATGGGCGTCGGCGGAACCGGCGACCGAGCGCTGGGGCGCGCTGCAATGAGCGTGGCGATCCGTATCGCGGCGATCGGCGCGCTGTGCGCGGCGACGCTCGCGCTGTCGGGCTGCGGCTCGGTCGGCGCGGCGAGCGGTGCGCTGGCCGGCGCGGCGACGGGGCTCGTCACCGCGAACCCGGCGGTCGGCGTGGGCGTCGGGATTGCCGTGCAGGCCGCGACCGACGAAGCCGTCAACCGCACGATGAAGCAGCTTCATCAGAACCAGCAGGACGCGATCGCGAAGACAGCCGGCAGCCTCGCCGTCGGCGAAGTGAAGCCGTGGAAGGTGAAGAACACGCTGCCGCTGGAAAACGGCGAAGGCGAAGTGCGCGTCACGCGCGCGTACTCGTCGGCGCTCGCGCTGTGCAAGGAATTCGCGTTCTCGGTGAAGGACGGCGACAAGGCCGACTGGTATTTCGCGAATGCGTGCCAGCAAGGCACGCACTGGAAGTGGGCGTCGGCGGAACCGGCAGTCGATCGGTGGGGGAACTTGCAGTAACGGTGCGATGCGCCGCGCATCATGCGTGGCGCCTGGGATTCTGCGATGCGTAGTTACACCGAGCTCCCCGATCGCATCAGGACTCGACGTCCTCGAGGCTGAAGATCTCGGTCTGGTCGTTGTACGAGAAGATCTCGCCGTAACGCCCCCAGTCGATCACCGCGTCGAGCGTTTCCTCGGCCGCGCCGTCCGACAGGAAATCCTCGAGCTCCTGCTCGAAGCGCACGCGCGGCGCGCGATGGCCCGGGCGCTCGTTCAGCACCTTCTTGATCCGCGCGGCGAGCGGCACGTGCTTCAGCAAGTGATCGGCAAACATCAGCTTGCGTTCCTGCGTGCCGAACTCCGCGAACACGCGCCCCGGCGGCGTCAGGAACACGTCGCCTTCGCGCACGTCCGCGAAGCCGAGGTACTGCAGTACTTCCGCGATCGGGAACAGGTCGTCGACCTCGAGGTGTAGCGTGCGCGCGATTTCCGGCATGTCCGCGCGGCCGTGGTACGGCGCCATCGC
This sequence comes from Burkholderia sp. AU32262, assembly GCF_020419985.1. Classification (NCBI taxonomy): domain Bacteria; kingdom Pseudomonadati; phylum Pseudomonadota; class Betaproteobacteria; order Burkholderiales; family Burkholderiaceae; genus Burkholderia; species Burkholderia sp. AU32262. The sequence continues at coordinate 207,113 of NZ_JAIZRS010000005.1, forward strand.
GAGCGTCTCGATCAGGCCGGCCATCAGGTTGGTCGACACCTGCGGCAGCCAGCTGCCGAGCTCGAGCCCCTTCTTCGTCGCCTCGCCGGTCTGGCGGGCCGTCATCTTCGCGTAGATGTCGTCGACGAGCTTGCGGAACGCCGGATCCAGACGATTGCGCGGGTGCTTGAACGGCACCTTGATCTCCGCGATCACGCGGCCCGGGTTCGACGACAGCACGAGAATGCGGTCGCACATGAACACCGCTTCCTCGATGTTGTGCGTGACGATCAGCACCGACTTGATCGGCATGCGGCCTTGCGTCCACAGATCGAGCAAATCGGTACGCAGCGTCTCGGCGGTCAGCACGTCGAGCGCGGAGAACGGCTCGTCCATCAGCAGGATCGTCGGGTCGACGACGAGCGCGCGCGCGAAGCCCACGCGCTGACGCATGCCGCCCGACAACTCGCGCGGGTACGCGTTCTCGAAGCCGTCGAGACCGATCAGGTCGATCGCCGCGAGCGCACGCTCGCGCCGCTCGCGCGCGCCGACGCCGAGCGCCTCCAGCCCGGCTTCCACGTTCTGCAGCACGGTGAGCCACGGGAACAGCGCGAAGGTCTGGAACACCATCGCGACACCCTCGGCCGGCCCGCGCAGCGGCTTGCCGAGGTACGTCACTTCGCCGCCGGTCGGCTCGATCAGCCCGGCGATGATGCGCAGCAGTGTCGACTTGCCCGAACCCGACCGGCCGAGCAGCCCGACGATCTCGCCTTCGCGCAGCGACAGGTTCGCGTCGTCGAGCACGAGCAGTTCACCCTGCGTCTTGTTGAAACCGCGGCAGACGTGCTCGACGCGCAGGATTTCTTCACCGGGGCGCGGCGGCTGGGACGTCTGGACGGGGGCGTTTACAGCATTCGGATTGTGCATCGCGTTTCGCTCTCAATCGGTCTCAGTCGAGCCGCAGCTTCGCTTCGGCGAAGGCATACAGCGGGCGCCACAGCAGGCGGTTGAACAGGGTGACGAACAGGGACATCACGGCGATGCCCAGGATGATCTTCGGAAAATCGCCGGCGGCGGTGGTCTGCGCGATGTAGGCGCCGAGGCCGTGCGCCTCGATCCGGGTGCTGCCCCACTGCACGGCTTCGGACACGATGCTCGCGTTCCACGCGCCACCCGATGCGGTGATCGCGCCCGTCACGTAGTACGGGAAGATGCCGGGCAGGATCGCCTGGCGCCACCACTGCCAGCCGCGGATGCGGAAGTTGGTCGCCGCTTCGCGATAGTCGTTCGGGTAGGACGTCGCACCGGCGATCACGTTGAACAGGATATACCACTGCGTGCCGAGCACGATCAGCGGCGACAGCCAGATGTCCGCGTTCAGGTGGAAGCGCGCGATCACGATCACGAACACCGGGAACAGCAGGTTCGCCGGGAACGCGGCGAGGAACTGCGCGAGCGGCTGCAGCTTCTCGGCCAGCTTCGGGCGCAGCCCGACCCACACGCCGATCGGCACCCAGATCACCGACGCGATCGAGATCAGCACGACCACGCGCAGCAGCGTGATGAGCCCGAGCACGACCACGTGGCCGACTTCGGCCATCGTCACGCCGGTGGCGACGAAGCTGACGACGCGCCACACGATATAGGCGGTGCCGATCAGCACGAGCCCGGCCCACGCGATGTCGACCGTGCGCGACGCCTTCTTCTCGACTTTCGGCAGCGTGAAGCGCATCGCGCCCGACAGCGGCAGGCGCAGCGGAATCCGCGCGGCCTTCGCGAAGAACCAGCCGGCCGGCACGAGCAGCTGATGAATCAGCCGCGTGCGGCGCACGAGGTCCAGCAGCCACGATTGCGGCGCATCGCCCGACGCGGTGTTCTCCATCCGGAACTTGTCGGCCCACGCGATGAGCGGGCGGAACAGGAACTGGTCGTACGCGAGGATCACGACCGTCATCGTCAGGATCACCCAGCCGATCGCGCCGAAGTTCTTGTCCGAGATCGCCTGCGCGAGATACGCGCCGATGCCCGGCAGCGTGATCGTCTGGTTGCCGACGGTGATCGCCTCGGACGCGACGACGAAGAACCAGCCGCCCGACATCGACATCATCATGTTCCAGATCAGGCCCGGCATCGAGAACGGCACCTCGAGCTTCCAGAAGCGCCGCCAGGACGTCAGGTGGAAGCCGCGCGACACTTCGTCCAGATCGCGCGGCACCGTGCGCAGCGACTGGTAGAAGCTGAACGTCATGTTCCACGCCTGGCTCGTGAAGATCGCGAAGATCGCGGCCAGCTCGGCGCCGAGCACGCGGCTCGGGAACAGCGCGAGGAAGAACGTGACCGTAAACGAAATGAAGCCGAGCACCGGCACCGACTGCAGGATGTCGAGGATCGGGATCAGCACCATGCCCGCGCGGCGGCTCTTGGCCGCGAGCGTGCCGTAGACGAGCGTGAACGCGAGCGACGCGACCATCGCGGCGAGCATCCGCAGCGTGGTGCGCAGCGCGTATTCGGGCAGGTTCGACGGATCGAGCGAGATCTTCTGCGTCTGCAGCACGCCGATCGGCGCCATCGTTTCGTGGAAGCCGACCACCGCCATCGCGATCAGGCAGATGATCAGCGGAAAGGCGATGAAGTCCCACCGATTCGGCAGCACACGCCACGCGGATGCGTTGGCGGTCCGGTTCGGATTGAAGAATCCGACGTTCATCAGGCGCCCTCCCCGGTAAGGCCGAACGAAGCCGGCAGTCGATGTTGATTCATGGCAAAGCGCACGGGCGCGGTAATTCGATTGACTGGCGATTTCGCGCGCGCGGCGCGCCGTGCGCGCACACGCGGCCGCGGCCGGTCGAGCCGGGCCGCGACGGCACGACACTACACCAACCTGTATTTCAGGCACAACCGTCCGGGACGGCGCGGGCAGCGCAGGGATCGTGCCCGGCGCATGGGCGGATGGCGGGCGCGCGGTACGGAACGGCCCGGCCGCGATCCTGCGGCCGGCACGCAGGCCCGAATTATGCCGTGATCCGGCCCGGCCGTGAACCCGCCACCCGCATGCGGCCGCAAACCCTGTGCGGCATCAGCAGCCGGATACGGCGAAGCAGGTATGATCGGGGCTAGCCCCCGGGTCCGGTTCGGCCGTGTCGCGGCAATGCGCACGGCCCTCTGTCAACAGGCCACGGGGATCGACCGACGAGCGGGAGGAAGGGAATGGCAGGAAACTTGGTGATCGTCTGTCGCGATCAGGATGCCGACGCGTTCTATGAACTGATGCAGGAGTACGGGTCGTTCCAGACGCGGCTGTCGTCCACGGCATGGTACCTGAACATGAACGTCGTGCCGGAATCGCTGCAGGAGGAAATCCTGGAGCGCCTCGGCCGGTATACGACCGTCTATATCTTCGAGGCCACCACGGTGACCTACAACACGATCGACAGCAATGCGGCCGAGACGCTCGGCACGCTGTTCGGCGAATGAAGCCGCGCGGCGCCTGCCCGGCCGGGCAGGCGCCGCAGCCGCTCATGCGGCTTGTTCGTGAGGTTCGTCCTTCGGCACGGCCTCGAACGGGAACGTCATCGACACACGCAGGCCGCCTTCGGGGCGATTGCCGATGTCGCATGCGCCACCCAGCCTGAGCACGAGCCGCTCGACGATCGCGAGCCCGAGCCCGCTGTGGCCGTTGCCGCCGCGCGCGGGATCGAGCCGCACGAACGGCCGCGTGGCGGCCGCGAGGTCGCGCGGCGCGATGCCGCCGCCGCTGTCGCTGACCGACAGCACGTAGCCGGCCGGCGTGCGCGCCGTCTCGACGAATACGGGCGGTGCACCGTACGCATGCGCGTTGTCCAGCAGGTTCGACAGGATTCGGTCGAGCGTCGCCGTCGGCAGCCGGAAGCCGGGATCGGCTTCCAGCCGCGTCTGGACCGTCGGCGCGTTCGGCGCGACCGCACGATAGCTGCGCGCGATCCGCTCGCAGGCCTGATCGACCGGCACCGGCTCGCTGCGGTCGGCCCCGCCGTGTGCGAATACCAGGAACTGGTCGACGATGTGCGACATCGAGTCGACGTCGCGCACGACGCCGTCGCGCAGCCGCGCGTCGTCCATCATTTCGGCCCGCAGGCGCATCCGCGCGAGCGGCGTGCGCAGGTCGTGCGCGACGCCGGCCAGCATCACCGCGCGATCGCTCTCGGCCTGCGACACCTGCTCCACCATCTGATTGAAGCCGCGCGTGAGCTGGCGCAGCTCGCGCGGGCCGCGTTCGCGCAGCGGCGGCACCGGCTGCCCGCGGCCGAAACGCGCGACCGCGCGCGCGAGCGAGCGCAGCGGCTGCTGCAACTGCCAGGCGGCGAACAGCGCGGCGATCACGCCGGCCGAGAAGATCGTGCCGAGCCACAGCAGCATCCGGTCGAGCGAGCGCGGCGGCCGCAGCGGCTGCACGGGCACCACGATCCAGTTGCGGTCGGCCGGCTCCTTCACCCACAGCACCGGCGGATGGCCGGGCGCGCCGATCTCGACCTGCGTGCCGGGCGGCATGCGCTCGCTCACGTCGTCGCGAAACCGCTTCAGCGGCGGCGGCAGCCCCGAATCGCCGCCTTTCGGCACGTCGGCGCTGTCAGGCGACACGAGCCTCACGCGCGACGGCAGCGGCTGGTCGGGCGTGCGCGCGACGTGCTGGCGCACCGCATCGACGAGGAACGCGGCCTCCTCGACCGCATAACGCGTCTGCATCTGGTTGCGCTCGAGCCGCATCGCGAAGAACCATGCGAAGTGCGACAGCAGCAGGACGCCGACGACGAGCAGCGCCAGCCGCCCGAACAGTGAATCAATGGGTTTGCGCATGGGCCTCGCCGTCGGGCACGAACACGTAGCCGCGCCCGCGGACCGTCTGGATGAAGCGCGGCGTCGACGGATCCGTTTCGAGGATGCGGCGCAGGCGCCATACCTGGACGTCGATGCCGCGGTCGGTGCCGTCGTACTCGGGCCCATGCAGCAGCTCGAGCAGCCGCTCGCGCGTGAGCGTGCGCAGCGCATGGTTCACGAAGATCTTCAGCAGCGCGAATTCGCTGCTCGACAGCGTGGCCGGCTTGCCGTCGACCGACAGCGTGCGCGCCTGGAAATCGAGCAGGAAGCGGCCGAACGCGAACGGCTCGCGCTGCTCGGGGGCGGCGGCCGACGGCGTCGCGCGGCGGCGGCGCAGCACGGCCTGCACGCGCGCGAGCAGCTCGCGCGGGTTGAACGGCTTGCCGAGGTAGTCGTCCGCGCCGAGCTCGAGCCCGACGATGCGGTCGACGTCGTCCGCCCGCGCGGTCAGCATGATCACGGGGATGTCGTCGCCGGCCGCGCGCAACTGGCGCAGCGCGGTCAGGCCGTCCACGCCCGGCATCATCAGGTCCAGCACGATCAGGTCGGGCCGCTCGCGCTCGAGGCGCTTCTCGAGCGTCGCCGCGTCGTGCAGCACGGACACTTCCATCCCCTGGCGCACGAGATAGTCGCGCAGCAGGTCTCGGAGTTCTTGGTCGTCGTCGACGATGAGGATCTGGGTAGTCATGGCTCGAAGTTTACCGCGCGAGGGTGGAGTCGAAGAACGAAACAAAGGGACGAAAGGGTTACTGCGGGTTACCGCGCAAGGGAACTGTAATGCACGGTAACCCGGCCGCCACCCCGCGTAACACCCGCCGGGGCCTGCATCGCTAACCTGCGTCTTACCGGATGCGGTACCCGGCTTTCCCGGCACCGCATCGTCGGACCCTTTGGATTCAAGGAGTTTCTGAAATGTATAAGAAGACTTCCCGCGTGGCCATCGCGGCCGCCGCCTTGCTCGCTCTCGCATTCGGCACCGCGCATGCCGCGCAGCCCAACGACATGCCGCCGCCGGGCGGCCCCGGCATGCACCGGATGCACGGCGAGCATGAAGGCGGCCCGTTCGGCGCGATCATGAAACTGCACGACCAGCTGAAGCTCAATGCGTCGCAAGAGCAGCAATGGCAAGCGGCCGTCAACACGATGAAGCAGAACCGTGACGCGATGCGCAAGAGCCACGAGCAGATGCGCGAGCAGTTCAAGGCGCAGCAGAACCAGCCGATCCTCGACCTGAGCGCGATGCATTCGGCGCGCCAGCAGGCGGAGGCGCAGAACGCGCAACTGCGCGAGCAGACGTCCGCCGCATGGCTCACGTTCTACAACGGGCTGAACGACCAGCAGAAGACGATGGTCAGCACGGCGCTCAAGCAGCAGTTCGCGAACATGGAGCAGCGCCACGAGAAGATGAAGGCGCGCTGGGAGCAGCATCGCGCGGCCGCCAAGGGCGCGTCGGCGCCGGCGCAGTAAGCAGGCGGGCCGCGTTGCGCAGCGGCGCCGAAGGGGACGCAGGCACCGGCCTGCGTCCCCTTTTTCGTTTCAGGCGACGTCGAACAGCAGCACCTCGGCCAGCCGGCCGCGCGCGAACGCCACCGCGTCCGCCCCGCCGATCCGCGCGCCGTCGCCGGCCGCCAGCGCGCGGCCGTTGACCTCGACCTCGCCGCGCGCCACGTGCACGTAGATGCTGCGCCCGGCCGGCACGTCGAACGCCGTCGTCTCGTCGCCGTCGATCAGCCCCGCGAAGATGCGCGCGTCCGCCCGCATCGACAGCGCGCCGTCGCCGCCGTCGGGCGCCGCGACGAGCCTCAACCGGCCGCGCTTCTCGTCGTCGGCGAAACGCCGCGCCTCGTAATCGGGCCGCCCGCCCCGCCCGGCCGGCTGCAGCCAGATCTGCAACAGGTGCAGCGGCCGGTCGCGCGACGCGTTGGTTTCGCTGTGCACGAGCCCCGTGCCGGCGCTCATCCGCTGGATTCCGCCGGTTCGAACGATCGCGCCACAGCCGAGGCTGTCGCGGTGCGCAAGCACGCCATCCAGTACGTAAGTGACGATCTCCACGTCGCGGCGCGGCTGCATCCCGAAACCGCGCGTCGGCGCGATCAGGTCCTCGCTCAGCACGCACAACGCGCCGACGGGCGGACGCACCGGCGCGGGCTCATGCCCGGTGCGGCAGGCGGATGAAAAGCTGTGACTCGATTCGAGCCAGCCGTGGCGCGTGTGCCAGCGGTCTTCGGCGCGCAGGATCTGGAACATGGAGGTGGACGCTCGGGGGCGCAGGTGTTCTGTTCGGGTTTACCTCCACTGTAGGGGGACGCCGAACGCGCCACAATCCGCCGCCAATGCACCTCATTGTTGCAAGCACGCCACCAATTGCCCGAATATTCGTTGCGAATGCCACGACTGCCGCAACAGCCGAATCGAGGAATCGGTCGATCGCGCCGGATTGCCGTTTTCCGGGTATCGCGTTCGGGTAAAATACCGCCCTTTTGGCGTTCGCCCTCGAGGCGGCCGCCCACGCCAGAGCGCCTATCGGCGATTTTTGGCCGTCTAGAATACGCCGCGGCGCCCGGTCCGACCGGCCGCGAGCGCCCCCGGAAAGTCAGCAACAGAAGGATGGAAATGAAGAAGGCCGCCCTGTGCGCCGCCCTCGCCCTCGTGGCGGGCAGCGCCTTCGCGAAGGAGTGGAAGACCGTGCGGATCGGCGTCGACGCCAGCTACCCGCCGTTCGAGTCGACCGCGCCGAGCGGCGAGATCGTCGGTTTCGACGTCGATCTCACCAAGGAAATCTGCAAGCGGATCAACGTGAAATGCGTGTGGGTGGCGCAGGATCTCGACGGAATCATCCCGGCGCTGAAAGCGAAGAAGTACGACGTCATCGTGTCGTCGCTGACGGTCACGGACAAGCGCCGCGAGCAGATCGACTTCTCCGACAAGGTGTATGACGCGCCCGCACGGATGATCGCGAAGGCCGGCTCGCCGCTGCGGCCGACGGTCGCGTCGCTGAAAGGCAAGCGCGTCGGCGTCGAGCAGGGTTCGACGCAGGAATCGTACGCGAAGGCGTACTGGGAACCGCAGGGCGTGACGATCGTTCCTTATCAGAACCAGGACCAGGTCTATGCCGATCTCGGCACGGGCCGCCTCGACGCGACGCTGCAGGACGAGCTGCAGGCCGACTACGGCTTTCTGCGCACGCCGCGCGGCAAGGGTTTCGCGTTCGCCGGGCCGGAAGTGAAGGATCCGAAGACGATCGGCGACGGCACCGCGATCGGCCTGCGCAAGGAAGATACCGACCTGAAGCTCAGGATCAACCAGGCGCTGGCCGACATGCACAAGGACGGCACGTACGACCGGCTGTCGCACAAGTACTTCTCGTTCAGCGTCTATTCGGCGCCGGCCCGCTGAACGCGGACAAGAAGAAGCAGCGGATGCGGGGGCGGCCCCGCGTCCGGGCAGTACAGGCAGTCAACCACGCGCCGCCCGCCCCTTGCCCGCCGCTCGCGACGGGTAGACCCGGCACCGTTGCCGGGGCGGACGGTCATGATACGCACGGGGCGTTCCGCGCAGCTTGGCGGGCGCGTCTTTCGCGGCGCACGGCGTGCGCCCCCAGGGACCACACCAGGGACCCCATATGTTTCTACAAGGCTACGGCCCGCTGATCCTCGCCGGCACCTGGCAAACCGTCAAACTGGCGGTGCTTTCGCTTGCGCTGTCGTTCCTGCTGGGGCTGCTCGGCGCCGGCGCGAAGCTGTCGCGCAACCGCGTCACGAACGGCGTCGGCACCGTCTACACGACGCTGATCCGCGGCGTTCCCGATCTCGTGCTGATGCTGCTGCTGTTCTACAGCCTGCAGATCTGGCTGAACATGGCGACCGACGCGCTCGGCTGGGACCAGATCGACATCGACCCGTTCCTCGCCGGCGTGCTCGTGCTCGGCTTCATCTACGGCGCGTACTTCACCGAGACGTTCCGCGGCGCGTTCCTGTCCGTGCCGCGCGGCCAGCTCGAGGCCGGCAGCGCCTACGGGATGACGAACTGGCAGGTATTCACGCGGATCATGTTCCCGCAGATGATGCGCTTCGCGCTGCCGGGCATCGGCAACAACTGGCAGGTGCTCGTGAAGTCGACCGCGCTCGTGTCGATCATCGGCCTGGCCGACGTCGTGAAGGCGTCGCAGGACGCCGGCAAGGGCACGCTGCGGTTCTTCTTCTTCACGCTGATCGCGGGCGCCGTCTACCTCGCCATCACGACGATCTCGAACTTCGTGCTGATGTGGCTCGAAAAGCGCTACTCGACCGGCGTCCGCAAGGCTGACCTATGATCGAACTCATCCAAGAATACTGGCGCAACTATCTGTACACCGACGGCTATCGCATCACCGGTGTCGCGATCACGCTGTGGCTGCTGGTCGTGTCGATCGGCCTCGGCTTCTGCCTGTCGGTGCCGCTCGCGGTCGCGCGCGTGTCGAAGAAGAAATGGCTGTCGGGCGCCGTGTGGCTGTACACGTACGTGTTCCGCGGCACGCCGCTCTACGTGCAGCTGCTGCTCTGCTACACGGGCCTCTACAGCCTGCAGGCCGTGCGCGGCACGCCGATGCTCGATGCGTTCTTCCGCGACGGGATGCACTGCACGCTGCTGGCGTTCACGCTGAACACGTGCGCGTACACCACCGAAATCTTCGCGGGCGCGATCAAGGCGACGTCGTACGGCGAGATCGAGGCCGCGCGCGCGTACGGGATGTCCCCGTTCACGATGTATCGCCGCGTGATCCTGCCGTCGGCGCTGCGCCGCGCGCTGCCGCTGTACAGCAACGAAGTGATCCTGATGCTGCACGCGACGACGGTGGCCTTCACCGCGACCGTGCCGGACATCCTGAAGATCGCGCGCGACGTGAACTCGGCGACCTACATGTCGTTCCACGCGTTCGGCATCGCCGCCCTGCTCTACCTCGTGATCTCGTTCACGCTCGTGTGGCTGTTCCGCCAGGCCGAGCGCCGCTGGCTCGCGTATCTGCGCCCGCAAGGCAAGTAAGTTTTCGCAGGATTACTGATGAACTCCCAGACCCAGAAGCTTTTCGTCGACGATCTCCACAAGCGGTACGGCGACAACGAGGTGCTCAAAGGCGTGTCGCTGAAGGCGAACTCGGGCGACGTGATCAGCGTGATCGGCTCGTCCGGCTCCGGCAAGAGCACGATGCTGCGCTGTATCAACTTCCTCGAGCAGCCGAACGCGGGCCGCATCTTCGTCGATCGCGAGGAAGTGCGCACCGCGCTCGACAAGACGGGCGCGCTGCGCGCGGCCGATCCGAAGCAGCTGCAGCGCGTGCGCACCAAGCTGTCGATGGTGTTCCAGCACTTCAACCTGTGGTCGCACATGAACGTGATCGAGAACGTGATGGAAGCGCCGGTGAACGTGCTCGGCATCCCGAAGAAGGAAGCCGAGGAGCGTGCGCGCGAGTATCTCGAGAAGGTCGGCCTCGCGCCGCGCGTCGAGAAACAGTATCCGTCGCATTTGTCGGGCGGCCAGCAGCAGCGGGTGGCGATCGCGCGCGCGCTCGCGATGCATCCGGACGTGATGCTGTTCGACGAGCCGACCTCCGCGCTCGACCCGGAGCTGGTGGGTGAAGTGCTGAAGGTGATGCAGAAGCTGGCCGAGGAAGGCCGCACGATGATCGTCGTCACGCACGAGATGGGCTTCGCGCGCAACGTGTCGAATCACGTGATGTTCCTGCACCAGGGCCGCGTCGAGGAGGAAGGCGTGCCGGCCGAGGTGCTCGCGCATCCGAAGAGCGAGCGCCTGCGCGCGTTCCTGTCGGGCAGCCTCAAGTAACGCCCGTCACCCGCCACGCCCGAACGGGCGCCCCGCGGTTCGCCGCGCGGCGCCCGTTTTGCGTTTACCCGTCACGCGGCGCTCACCGGCGCGCCGTCGGCGAACGCGCGCAGCTCGTCGCCCGCCAGCCGGTAGCGCACCCATTCGCTCTGCGGCGCCGCGCCGACGCGCTCGTAGAAGCGGATCGCCGGCTCGTTCCAGTCGAGCACGCTCCATTCGAAACGCCCGCAGCCCGACTCGACCGCGACCCGCGCGAGCGCCTTCAGCAGTTGCAGCCCCGCACCGGCGCCGCGAAAACGCGGCGACACGTACAGATCCTCCAGATACAGCCCCTGCCGCGCGAGCCACGTCGAATACGAGAAGAAATACACGGCGAACCCGGCCGGCTCGCCGTCGACCTCGCAGATCAGCGCACGCGCCGGCGAGCCTTCGCCGAACAGGCTGCGTTCGAGCGATTCGGGCGTGGCGACGACTTCGTGCTCGGCCTTCTCGTAGACGGCCAGTTCGGTGATGAAGCGCAGGATCAGCGGCACGTCGGCGACGGTCGCGGAGCGAATATCGATTTGCACGGGTTGAGCCCTCCTCCGGCCCGGATGTGAAACGGACAAGCGGCGCCGCGCAACCGCACTGGCGCCGTTCGAACCGTCATGCTACGTTCGCGCCGTGCCTGCAGGAAGTGCAGTTTCTTCATCCAGACCTGAACATGATGCATCCCGATCTGCGCCGCCTCGACCTGAACCTGCTGCTCGTGTTCGACGCGTTGTACCGCCACCGGTCGGTCGCGGCGGCCGCGCACGAACTCGCGCTGAGCCCGTCGGCGTTGAGCCACGCGCTCGCGCGGCTGCGCGACGCGATCGGCGATGCGCTGTTCGTGCGCCTCGGCAACGAGATGCAGCCGACCGTGCGCGCCGACGACATCGCCACGTGGGTCGGCGACGCGCTCGATGCGATGTCGAAGGGGCTCGCCCGCGCGCGCCGCTTCGATCCGGCGCACAGCGACCGCACGTTCGTGTTCGCCGCGACCGACTACACGGCGTTCGCGGTACTGCCGGCGTTCCTGGCCCGCATCCAGCACGTGGCGCCGCACCTGCGGATTCGCGTCGTCCATTCGGACCGCAAGATTTCCGTCGACGAGCTCGCGGCCGGCCGTATCGACTTCGCGCTCGGCTACCACGAGGAATCGGCGGCCGACGCGCCAGGCATCGAGGACTTCGACTGGTTCTCCGACGACTACGTCGTGATCGCGAGCGCCGCGCATCCGGACATCCGCCGGCGGCTGACGCTCGACCAGTATCTGGCGGCTCGCCACGTCGTCGTCACGCCGTGGAACGAGTCGCGCGGCGTCGTCGACTACGTGCTCGATCGCCTCGGCCTCGCGCGGCACGTGGCCGTGCAATTGCCGACCGTGCTGGCCGCGCCGTTCGTGATCGCGGAGTCAGCACTCCTGATGACCGTGCCGAACCGCGCCGCGCAGGCGCTGCGGCACGCGGCGCCGATCCGCATCTTCCCCGCGCCGTTCGAGATCCCGCGTTACACGGTGAAGGTCTACTCGCACGCGAAGCATGCGCGCACCGATGCGCACCGCTGGATTCGCGCGCAGATGCTCGACGCGCGGCCGAGCCCGGACTGAGCGCGGCACGCGGCAGCACGGACGTTCCCGGCGTCGACCGGCGATGGCGGCAATCGCCCGAATCATTACGAAATACTTACCAATTTCGCGACTTTCGCGCTTACGCCGGCGCCCTGGCAACGTCAATAGTGGCAATCCTTGACCCACGCCCGCGGAAACCACGTTTCCCTTGTGGCACAAGGGTTTTCCGGTAATCGAGCACCCTTGGGACACCTGTCGCGCACCGTGTTGCATGGCAATTTGGCGACAGCGGTTAGTCAAACAACGATTTCCGTCGCCACAAAATTGTATTTTTGCTAAATTAGTAACCAAAGTAGCAAAACGAAGTTCGTGAAATGTAGTTTAGCTTCACGACACAACAAGGAGACCCCGCAGGCCGACCCGGCTGCGCGGGACCGCTCAACGGTTTTCCGTCTGCTTGCCCGCGTGCCGCGCTTACCGGCCCTGCACGAGGTCTCCCTGGTTATCCCGCTTTTGCCCGGCGCTCGCGCTCCGGGCATCTCGTGCAGTCTGGGTTGACTTTTTGACAGGGTATGGAGGAGATGATGAAGAAAGCTTTGGTCGCGGCCGCGCTGATGGCTGCTGGGGTGGTGACGGCGCACGCGCAGAGCAGCGTCACGCTGTATGGCCGCCTGGATGCCGGCCTCGAGTACATGAACGGCCTGCAGGACGGCCATCGCTACCGTGCGGAGAGCGGCGACTGGGGCACGAGCCTGTGGGGCTTGAAGGGTAGCGAGGACATCGGCGGCGGCAACAAGATCCTGTTCCACCTCGAAGGCGCGTTCAACACGATGAACGGCGGCCTCGGCACGAGCGGCTCGATCTGGGATCGTTTCGCGACCGTCGGTATCTCGAACGACCGCTACGGTACGCTGCTGCTGGGTCGCGAACTCGCGATCGCCAACGGCGTGTGGGACTTCGACCCGTTCGGCCAGTCGGCCTGGTCGACGGCCTCGCTGGTGCGCGGCCGCAACTGGAACAAGACCAGCAACAACGTGTCGTACCAGTCGCCGTCGGTCTACGGCCTCGACTTCTACGGCCAGTTCTCGTTCTCGAACTCGACCAGCTTCAACGGCAACACGACGGCCGGCGCGCCCGGCCGTGCCATGGGCGGTCAGGTCACCTATACGAACTCGCTGTTCCAGTTGCGCGGCATCTACGACGAAACGCGCGACAGCAACGGTCGCTTCTCGGACGTGTTCAACTACTCGCGTGAATACTTCGCGGGCGTGAACGTGTTCCTCGGCCAGTTCAAGGTTCAGGCGGCTTACCAGGCATCGCGCGCCGACGGCAGCGGCGGCCCGGCAGCGAACGCCGGCGTGACCGGTACGCAACAGGTGTGGGGCGGCGTAACGTGGCAAGCCACGCCGGCAGCGGCGCTGATCGCGGCCGTGTATCACGTGAACGCGAACCACGGCGGCGGCAACGCGAACATCTACACGGTCGGCGGCTCGTACAACATCTCGAAGCGCACGCTGTTCGACGTCCAGGTCGCCACGGTGCGCAACAGCTCGACGGCCAACTTCGGCCTGAACGCGAACAATGCAGGCACCGCCGTGTCGACCGGCAACCCGCATCCGGGCGGCAGCCAGACCGGCGTCTACGCCGGTATCCAGCACCTGTTCTGATCAGGCGCCGTCAAAGAACGATTCGACAACGTTTTCCACGCTGCTGCGAGAGGCGCGTATCGGTGCGGTACCCAACCGGGTATCCGCACCGTTTTTTCTTGGGCGGCGGATGCGTGCGACCCGCGGCCCGATCGGCCGAAGCGGCCGGGAAGTGATCGAACGGCGCGGACGCGGCGCTCAGACGGCCGCTTCGTTCTCTTCGCCGGTGCGGATGCGGATCACGCGCTCGACGTCCGACACGAAGATCTTGCCGTCGCCGATCTTGCCGGTGCGCGCCGCGCCGATCACCGCGTCGATCACCTGATCGACCTGCGCTTCCGCGACGACCACCTCGATCTTCATCTTCGGCAGGAAATCGACGACGTATTCGGCGCCGCGATACAGCTCGGTATGGCCCTTCTGGCGGCCGAAGCCTTTCACTTCCGTCACGGTCAGGCCCGTGAGACCCACTTCGGCGAGCGCTTCGCGGACTTCGTCCAGCTTGAACGGCTTGATGATGGCGGTGATGCGTTTCATGATGGTTGTCCCTCAATGCTCGTTTGGGTGAAAAATCGCGATCCCGATTGTAAGCCGGCGGGCCGCATCCGGCCCAGCACCGCTCAATCGAGCCGTTCGGTGAAGCGCGAGGTGATCGGGTAGCGCCAGTCGCGCCCGAATGCGCGGTGCGTGACGCGGATGCCGATCGGCGCCTGGCGGCGCTTGTATTCGTTGATCTTGATGAGCCGCGTCACGCGCTCGACGTCGGCCTGCGCGTAGCCGGCCGCGACGATCTCGGCGAGCGGCCGGTCTTCTTCCATGTACATCCGCATGATCGCGTCGAGCACGTCGTACGGTGGCAGGCTGTCCTGGTCGGTCTGGTTCTCGCGCAGCTCGGCCGACGGCGCGCGTGTCAGGATCCGCTCGGGGATCACGTCGCGCCGCCCGTAGTCGGTCGTTTCGTTGCGATAGCGGCAGAGCCGGTACACGAGCGTCTTCGCGATGTCCTTGATCACCGCGAAGCCGCCGGCCATGTCGCCGTACAGCGTGCAGTAGCCGACCGCCATCTCGCTCTTGTTGCCGGTCGTCAGCACGATCGAGCCGAACTTGTTCGACAGCGCCATCAGCAGCGTGCCGCGGATGCGCGCCTGGATGTTCTCCTCCGTCGCGTCTTCGGGGCGGCCCGCGAATTCATCGGCAAGCGCGGCGCGGAAGGCATCGAACATCGGCGCGATCGCGATCTCGTCGTAACGCACGCCGACGCGCCGCGCCATCTCCGCCGCATCGGTGGTCGAGATGTCGGCCGTGAAGCGCGACGGCATCATCACCGCGCGCACGCGCTCGGGCCCGAGCGCATCGCACGCGACGGCCAGCACCAGCGCCGAATCGACGCCGCCCGACAGCCCGATCAGCACGCCGGGAAAGCCGTTCTTGCCGATGTAGTCGCGCACGCCCGTCACGAGCGCGCGATACACCTGCGCATGCGTCGACAGCTCGGGCGCGATCGCGCCGGGCAGCGGCCGCGCGCCGTCGAATTCGACGATCGCGTGCCCTTCGTCGAACTGGGGCATCTTCGCGACGAGCGCGCCCTCGCCGTCGAGCACGAACGAACCGCCGTCGAACACGAGCTCGTCCTGGCCGCCGACGAGGTTCACGTAGACCATCGGCAGCCCGGTCTCGCGAATCCGCGCGCGCAGGATGTCGATGCGCACCGCTTCCTTGTTCATGTGGTACGGCGAGCCGTTCGGGATCAGCAGCACCTGCGCGCCGGCCGCCTTCGCGATCTGCGCGGCCGACGCATGCCATGCGTCCTCGCAGATGATCACGCCGTATTTCACGCCGTTCAGCTCGAACACGAGCGGCTCGGTATCGGTCGCGAAGTAGCGCTTCTCGTCGAACACCTCGGCGTTCGGCAGATCCTGCTTGCGGTAGGTGCCGACGATCTCGCCGCCGACGATCAGCGACACCGCGTTGAAGGTATCGGTGGGCGGCACGCCGCGCTCGATCGGGCGGTTTGCATTACCATCGACGGCTGACGCGCTGCCCGGTCCGCTGCCCGCACCCCTGCCCGGTCCGCGCAACGGATGCCCGACCAGCACCGCGAGCCCGTCGAACGCCTTCAGCGCGTCGGCGAGCGCATCGAGTGCGGCGGCCGCCGCCGCGTAGAACGCGGGCCGCAGCAGCAGGTCTTCCGGCGGATAGCCGGACAGCGCGAGTTCGGGAGCGACCATCAGTTGCGCACCATCGTTGTGCGCGGCGCGCGCGGCCGCGACGATGCGCGCGACGTTGCCGGCGAAATCGCCGACGGTGACGTTGATCTGGGCGAGAGCGAGTCGGGTCTTCATGGCGGGAGCGGCGCAGCCCGGCGGCGCGCCTTGAACGGCTGACGAAATCGATCCGGGCGCGGGCCGCGACGGCCCGCATCCGGCAACATCCAACGGTACGGATTCACGCTTGAAACACGAACGCATCGATTATCGCACGGGCATCCTGTCGTCCCCCGCCGAGGTGCCGGCCGACGAATGGAACGCGCTGCTCGCGCGCGACGCGCAGCCCACGCCGTTCCTGCGCCACGAATTCCTCGACGCGCTGCACGTCGCGCGCTGCGCGGTGGACGACACCGGCTGGTCGCCGCACTTCGTCACGCTGACCGACACGCACACGGGCCGGCTCGCGGCCGCCGCGCCCGTCTACGCGAAACAGCATTCGTACGGCGAATACGTGTTCGACTGGGCATGGGCCGACGCGTACCAGCGCAACAACCTGCCCTATTACCCGAAGCTGCTGTGCGCGGTGCCGTTCACGCCGGTGCAGGGCACGCGGCTGCTCGCCACCAGCGACGACGCGCGCCGCCGGCTCGCGGCCACGCTGCTCGCGTTCGCCGAGCAGAGCGACGTGTCGTCGCTGCACGTGCTGTTCCCGACCGGCGATGAAGCGCGGCTGCTGGAATCGATGGGCATGATGCTGCGCGAGGGCGTGCAGTTTCACTGGCTCAACGACGGCTACCGCCACTTCGACGATTTCCTCGGCACGCTCGAGCAGAAGAAGCGCAAGAACATCCGCGCGGAACGGCGCAAGGTGCACGACGCGGGCGTGACGTTCCGGCGGCTCGCCGGCGATCAAATCACCGACACCGACTGGCGCTTCTTCTCGCGCTGCTATCGGCAGACCTACCGCGAGCACTATTCGAGCCCGTACCTGAACCTCGACTTCTTCCGCACGATCGGCGCGACGATGCCCGAGAACCTGCTGCTCGTGATCGCGGAAGCCGACGGCCAGCCGATCGCGAGCGCGCTCGCGGTGTACCGGCGCGGCGAGCACGGCGGCGGCACGCTGTACGGCCGCTACTGGGGCGCGATCGAGCACGTGCCCTGCCTGCATTTCGAAACGGCCTACTACCAGTTGCTCGAATTCTGCATCGAGGCCGGGCTCGACACGTTCGAAGGCGGCGCGCAGGGTGAGCACAAGCTCGCGCGCGGCTTCCTTCCCACCGTCACGCATTCCGCGCACTGGCTCGCGCATCCGGCGTTTTCCGATGCGGTCGCGCGCTTTCTCGAACGCGAGACCGAGCATATCCACGCGTACGTCGACGAACTGCGCGAACACGATCCGTTCCGGCGCGGTACCTGACGGCGAGCCGCATCACGTCGCCCCACGTCACGCACCGGAGCACGCGCAAATTCTGAGACACTGGCGGCTTCGCATCCCGCCGCCCCGCCATGTCCTGGTTTCTGTATCTGATCGAATGCGCCGACGACAGCGTCTACACGGGCATCACGACCGATGTCGCCGCGCGCTTCGACGAACACGCGTCCGGCAAGGGCGCGCGCTACACGCGCTCGCGCAAGCCGCGCGCGGTGCTCGCGTCGTTTCCGCTGCCCGACCGGTCGAGCGCGTCGCGCGCCGAATACTGGGTGAAGCGGCTCACGCCCGCGAAAAAGCGCGAGCTGGCGGCTGGCTTGCGGACGCTCGAATCGGTGGTGCCGGTGGTGGTCGCGCTCGACGAGAGCGGCGACACGGCGGGGACGAAGGCGACGGCGCGCGGGCGGAAGAAGGGGCAGGCGGAAAACGTCGACGATGCGGCGAAGACGGCTGCCACGGAACAGGTTGCCGGGAAAAAGGTGAAGACCGGGAACGTTGTCGGGTCTGCAACGGCCGCGAGCACGGCGAAGCCTGCGAAGGGCAAACAAGCGTCGAAGTCGACGAAGGCAAATCGAGCCGCGCCGGACGCGAAACGCGCAAGAACCGACGGCGCAGCCGCTGAAAAGACCTCGGCGCGTGGCACACCGGTCAAGAAAGCCGGCCAGCCGCCTTCCGCGTCGTCAAACGGGAAGGCGCCAGCCGCCGCCGGCAAACCCGCCGCGAAGACACGCGAAGACGCCGCCGCACCAGCCCGCCGCCGTTCCTCGGCCACGAAAACCGCCGAAGCGATCCCTCCGTCCATTGCCCCGCCCCGCGCGAAACGCGCGAAGAAAGCACCGGCCACGCCCTCGCCTGTCTCCGCGTCCGCCAGCCGGAAAACCGCCCGCGCAAAACAAAACCGCGCGGCCTCCTGACGAGACACGCGCGGTTTGCGCTCCGTACGCACCGGCCAGCGGCCGGCACGCCGCTTACTTCTTGTAGTTCGCGGCGCCGTCGGTGATTTCCTTGTGCGCGGCTTCGATGCCGGCCCAGCCTTCGACCTTCACCCACTTGCCCTTCTCGAGCGCCTTGTATTGCTCGAAGAAGTGCTTGATCTGGTCTTTCAGGTACTCGGGCACGTCGTCGATCGTCTTCAGGTTCGCCGTCATCGGGCAGATCTTGTCGTGCGGCACCGCGACCAGCTTCGCGTCGACGCCCGACTCGTCGGTCATCTGCAGCATGCCGAGCACGCGCGAACGCACGATCGAGCCGGCCAGCAGCGGGAACGGCGTGATCACCAGCACGTCGACCGGATCGCCGTCGCCCGACAGCGTCTGCGGGATGTAGCCGTAGTTCACCGGGTAGCGCATGCCCGTGCCGATGAAGCGGTCGACGACGAGGAGGCCCAGTTCCTTGTCCGCCTCGTACTTCACCGGATCGCTTTGCGCGGGAATCTCGATGATCACGTTGAAATCTTGCGGCAGGTCCTTGCCGGCCGGAACATGATTGAAGCTCATGAGCACTCTCTGTAGGTCGATGGGAATTCGGGACAGGGCGCCGCGGCCGATGCACCGCCGCAGCGCCCCCAAAAAGGAATGCGCCATTATAGCCAATCGACCGGTGGCGTCCGGATGACGATCGGCGCGATAATCGTTCCGGATGTCCGGCCGTCGAGCCGGCGGCGGTGTGCGTGGACCACACGGCACGGAAGCCGGGTAAAGTGCCGAAGCGCAAACGGCTTTGCATGGGATCCACGTAGGCGCTGAAGCGCTAACTCCACCCAACCACGCCATGGGACCCGAGTAAGCGCTAAAGCGCTAACTCGGGTCGACAGGAGGAGACATGGAAGAAGCGAAGCACTTCATCGCGGGCGAATGGACGTTGCCCGCGCAACTGGAAACCATCGCGGTCGTCGATCCGTCCGACGGCCAGCCATTCGCGACGATCGCGCGCGGCACGGCGCCCGACATCGAGCGCGCAGTCGCCGCGGCCCGCGACGCGTTCGCAGGCCCGTGGGGCGCGGCGAGCGCCGCCGAACGCGGCCGCGTGCTGATGCGGCTATCGGCACGCGTGGCCGACCATCTCGAGGAACTCGCCGCGATCGAGGCGCGCGACACCGGCAAGCCGCTGAAGCAGGCGCGCGCCGATGCAGCCGCGCTCGCGCGCTACTTCGAGTTCTACGCGGGCGCCGCCGACAAGCTGCACGGCGAAACCCTCCCCTACCAGGCCGGCTACACGGTGCTGACCGTGCGCGAGCCGCACGGCGTTACCGGCCATATCGTGCCGTGGAACTACCCGATGCAGATCTTCGGGCGCAGCGTCGGCGCGGCGCTCGCGGCCGGCAACGCATGCGTGGTCAAGCCGGCCGAGGACGCGTGCCTGTCCGTGCTGCGCGTCGCCGAGCTGGCCGCCGAGGCCGGGCTGCCGGCCGGCGCGCTCAACATCGTCACCGGCTACGGCCACGAAGCGGGCGCCGCGCTCGCGCGCCATCCGGGCATCGACCATATCTCGTTTACGGGTTCGCCGGCCACCGGCAAGCTGGTCGCGCAGATGGCGGCCGAGAACCACGTGCCGGTCACGCTCGAACTCGGCGGCAAGTCGCCGCAACTCGTGTTCGCCGATGCCGATCTCGACGCGGCGCTGCCCGTGCTCGTGTCCGCGATCGTGCAGAACGGCGGGCAGACCTGCTCGGCCGGCAGCCGCGTGCTGATCGAGCGCGCGGTGTACGAGCCGCTCGTCGAGCGCCTCGCCACCGCGTTCAACGGGCTGCGCGTCGGCCCGAGCCGCGCCGATCTCGATTGCGGCCCGCTGATCAACGCGAAGCAGCAGCAACGCGTGTGGGATTTCCTGTCCGACGCACAGCACGACGGCATTCCGATGGCCGCGCACGGGCAGGTCGTCGCCGACGCGCCCGAAACCGGCTTCTACCAGGCACCCGCGCTGTTGCGCGACGTGCCGCCGTCGCACCGGCTCGCGCAGGAAGAAGTGTTCGGTCCCGTGCTCGCGGCGATGCGTTTCGTCGACGAGGACGAAGCCGTCGCGCTCGCCAACGGCACGCCGTACGGCCTCGTCGCGGGCATCTGGACACGCGACGGCGCACGCCAGATGCGGCTGGCGCGGCGTCTGCGCGCGGGGCAGGTGTTCATCAACAACTATGGCGCGGGCGGCGGCGTCGAGCTGCCGTTCGGCGGCGTCGGCCATTCGGGCCATGGCCGCGAGAAAGGCTTCGAGGCGCTGTACGGCTTCACCGCGCTGAAGACGATCGCGATCCGGCACGGCTGAACGCGCGGCACGCGGCACACGACCGGCGGCCGGCAGCACACGGCAGCCGGTCGACACACGACGACTCTCATGACAAACACAGGAGACACACCATGCGGTTGAGCGGCAAGACGGCCATCGTCACGGGCGGCGGCTCGGGGTTCGGCGAAGGCATCGCGAAGACCTATGCGCGCGAAGGCGCGAACGTCGTCGTCAACGATCTCAACGGCGCGGCGGCCGAGCGCGTCGCGAGCGAGATCGCGCTCGCAGGCGGCAAGGCGATCGCGGTGGCCGGCGACGTGTCGAAGGAGGACGACTGGCGCGCGCTGCTGCAGGCCGCCCTCGACGATTTCCATGCGGTGCAGATCGTCGTGAACAACGCGGGCACCACGCACCGCAACAAGCCCGTGCTCGACGTGACGGAAGCCGAATTCGACCGCGTGTACGCGGTCAACATGAAGAGCCTGTTCTGGTGCGTGCAGACCTTCGTCCCGTATTTCCGCGCACAGGGCGGCGGCGTGTTCGTGAACGTCGCGTCGACGGCCGGCGTGCGGCCGCGCCCGGGCCTCGTCTGGTACAACAGCACGAAGGGCGCGATGATCACCGCGAGCAAATCGCTCGCGGCCGAGCTCGGCGCCGATCGCATCCGCGTGAACTGCATCAACCCGGTGCTCGGCGAAACCGCGCTGATGACCGAGTTCATGGGCTGCGAGGACACCCCGGAAAATCGCCGCCGCTTTCTCGCGACGATTCCGCTCGGCCGTTTCTCGACGCCGCAGGACATCGCGAATGCCGCGCTGTACCTTGCGTCCGACGAAGCCGAATTCATCACCGGCGTGTGCCTCGAAGTCGACGGCGGGCGCTGCATCTAGTCGCACCGGGCCATACGATTAGCCCGCATTGCTTCGCACGAAACCGGATCGGGCACCACCGCGCCTGCTCCGGCCCATTACAAGGACAGCGGTGCATCGGATCCAGGCACGCGCCCGAGCGCGGCCTTCGATCGACCGCACAGCATGGGATCCAGGTAACCGCTCAAGCGTCAGCCCGGGTCGACAGGAGACAACATGGCAACATCGACGCAGTCGCTGCCGGGCTCGTCCGGCGCATTCGAGGAAGCAACCTACCGCAAGGTGTCGTGGCGGCTCGTGCCGCTCCTGCTGCTGTGCTACGTGGTTGCGTATCTCGACCGCGTGAACGTCGGGTTCGCGAAGCTGCAGATGGCGAGCGACCTGAACCTCAGCGATACCGTGTACGGGCTCGGCGCCGGCATCTTCTTCTTCGGCTATTTCCTGTTCGAGGTGCCGAGCAACATCATCCTGCACCGGGTGGGCGCCCGCGTGTGGATCGCCCGCATCATGGCGACGTGGGGCGTGATCTCGATCCTGACGATGTTCGTCACGACGCCCGCGATGTTCTACGTGATGCGCTTCCTGCTCGGCGTCGCCGAAGCGGGCTTCTTCCCCGGCGTGATCCTCTACCTCACCTACTGGTATCCCGCGCACCGGCGCGGCCGGATGACCACGTTCTTCATGACGGCAGTCGCGCTGTCCGGCGTGATCGGCGGGCCGATCTCGGGCTTCATCCTGAAGGCGTTCGACGGCGTGAGCGGCTGGCACGGCTGGCAATGGCTGTTCCTGCTCGAAGGCATTCCGTCGGTGCTCGCCGGCGTGCTCGTGTTCTTCACGCTCGACGAGCGGATCGCGAAGGCGACGTGGCTGACCGACGAAGAAAAGGCGCTGCTCGCCCGCAACGTCGACGCGGAGGAAGCCACCAAGGAGGACCTGCCGCTCGGCGCCGTGATGTCGAGCCCGCGTGTCTGGCTGATGGCGCTGATCTATTTCTCGTTCGTGATGGGGCTCTACGGCGTCGGCTTCTGGCTGCCGACGATCATCAAGGCGACCGGCGTGACCGACACGGTCATGATCGGCCTGCTGTCGGCGGTGCCGTATGCGGCCGCGGTGGTCGCGATGATCCTGATCGCGCGCAGCGCGGACAAGCGCCGCGAACGCCGCTGGCACCTCGCGATTCCGGCCGCGATCGGCGCGCTCGGCCTCGTGCTGTCGGTGATCTGGGCGCACCAGACCGCGCTCGCGATGCTCGGCCTCACGCTCGCGACGATCGGCATCCTGACGACGCTGCCGCTGTTCTGGAGCCTGCCGACCGCGTTCCTCGGCGGCACGGCAGCCGCCGCCGGCATCGCGATGATCAACTCGATCGGCAACCTCGCGGGCTTCCTGAGCCCGTACCTGATGGGCTGGCTCAAGCAGGCGACGAGCACCAACGATGCGGGCATGTACATGCTGGCCGGGTTCCTCGTGCTCGGCGGGCTGCTTGCGCTGTCGGTGCCGAAGCGGCTCGTCGACAAGTGATGCGCGGCCTGTAACGGCGCACCGCGAACGACCGAATACGCCGGTCGATGGCCGGTGCTCGCGAGATCGCCCCGACGGCCGGCATCATCCGGCCGCCGGGGCGTTTTCGATTCCAGGCAGGCCAGGCCCGCACCGGCCGGATGACGGCACCCTGCGTCCCGGCGGCCGCCCGGCGGACGAAAAAAAGCCCCGAAGGCCGATCGGCATTCGGGGCGTGCACCGCAGCGCCGCATCAGACCACGGTGATCGCCAGCGCGCTTTCGCGGTAGTGCTTCGCGGCCTTGTCGGTTTCGCCGAGCTGCTCGAACAGGCGGGCGAGCGCACGATGCGCACGCACTTTCAGCGCCTCGTTGTCGGCCAGCTTCAATGCCGATTCGAGGAACGACTGCGCCTTGCCCCACAGCTGCTGCTGCTGGCAGAGCCTGCCGAGCGCGAACAGCAGGTCGGCGTCTTCCGGATGATCCTTCTTCCAGCCCTCGGCCTTCTGGATCAGCGGCAGCGCATCGGCGCCGGCCGTGTCCGGGTAACGGCGCAGCAGGCGCGCATCCCAGTTGTGCGCGAGCGCGTCCTCGACGATGCGGCGCGCTTCGTTGCGGCGCTCGAGCGGCACGAGCAACTCGGCCGCGAGATCGGCCAGGCGCGGCGACTGGCGCTCGACCGTCGACAGCGACTGCCATACCTCGAGCAGCGCGTCCGCGTCGTGCCGACGTTCGCGCAGCAGGTTTTCCGCCGCCTGCTGGCGCAGCCGCACGGCCGCGGCCGGATGCAGCGCCTCGCGCTTTTCGAGCGCCTTCGCGAGCTTCAGCACCTCGGCCCAGTTCTTCAGTTGCTGCTGCGCCCGCAGCGCGACCTGCTGCGCATGAATGCGCTTACCGCCGGCCTGCATGTCGGCCAGCGCGGCGAGCGCGCCGTCCGCGTCGCGGGCGTCCGCGCGCATGTCGGCCGCGGCGAGCAGCCGTGCATCCTGCCATTCGGGCGCGTCGACCTTCGACAACCACTCGTCGCGGCGCGTGTATTCGTGCATGCGGTGCGCGGCCGTGGCCCCGACGAGACTCGCGGCGCCCAGGTTCGCGTCGACCGCCAGCGCTTCGCGCGCGGCCTTCTCCGCACGCGAGAAGCGGCCCGCGTACAGGTTCGAGATTGCATCGCGCAGCGACGCCTGGGCCTTCTCGTTGCGCGAACGCGCCCGATACGCGGCGACCCGCTGCGGCATGCGCCAGATGTTGCGCACGATGCGCAGCAGCGCGTACACGACGATGAACAGCACGACGATGGCGATCACGAACAGGTTCAGCGACACGTCGACCCGGTACGGCGGATAGACGAGCAGCACCTGCCCCGCGTCGAAACGGCCGACGGTGGCGAGCGCCGCGGCGATCGCGAACAGGATCGCGAGCCAGACGATTCCTCGAAGCGTCATCGTTACCCCCGGCTCTTGAACTGCTGAACGGCGTTCAGGCTCGTGTTCAGGTTCGGCACCGCGACCGTCAGCGCTGCGCCGTCAACCTGCTTGAGCAGATCCTCGACGGTCTGCGTGTCCTTCGACGCCTGATCGAAATACTTCGCGAGCGACGCCTGCGCGGCGTGCAGGTCGGCCTTCATCGCGCCGTCGTTGCGCGCGAGCAGCGACAGCCGCGCGGTGAGCAGGCGCAGCTTCACGTTCTCGCGCACGAAATAGCCCTGGTCGGGCGACGCGAGCATCGCGTCCGCGTTGTCGATCCGGCGCACCTGCACGAGGCCCTTCAATTGCTGGCCGAGGCTGGCCGAGAAGCCGTGCCACCACACCTTCCAGCGCGGCTCGCCGGCGGCGGCCGACGACGCGGCGTCGGCCGGCGCGGCCTTCGGCGCCGCGTGCGGCACGATCGCCTCGCCGGACAGCGGCAGCGCGTCGATCCTGGCGATCGCGTCGTCGAGCTTGATCGCGAGCCCGGTGAGATCGGCCGCCGGCGCGGCCTTCAGCTTCTCGATGTCCTGCGCGAGCGCCTTGCGCACCGTGACGGCCTGCGCGCTCTGCGACGTCGCGAGACGCGCGTCGGCGTTCTGCAGCGCGATCAGCGCGAGCTGCGTGTTGCCGGTCAGTTGAAGCTGCTGGCTCGCGCTCGACAGCATCTGGTCGACTTCCTCGAGCATCCACGCATCGCGGTTGCGCGACAGGTCCTGGTATTGCTGCTGCAGCGCCTGCTGCGCGCTCTGCGCATCGGCGAGCTTGCCGTCGAGCTGCGCGAGCTGCGTGTCGACCTGGTGCGTGCTGGCGAGCGCCTGCTCGGTCTTCGTCCGCGTTTCGGCCGCTTGCGCGTCGAGCGCCTTCTGACGGGCGACGAACGTGCCGTCGAGCCGGTCGATCTTGCGGTTCAGCGCGTAGCCGCCGACACCCGCCGCGCAGCCGAGCACGACGACGACGAGCCACAGCACCGCGCTGCCGCCGCGGCGCGCACGCGGCTCGGACGCGAGATAAGGAGGGCTGGACGGCGGTGCGGATGCAGCGGCCGGCTGGGAAGCGACGCTTTTGGAATCGTTGGTATCTGTCATGCGTTTAGTCACCGGTACGGCTGTCGCCGGTTGGACGGCCTCGTCGGCCATCGTTCGAAACGCGCGGACGATGCGCTCATCGCCCGCGCCGGTCAGCGTAATCCTATCAAAACCCAATGCGCGCGCGGTCTGCTCGATCCGCGGGTGCGGCGTCACGAGCGGCGCATGCTTCAGCGCGTCGATCTCGGCATCGTTCAGATGGGCCCGCGCGAGCTCGTGCAGGTTGCGCACGCCTTCCGAGCTCGTGACGAGCCATGCGTGCGGCTGGCCGTCGAGCAGCGCGTGCACGCGCTCCCACGCGCCGACGCGCGGCTCCGGCACGACGCGCCGGTAGGCCGCGACGAG
Organism: Burkholderia sp. AU32262; assembly: GCF_020419985.1. Taxonomy (NCBI): domain Bacteria; kingdom Pseudomonadati; phylum Pseudomonadota; class Betaproteobacteria; order Burkholderiales; family Burkholderiaceae; genus Burkholderia; species Burkholderia sp. AU32262. Next base: position 233,128 of record NZ_JAIZRS010000005.1, read on the forward strand.
CGTGACGTCCGCACCGGCTTCGCGCAGGCGCTCGGCGAGCCATTCGCGCCCGCCGTCGCCGCGCACGATCAGCACGCGCTTGCCCGCCAGCGCCTGCGCGCCGCCGAACGCGGCCTCGATGCTCGCGAACAGGCTTTCCGAATCGTAATGGGGCACGCCGCCGTCGGCCGGCGCTTGCGGCGCGATCACGCGATGCGCGGGCGCCGCGATGCCGTGACGCGCGAGCGCCGCGACGCTGCCGGGCCCGACCACGCCGACCGGCAGCGCGTTCGGCCAGATCGTGTCGTACCGCGCGAGCGCGCGGTCGATCGCGTTCGGCGACACGAAAATCACCAGCGCGTAGTCGGCCAGCGCCGCGAATGCGGCGTCGAGCGGCGCCGGATCGTCGACCGGCGCGATATCGATCAGCGGGAATTCGAGCACGTCGCAGCCGGCGTCGGCCAGTTGCGACGCCAGCGCATCGGACTGCCCGTCCGGACGCGTCAGGACAGCAGTGAACGCGCGCGCGCCGCCCGCCATCAGGCGTCGCCCTTGCCCGCGACCGGCGAGCTCGCGAGCAGCGCCTGGACGATGTCGAGCGCGCCTTGCGCCTCGAGCTCGTCGGACACCGCGCGGCCGAGCGCGAGCGCATCGGCGACGGTCACGACCGCGCCGCACTCCTCGGCCGTCAGCACGCGCTTGCCGTCGGTGGTCGACACGCGGCCCGTCAGGTACAGCTCGCCCGCGCGCCACACCGCGTGCGCGGCGAGCGGCACCTCGCAACTGCCGCCGAGCGCGCGCGACACCATCCGCTCGGCCTCGACCGCGAGCGCGGTCTGCGTGTCGTGCAGCGGCGCGAGCCACGCGGCGACGTCGTCGCGATGCGCGGCGATCTCGATGCCGAGCGCGCCCTGGCCGGCCGCGGGCGGGCTCGCCTCGACGTCGAGCAGCGCGCGGATCCGCGCTTCGAGGCCGAGGCGCTTCAGGCCGGCGGCCGCGAGGATGATCGCCGCGTAGTCGCCGCGGTCGAGCTTCGCGAGACGCGTGTCGAGGTTGCCGCGCAGCGGCAGGACCTCGAGATGCGGATAGCGCGAACGCAGCATCGCTTCGCGGCGCAGGCTCGACGTGCCGACGACCGCGCCGGCCGGCAGCGCGTCGAGCGACGCGTAGTCGTTCGACACGAAGGCGTCGCGCGGGTCTTCGCGCGCCATGATCGCGGCGAGCGAGAAGCCGTCGGGCAGCGCCATCGGCACGTCCTTCAGCGAATGCACCGCGAGATCGGCGCGGCCGTCGGCCAGCGCGGCTTCCAGTTCCTTCACGAACAGGCCCTTGCCGCCGACCTTCGACAGCGTGCGATCGAGAATCTGATCGCCGCGCGTCGTCATCCCGAGGATTTTCACGTCACAAGCTGGATATAATTTGCGCAGCGCATCACGCACATGTTCGGCTTGCCACATCGCCAGGCGGCTCTCGCGCGAAGCGATCGTCAACGTCGCGGGCGGTCGTGGTTGTTGCGGCCCGGCCGCGGGGGTCTCGGAATTCATTGCTGGAACATCGAAGGACGGGATTGAAGATCGAACAATGGTAGCACGCACGCTCCGGCCCGCCCGGGCCCGGAGCCTGCGCCCGGCCTGCTTCCGTGCGGGTCGCGGCGCCGTTGCGCGGATGTGCCGCACGTAGCTGGTTGCTTGACCGCAGTTCCCGCAGTTTCCGCAGTTCCTTTTGACTCGAGCTTTCCCAAGGAAACCCATCGTGAAGTCTTCCGGATCGGCGCGTACGGCGCGCCGCAATGCTGCCCTGTCCTCCTCCGACGCCTCGACGGACACCGTCGCCACCGCCGCGAACGGCCGTGCGAAAGCGGCAACGAAACCAACGGCAACGAAACCGAAAGACGCGATACGTCGGACAAAACGCACGACGAAAGCCGCCGGCCCCGCGGCCCGCGACGCCGTCGCGCCGAAGGCCGGCACCCGCGCGCGCGACGACAAGGACCGCCCGCTGTTCGAGGACATCCGCTTCCTCGGCCGCCTGCTCGGCGACGTCGTGCGCGAACAGGAAGGCGATACGGTGTTCGACGTCGTCGAGACGATCCGCCAGACCGCGGTCAAGTTCCGCCGCGAGGACGACAGCGAAGCCGCGCAGACGCTCGAGAAGAAGCTGCGCAAGCTGACGCCGGAGCAGACGGTGAGCGTCGTACGCGCGTTCAGCTATTTCTCGCACCTCGCGAACATCGCGGAAGACCGCCACCACAACCGCCGCCGCCGCATCCACGCGCTGGCCGGCTCCGCGCCGCAGCCCGGCACGGTCGCATACGCGCTCGACCAGCTGAAAACCACCGGCAACGCGTCGAAGCGCCTGCTGCAGCGCTTCTTCGACGATGCGCTGATCGTGCCGGTGCTGACCGCGCATCCGACCGAAGTGCAGCGCAAGAGCATCCTCGACGCGCAGCACGACATCGCGCGCCTGCTCGCCGAGCGCGACCAGGAGCTGACCGCGCGCGAGCGCCAGTACAACGAGGCGATGCTGCGCGCGCGCGTGACCGCGCTGTGGCAGACGCGCATGCTGCGCGACGCGCGCCTGACGGTCGGCGACGAGATCGAGAACGCGCTGTCGTACTACCGCGCGACGTTCCTCGACGAATTGCCCGCGCTGTACGGCGACATCGAGGCCGCGCTCGCCGAGCACGGCCTGTCGGCCCGCGTGCCCGCGTTCTTCCAGATGGGCAGCTGGATCGGCGGCGACCGCGACGGCAACCCGAACGTGACCGCCGCGACGCTCGACGAGGCGATCAACCGTCAGGCCGCGGTGATCCTCGAACACTATCTGGAACAGGTGCACAAGCTGGGCGCCGAGCTGTCGGTGTCGAACCTGCTGGTCGGCGCGAACGACGCGGTGAAGGCGCTCGCGGCCGCGTCGCCCGACCAGTCGCCGCACCGCGTCGACGAACCGTATCGCCGCGCGCTGATCGGCATCTATACGCGGCTCGCCGCGAGCGCGCGCGTGCGTCTCGGCGAAGGTACGGTGCCGGTGCGCAGCGCCGGCCGCGGCGCGCCGCCCGTGCGTGCGGTCCCGTATGAAGATTCGGAAGCGTTCGTCGCCGACCTGAAGGTGCTGACCGCATCGCTCGACGAACACCACGGCGCGTCGCTCGCCGCGCCGCGCCTCGCGCCGCTCGTGCGCGCGGCCGAAGTGTTCGGCTTCCATCTCGCGAGCATCGACCTGCGCCAGAGTTCCGACATCCACGAGGCGGTGGTCGCCGAGCTGTTCGCGCGCGCGGGCGTCGAGGCCGACTATGCGGCGCTCGCCGAGGAAGACAAGCTGCGCGTGCTGCTCGCCGCGCTCGCCGATCCGCGCCCGCTGCGCTCGCCGTACATCGAATACTCGGCGCTCGCGCAAAGCGAGCTCGGCGTGTTCGAGAAGGCGCGCGAGGTCCGCGCGCAATTCGGCGCGCGTGCGGTGCGCAACTACATCATTTCGCATACGGAAACCGTCAGCGACCTCGTCGAAGTCCTGCTGCTGCAGAAGGAGACGGGCCTGCTCGAAGGCACGCTCGGCGTGCCGGGCAGCGACGCGAAGAACAGCCTGATGGTGATCCCGCTGTTCGAGACGATCCCCGACCTGCGCGACGCGTCACGCATCATGCGCGACTACTTCGCGCTGCCGGGCATCGACGCGCTGATCGCGCACCAGGGCGCCGAGCAGGAAGTGATGCTCGGCTACTCGGACAGCAACAAGGACGGCGGCTTCCTCACGTCGAACTGGGAGCTGTATCGCGCGGAACTCGCGCTCGTCGACCTGTTCCGCGAGCGCAAGATCACGCTGCGGCTGTTCCACGGGCGCGGCGGTACGGTCGGCCGCGGAGGCGGCCCGACCTACCAGGCGATCCTGTCGCAGCCGCCGGGCACCGTCAACGGCCAGATCCGCCTGACCGAACAGGGCGAGGTGATCGCGAGCAAGTTCTCGAACCCGTCGATCGGCCGGCGCAACCTCGAGACGGTCGTCGCCGCGACGCTCGAGGCGTCGCTGCTGCCGCAGTCGAACGCACCGGCGCAACTGCCCGCGTTCGAGGCCGCGATGCAGACGCTGTCCGATTCGGCGATGGCCGCGTATCGCGCGCTCGTCTATGAAACGCCGGGCTTCACCGATTACTTCTTCGCGTCGACGCCGATCACCGAGATCGCCGAGCTGAATATCGGCAGCCGCCCGGCGTCGCGCAAGCTGCAGGATCCGAAGCAGCGCAAGATCGAGGATCTGCGCGCGATTCCGTGGGGCTTCTCGTGGGGCCAGTGCCGGCTGCTGCTGACCGGCTGGTACGGCTTCGGCAGCGCGGTGAGCGCGTATCTCGACGGCGCCGGGGACGACGCCGAACGCGCGAAACGCGTCACGCTGCTGAAGAAGATGAACAAGACCTGGCCGTTCTTCTCGAACCTGCTGTCGAACATGGACATGGTGCTCGCGAAGACGGATCTCGCGGTCGCGTCGCGCTATGCGCAGCTCGTGCCCGATCGCAAGCTGCGCAAGCACGTGTTCGAGCGGATCGTCGCGGAATGGGAGCGCACGTCGCGGGCGCTCGCTGAAATCACCGGGCACGAAGGCCGCCTCGCGACCAACCCGCTGCTCGCGCGCTCGATCAAGAACCGCTTCCCGTATCTCGATCCGCTGAACCACCTGCAGGTCGAGCTGATCAAGCGTCACCGCGCGGGCGACACGAACGCGCGGCTGCGCCGCGGGATTCACCTGACGATCAACGGGATCGCGGCCGGGCTGCGCAACACCGGCTGATCCGCGGGCGGCGCGGGCGCGGTTTCGCGCCGGCCGGGATAACGAAAGCCGCGATACGCGTTCGTACGTATCGCGGCTTTTTTCATGCGATCGCGAAACGGCGCGGCGCGCGCCGCCCGCTCAGTGCGCGTCGATCAGCAACGCGTCGTGCTCGAACGAACCGTCGGCCTGCACCGCGTAGTAGCCGCGCACCTCGTCCGGCGCATGCGCCCACAGCGCGCGAATGCCGGCGACGCTGTCGGCCGGCGTGCGGATGCGCGCGACCCACGTGTCGAAATCGATCGGCAGCCGCCAGCGGCTGTGCACCCGCGCGTCGAAACCAGCGGCGCGGAACATCGCCAGCCATTCGTCCGCGCGGTAGTCGCGCACGTGCGACGCGTCGCGCAGCACTTCCGCAGCCTGCAGGTACGTATCGAGGAGCGGATGGTCGTTGCCCGCGATGTCGATCATCAGCACGCGGCCGCCCGGCTTCAGCACGCGGCGCACTTCGGCGAGCGCCGCGCGCAGGTCGTGCCAGTGGTGCGCGCTCATCCGGCTCACGACCCAGTCGAACGTCGCGGTGTCGAACGGCAGCCGCTCGGCCGGGCCCTGCTGCGTGCGGATGTTCGCGAGCCCGCGCTCGCGCGCGGCCGCATCGACGGTCGCAAGCATCGGCGCGGCGAGATCGTACGCGACCACCTCGCGCACGTGCGGCGCGACCGCGAAGCTCGCGTGGCCGGCACCGCAACCGAGGTCGAGCACCGCGGCGTCGGGCGTCGCGCGCACCGCGTCGGCGAGCGCCCGCAGGTCGGCGCCCGTCGCATGAACCGTGCTCGTCAGATAGGCGGCGGCCGTCGTGCCGAACGCGTCGGCGACCTGGTCGTGGTGTTTCATCGTTCGCTCCTTTCCTTGATGCCGTCGGCCGAACCCCACGCTTGCGCGCGCGATCCGGCCCCGTGCAACGTATTGTGGGGGACGCCCGCTGCCCTGCCAGCGCGCGAGCCGCTACAATAGGCCTGCATTTGTACCAGTACAAGTTAAGCAGTTATTCTGGTATTCGATCCACCTGTCTGATCGTTCGATCGTTGCCGCGTCTTCGCTTCCACTTCGCCGTTTCCGCATGAACCAGTCGTCCTCCGCCCCCGTCCCGCCGCTCGACGCCACGCCCGCCCGCGCGCTCGGCGAATTCATCCGCGCCCATCGCGAGCGGCTGTCGCCACAGGCCGTCGGCCTGCCGCCCGGCCCGCGCCGCCGCACGCCGGGGCTGCGGCGCGAGGAAGTCGCGCAACTGTGCGGCGTGAGCCCGACCTGGTACACGTGGATCGAACAGGGCCGGCCCGTGTCGGCCTCCGCCGACGCGCTCGCCCGGATCGCCGTCGCGCTGCAGTTGTCGAAGGCCGAACGCGCGTACCTGTTCGAGCTGGCCGCGCAGCGCGACCCGGCCGAGCCCGACGTCGCGGGCGGCGACCTGCCGCCGACGCTCGCCGCGACCGTCGCCGCGATCGCGACGCCCGCCTACGTGCTCGACCGCCAATGGAACGCGCTCGCGTGGAACCCGCCGGCCGCCGCGCTCTTTTCCGGCTGGCTCGATGGCGAGCACGACCGCAACCTGCTGCGCTTCACGTTCATGTCGCCGGCTGCACGCACGCTGATCGTCGACTGGGAAACCCGCGCGCGGCGGCTCGCGGCCGAATTCCGCGCCGACGCGATCCGCCACCTGACCGACGCGCCGACGCGCGCGCTGATCGACGCGCTGACGGCCGGCAGCGACGCGTTCGCGCAGTACTGGGCGTCGCAGGACGTGTTCGAGCGCGAAGGCGGGCGGCGCGAATTCGACCATCCGGCCGACGGCCGCCTCGTGTACCAGCAGATCACGCTGAAACCCGCGCACCGCGAGGACCTGAAGCTCGTCGTGCTGGTGCGCGACTGAGCGCGGCGGTCCCTGCCGCCCGCGGGCGGCCGGCCCGCGAATGTTAGAATCGCGGGATTCCCTCGGCGGCGCACGGCCGCCCAACTCCCCTTCGAAGAATCGCCATGACGTCCCAACTGCACAAAAAGGGCGAGGCCTGGTCGGCCCGCTTCTCGGAACCGATGTCGGAGCTGGTCAAGCGCTACACGTCGTCGGTGTTTTTCGACAAGCGCCTCGCGCTCGTCGACATCGCCGGCTCGCTCGCGCACGCGAACATGCTCGCCGCGCAGAAGATCATCAGCGCCGACGACCTGGCCGCGATCGAACGCGGGATGGCGCAGATCAAGGGCGAGATCGAGCGTGGCGAATTCGAATGGCAGCTCGACCTGGAAGACGTCCACCTGAACATCGAGGCGCGCCTGACCGCGCTGATCGGCGATGCCGGCAAGCGCCTGCATACGGGCCGCTCGCGCAACGACCAGGTCGCGACCGACATCCGCCTGTGGCTGCGCGGCGAGATCGACCGCATCGGCGGCCTGCTGAACGACCTGCGCGGCGCGCTGATCGACCTCGCGGAACAGAACGCCGACACGATCATGCCGGGCTTCACGCACCTGCAGGTCGCGCAGCCGGTCACGTTCGGCCACCACCTGCTCGCGTACGTCGAGATGTTCACGCGCGACGCGGAACGCATGCGCGACTGCCGCACCCGCGTGAACCGCCTGCCGCTCGGCGCGGCCGCGCTCGCCGGCACCAGCTATCCGATCGATCGCCACGCGGTCGCGAAGACGCTCGGCTTCGACGGCATCTGCGCGAACTCGCTCGACGCGGTGTCCGATCGCGACTTCGCGATCGAATTCACGGCGGCGTCGGCGCTCGTGATGACGCACGTGTCGCGTTTCTCCGAAGAGCTCGTGCTGTGGATGAGCCCGCGCGTCGGCTTCATCGACATCGCCGACCGCTTCTGCACCGGCAGCTCGATCATGCCGCAGAAGAAGAACCCCGACGTGCCCGAGCTCGCGCGCGGCAAGACCGGCCGCGTGAACGGCCACCTGATGGCGCTCCTCACGCTGATGAAGGGCCAGCCGCTCGCGTACAACAAGGACAACCAGGAAGACAAGGAACCGCTGTTCGACACGGTCGACACCGTCGCCGACACGCTGCGGATCTTCGCCGAGATGGTCGCCGGCATCACCGTGAAGCCGGATGCGATGCGCGCGGCCGCGCTGCAGGGCTTCTCGACCGCCACCGACCTCGCCGACTACCTGGTCAAGCGCGGCCTGCCGTTCCGCGACGCGCACGAAGCCGTCGCGCACGCGGTGAAGATCTGCGACGATCGCGGCATCGACCTCGCCGATCTGACGCTCGACGAAATGAAGCAGGAACTGCCGAACGTCGCGCACCTGATCGGCGACGACGTGTTCGGCTACCTGACGCTCGAAGGGTCGGTCGCGAGCCGCAACCACCCGGGCGGCACCGCGCCCGACCAGGTGCGTGCAGCCGCCAAGGCTGCCCTCGCCGCGCTGGGCCAGTAACGGCCCGCGGCGTCCGTTTTTCATTCGGGCGGCCATCGTGCCGCTCGTCGCCTTCCCCGCTTCACCGCTTCACGGATGCTCCCGATGACCTTCTCCGCCGCGCTCTTCGACATGGACGGCCTGCTCGTCGACTCCGAGCGGACCATCATGAACACGTGGATCGACGTGTCGAACGCGCACGGCGTCGTGCTGACCGAGATCGATTACCTGCAGATCGTCGGCCGCTCGTTCGCCGAAGGCCAGGTGATCCTCGCGCGCCTGATCGGCGACCCCGACACGTTCGACGCGGTGCGCGTCCGCGTGCGCGAGCAGCTCGCCGCCCCGGAGCCCCATCCGAAGTTTCCGCTGAAGCCGGGCGCGCTTGCGCTGCTCGACACGCTCGCGCAGGCCGGCATTCCGTGCGCGGTCGCGTCGTCGTCCGCGGGCGACGTGATCCGCGCGCGGCTCGACGCGGTCGGCGTGCTGCCGTTCTTCCGCGCGGTCGCGGGCGGCGACGAAGTCGCGCGCGGCAAGCCCGACCCGGCCGTCTACCGGCTCGCGGCCGAACGCCTCGGCGTGCCGGCCCACGCGTGCATCGCGTTCGAGGACAGCGACTTCGGCGCGCTCTCGGCCGCCGGCGCCGGCGCGGCGGTCGTCACCGTGCCCGACCTGAAGGCGCCGACGCCGGAGATCGTCGCGCTGAGCCTGCACGTGCTCGCGTCGCTCGACGACGCGCTCGCGCTCGTGCCGTCGTGGTTCGGGCTGCAGGGCATGTCGCAGCCGGCGTAGGCGATACACCGCGCCATGCAAAACGGGCACCCTCGGGTGCCCGTTTTGTCGTGTCGCCGGCTCGGCAGCGGCGCGGCAGCCGTTACCGATTGCCGGCCGTCTCCGACAGCCGCTTCATCGTCGCGATGCGCGCGCCGATCAGGTCGACGCGCCCGTCCTCGCCGACGAGCGGCGCCGTCGCATCGCGGAACGCCACCCACGCGCGCTGCGCGCGCCCGAGTGTCGTGGCCGAATGCGCGGGCATCTTGCGGCGCAGCTTCTGGTAATAGCGGTTCAGGTCGAACAGCGCATGCTCGCACGCGGCATCCTGCGCACACGGCCGCACGCGGCGCAGCGCCGGCTCGCGGGGCGCGTTCGCCGGCTTGGCGCCACCCTGCGCGCCGCTCGTCGCCGCGACCGGCACGGCAGCGGGCGGCGGCGCATAGCGATCGGCCGCCCCGCGCAGCGCCAGCGCGCGATCGCGCACCGGCTGCAGTTGCAGGTCGGCGCTCGACATCGCATACGCGGTGCCGCGTGTCGTGTCGTATACGGCCTTCAGCAGCAGCACCTCGTCCTTGCGCCACGTGAGCCAGCGGCGCTGGCTGTCCTGCCAGCCGCGCTTCGCGTCGGCCGGCGCATCCTTCAACAGGCGCTGGTACGCGCCGTCCATCACTGCCTGCCACTGCTGCTGCGCCTCGCCCATGCACTGGATCTGCCCGGCCGGCGACGACCGGTCGCGCCGCGCGAGGCATTGCCGCATCGCGACGTCGATCGGGTCGGCCGCCGCGACTTCCGCATGGGCGACACCGGCGCCCGCGAGCCCCGTCAATCCTGCCGCCCAGACGACGAGCGCGGCCAGCGCCGCGCGCATCGTCCGGATTCGTCCATGCGTCGCCATCAGTCGCGCACGCAGTCGACGAAGTACTCGACGCGGCCGTTCACCTCTTCCGCGACGAGGCCGTGGATGTCGGTGTGGAAGCCCGGGAAGCGCTCGTTGAAGTCGCGCGCGAACCGCAGGTAGTTCACGATCGTCTTGTTGAAGCGCTCGCCCGGGATCAGCAGCGGAATGCCCGGCGGGTACGGCGTGAGCAGGATGCTCGTCACGCGGCCTTCGAGCTCGTCGAGCGGCACGCGGTCGATCTTGCGGTGCGCGAGCTTCGCGAACGCGTCCGACGGCTTCATCGCCGGCTCCATGTCCGACAGGTACATCTCGGTCGTCAGGCGCGCGATGTCGTTCGCGCGGTACACGTCGTGGATCTGCGTGCACAGGTCGCGCAGGCCGACGCGCTCGTAGCGCGGATGCTGCGCGACGAATTCCGGCAGCACGCGCCACAGCGGCTGGTTGTTGTCGTAGTCGTCCTTGAACTGCTGCAGCTCGGTCACCATCGAGTTCCAGCGGCCCTTCGTGATGCCGATCGTGAACATGATGAAGAACGAGTACAGGCCGGTCTTCTCGACGATGATCCCGTGCTCGGCCAGGTACTTCGTGACGATCGCGGCCGGAATGCCGGTCTCGCCGAACTCGCCGTCGACGTCGAGCCCCGGCGTGATGATCGTCGCCTTGATCGGGTCGAGCATGTTGAAGCCTTCCGCGAGCGGGCCGAAGCCGTGCCAGTGGTCGTTCGGCTTCAGCATCCAGTCCTCGCGCGAACCGATCCCTTCCTCGGACAGGTTGTCCGGGCCCCACACGCTGAAGAACCAGTCGTCGCCGTATTCGGCGTCGACCTTGCGCATCGCGCGGCGGAAGTCGATCGCCTCGGCGATCGACTCCTCGACGAGCGCGGTGCCGCCCGGCGGCTCCATCATCGCGGCCGCGACGTCGCACGACGCGATGATCGCGTACTGCGGGCTCGTCGACGTGTGCATCAGGTACGCCTCGTTGAAGCGGTGCTTGTCGAACGTGCGGTTCTCCGAATCCTGCACGACGATCTGCGACGCCTGCGAGATGCCCGCGAGCAGCTTGTGCGTCGAGTGCGTCGCGAACACGAGCGCGCCGGTGCGCGGACGACCGTCGCCGATTGCGTGCATGTCGCGGTAGAACGGGTGGAACGTCGCGTGCGGCAGCCACGCTTCGTCGAAGTGCAGCGTGTCGAGCAGGTCGCCGAGCAGGTCCTTGATCATCTCGACGTTGTAGACGACGCCGTCGTACGTGCTCTGCGTGATCGTCAGAATGCGCGGCTTCATGTCCGGGTTCTGGCGCATCGCCTCGCGCGCGAACGGGTTCGCCTCGATCTTCCTGCGGATGTTCTCCGGCTTGAATTCGTCGCGCGGGATCGGCCCGATGATGCCGAAATGGTTGCGCGTCGGCGTGAGGAACACGGGGATCGCGCCCGTCATCGTGATCGCGTGCAGGATCGACTTGTGGCAGTTGCGGTCGACCAGCACGATGTCGCCGGGCGCGACGGTCGCATGCCAGACGATCTTGTTCGACGTCGACGTGCCGTTGGTCACGAAGAACAGGTGGTCGGCGCTGAAGATGCGCGCCGCATTGCGCTCGGACGCCGCGACCGGGCCCGTGTGGTCGAGCAGCTGGCCGAGCTCGTCCACCGCGTTGCAGACGTCCGCGCGCAGCATGTTCTCGCCGAAGAACTGGTGGAACATCTGGCCGAGCGGGTTCTTCAGGAACGCGACGCCGCCCGAGTGACCGGGGCAATGCCACGAGTACGAGCCTTCGTCCGCGTACTTGACGAGCTCCTTGAAGAACGGCGGCGCGAGCGAATCGAGATAGACCTTCGCCTCGCGGATGATGTGGCGCGCGACGAACTCCGGCGTGTCCTCGAACATGTGGATGAAGCCGTGCAGTTCGCGCAGGATGTCGTTCGGCAGATGGCGCGACGTGCGCGTCTCGCCGTACAGGAAGATCGGGATGTCCGCGTTGCGGCGGCGCACTTCGGTGACGAACGCGCGCAGCTCGATGATCGCGGTCGCGAGCTCGGGCAGCTCGCCGTCCGGGCCGGTTTCGCCGAGCATGAGTTCGTCGTCGTCGATCGACAGGATGAAGCACGACGCGCGGCTCGATTGCTGCGCGAACGACGTCAGATCGCCGTAGCTCGTGAGGCCGAGGACTTCCACGCCCTCCTTCTCGATCGCTTCGGCCAACGCCCGGATGCCGGAGCCCGAGATGTTCTCGGAGCGGAAATCTTCGTCGATGATGACGACGGGGAAACGAAACTTCATGGGCGATTCTCCAAAAAGAACGACCGCGGCGCGTCACGCGCAGCGGTCACCCGGAAACTGGTGAGACGTTATGCAACCAGATCAGGTTTTCGGCAGCGTGACACCGCGCTGCCCCTGATACTTGCCGCCGCGATCGGCGTACGACACGTCGCACACCTCGTCGCTTTCGAAGAAGAGCACCTGCGCGACGCCTTCGTTCGCGTAGATCTTCGCGGGCAACGGCGTGGTGTTCGAGAATTCCAGCGTGACGTAGCCTTCCCATTCGGGTTCGAACGGCGTCACGTTGACGATGATCCCGCAGCGCGCGTAGGTCGACTTGCCGAGGCAGACGGTGAGCACGGTGCGCGGGATGCGGAAATATTCGACGGTGCGGGCCAGCGCGAACGAGTTCGGCGGGATGATGCACACGTCGCCCTTGAAATCGACAAACGAACCCTCGTCGAAGTTCTTCGGATCGACGATCGTCGAGTTGATGTTCGTGAAGATCTTGAATTCGTCCGCGCAGCGGATGTCGTAGCCGTAGCTCGACGTGCCGTAGCTGACGATCCGGCGGCCGTCCTCGGACGCGCGGACCTGATCGGGCACGAACGGCTCGATCATCTTGTGCTCTTCGGCCATGCGCCGAATCCATTTGTCGGACTTGATGCTCATGCCAGCCTCCGCCGGGCCGTCCCAAGGGCGTAGCAGGGAATTCGCAGAGCACCGCTCTGCGCCTGCGCAGCCGGCCGGCTTTGCAAAGCCGGCCGTGGGCGGCTGGCCGTCCCGTCGGGGGACAACGAACGAAGTGAGCGTTGGGGTCGTTGCATATTCAGGGCGCCTGGAAACGCTGCGTGACAGTCGGTGGGGGCCTTACCCGCGAAGCGGCGGCCGGGAAAGGCGCACATTTTACGCGATCATCGGGCCACGCACGCGGCGGCCGTCAACGGATCACGCCGCACGCCAGCGCGGGCCCCGCGCCATGCTGCGCGAACGCCGGGTCGCTCGAGTCGCGGTGCACCAGCGCCGCCCGGTTCATCGCGGAGCGCACGCCATCGAGGGCCAGATCGGGCGCGACGATGAAGCCGGCGGCGACGCCGTTCGCATCCGCATGGATGTTGCCGAGATCGCCGGCGACGCGCGCCCCGGCGCGAAGCCGGTCGGCGGCCGGCGCGAACACGGGGCCTGCGCTCGAGCCGTCGCCGGCGTTGCAGTCGCCGCGTTCGTGCACCTGCAGCGCGTGATCGCTGTTCGGCGGCAGGCCGACCAGGTTGTAGGTGACCTGCACGCCGTCCGGGCGCTCGACGAACGTCACCGCGCCGCGCGCCTGCGAGCCGACCGTCGGCTGCAACTGCGCGTCGGCCCGTTTTTCGTGCGACGAGGAAAAGGAGGTACAGCCGGCCAGCAGGCCCAGCGCGGCGGCGGCCAGCAGCGCGCGCCGCGCGCGGCCGGCGCGCACGCCGTGATGTCGTTGTTTCATTCGATCCTCATGCCGGCTGGCGGCCGTTTGACACGGCGGCCGCGCCGGGCGGGTAAAGGGACCCGGGAAAAGTCGCCATGATACCGCGCCTCGCGGCGCCGTAAACAGCGTAAGGCCCCGCCCCGCAAGGGTTTTACGTATTTTGAACAACGATCGACGGGAACTTCGACGTCATGTCGCGCGATCGCTCGGCAATCGCCAGCGCGACCCCGCGCGCGATGTCGCGGTAGCGACGCGCGAGCGCGCCTTCGGGATCGGCCGCGACCGTCGGCGTGCCGCTGTCGGCGCGCTCGCGGATCGCGATGTCGAGCGGCAGGCTGCCGAGCACGTTCACGTCGTAATCCTTCGCCATCCGCTCGGCCCCGCCGGCGCCGAAGATGTGCTCCTCGTGGCCGCAGTTCGAGCAGATGTGGATGCTCATGTTCTCGACGATGCCGAGGATCGGAATCCCGACCTTCTCGAACATCTTCAGTCCCTTCTTCGCGTCGAGCAGCGCGATGTCCTGCGGCGTCGTGACGATCACCGCGCCGGTGACGGGCACGCGCTGCGCGAGCGTGAGCTGGATGTCGCCGGTGCCCGGCGGCATGTCGACGATCAGGTAGTCGAGCTCGCGCCAGTTGGTCTGGCGCAGCAGCTGCTCGAGCGCGGACGTCGCCATCGGGCCGCGCCACACCATCGGGTTGTCTTCCTCGATCAGGAAGCCGATCGAGTTCGCCTGCAAGCCGTGGCCGACGAGCGGGTTCATCGATTGATTGTCGGGCGACTCGGGGCGCTGGCCGTGGATGCCGAGCATCGTCGGCAGCGACGGGCCGTAGATGTCGGCGTCGAGTATGCCGACCGACGCGCCTTCCGCGGCAAGCGCGAGCGCGAGGTTCACGGCCGTCGTGCTCTTGCCGACGCCGCCCTTGCCCGACGCGACCGCGACGATGTTCTTCACATTCGGCAACAACTTCACGCCGCGCTGCACCGTATGCGCGACGATTTCCTGCGACACGGCGACGCGCGCGTCGCGCACGCCCGGCACGCCCTGGAGCGCCGCGGCGACGCGCGCGCGCACGTCGTCGTGCTGGCTGCGCGCGGGATAACCGAGCACCACGTCGAGCGCCACGACGTCGCCGTCGATCGCGACGTTGCGCACGCCCTTGTTCGCCGCATACGGGCGGCCGGTATTGGGGTCGACGACTGCCGCCAGCGCGGCGTCGACTTGTGCCCGGTCAATGCTCATCAAGACTCCGTGAAAACGTTTTTCTCGCGCGCAAACGTCAAAAAATATCAAATTACGCTGCGAAAATCGGGAAAAGTGAAAGAATCTGTTGCACGCCATTGCGCGAACGCGCGACCCGGCGCACTCTTCGCGTGCGGCATGCTATAGGGCCAAATCGGCTATTCACCGCCTATATTGTAGAGGCTGACGCGTCGCCCCGCCCGAACAGCCCCGCTGACGGACAGGGCATGCGAGCGCCTCGGCGGCTGCCGCGAGCGCAGGCCGGCCCTCCTTTTTCGGACGGCCCGCGCAGGGAGCCATAACTGTTGTTTGTCGTCGTTGTCGACTCGTTCAACCAAGAGAGGAATCCAAGATGAACATGAAAATCGCGACTCGCCTGTCCGTCTTCGCACTCGCCGGCGCACTGCTGGCAGGCTGCGCCACGCAGCAAGGCAACAATACGGCCGTCGGCACCGGCACGGGCGCGGCGCTGGGCGCAGGGATCGGCGCACTGGCCGGCGGCGGCAAGGGCGCGGCGATCGGCGCGGGCGTCGGCGCACTGGTTGGCGGCGTGACGGGTTACAACTGGCAAGCGATCAAGAACAAGCTCGCGCCGTCGGCGGCGCAGACGGGCACGCAGGTCACCGAGCAGCCGGACGGCTCGCTGAAGCTGAACGTGCCGAGCTCGGTCACGTTCGCGACGAACCAGTACGCGATCACGCCGGCGTTCACGCCGCTGCTGAACGACCTCGCGACGACGCTGAACCAGAACCCGCAACTGACGGCGTCGATCGTCGGCTACACGGACAGCACGGGCTCGGCGCAGCTGAACCAGACGCTGTCGCAGAACCGTGCGCAAAGCGTCGTGAACGCGCTCGTGCAGCGCGGCGTGAACGGCGGTCGTCTGTCGGCGCAAGGCATGGGGCCGTCGAACCCGATCGCGGACAACGCGACCGAAGCCGGTCGCGCCCAGAACCGCCGCGTCGAGATCTACCTGCGCGCGCCGCAACAGCATCAGTAAGCACGACCACGAGGGGAAACGTGCGGGCGCCTTGCCCGCACAGCCCCGCCCGGCAAGGCTTTGGGCGGGGCCGGTAACAAATCGAAAAAATTTTCGAACTTCTGTCGCAGGCCGTGGTCAGTATTTACGGTACGCGGCTGGTGTTGCCGGCGCGTCACCATTCTCCTCTTGTCGTTGTTGCTCCGGGGCCGTATCCGCCCCGGTTTTTTTTGCCCGCCGAATTCGTGCTGCAGCGCAGCACAACACGACCGGGCACGCCGCACGTGCGGCCTCGTCCCCGCTGCCGCCCCGTCGCGGCGCATGCTCGCCGCGCTGGTCCGCGCCCCTGCTAGAATCGCAGTTTCCCGTCGTTTTTCCCGCTGTTCTTCTCCAGACCCTATGTCCGCATCCGACCTCACTTCCGTGCAGGCTGCGGCGCCGCAAGGCGGCCGCCAGATCCTCGTTACGTCCGCCCTGCCCTATGCCAACGGGCAGATCCACATCGGCCACCTGGTCGAGTACATCCAGACCGACATCTGGGTGCGGACGCTGCGAATGCATGGCCACGAGGTCTACTACATCGGCGCCGACGATACGCACGGCACGCCGATCATGCTGCGCGCGGAGGCGGAAGGCCTGACCCCGAAGCAGCTGATCGACCGCGTGTGGGCCGAGCACAAGCGCGACTTCGACAGCTTCGGCGTGTCGTTCGACAACTTCTACTCGACCGATTCGGACGAGAACCGCGTGCTGAGCGAGAAGATCTATCTCGCGCTGCGGGAAGCCGGCCTGATCGCCGAACGCGAAATCGAGCAGGCCTACGATCCGGTCAAGGAAATGTTCCTGCCGGACCGCTTCATCAAGGGCGAGTGCCCGAAGTGCCACGCGAAGGACCAGTACGGCGACAACTGCGAAGTGTGCGGCTCCACCTACCTGCCGACCGAGCTGCTGAACCCGTATTCGGTCGTGTCGGGCGCGACGCCGGTGCGCAAGACCTCGAAGCACTACTTCTTCCGCCTGTCCGACCCGCGCTGCGAATCGTTCCTGCGCGAATGGGTGAGCGGCCTCGCGCAGCCCGAGGCGACCAACAAGATGCGCGAATGGCTCGGCGACGCCGGCGAAGCCAAGCTCGCCGACTGGGACATCTCGCGTGACGCGCCGTACTTCGGCTTCGAGATCCCGGGCGCGCCCGGCAAGTATTTCTACGTGTGGCTCGACGCGCCGGTCGGCTACTACGCGAGCTTCAAGAACCTGTGCGCGCGCAACGGCGTCGATTTCGATGCGTGGATCCGCCCCGGCTCGAAGGCCGAGCAGTACCACTTCATCGGCAAGGACATCCTGTACTTCCACACGCTGTTCTGGCCCGCGATGCTCGAGTTCTCGGGCCACCGCACGCCGACCAACGTGTTCGCGCACGGCTTCCTGACGGTCGACGGCGCGAAGATGTCGAAGTCGCGCGGCACGTTCATCACCGCGCAGAGCTACATCGACACGGGCCTGAACCCCGAGTGGCTGCGCTACTACTTTGCCGCGAAGCTGAACGCGACGATGGAAGACATCGACCTGAACCTCGACGACTTCCAGGCGCGCGTGAACAGCGATCTCGTCGGCAAGTACGTGAACATCGCGAGCCGCGCGGCCGGCTTCCTGATCAAGCGTTTCGACGGCCGCGTGCAGGACAGCGCGATGAACCATCCGCTCGTCGCGAAGCTGCGCGATGCCATTGCGCAGATCGCCGCGAGCTACGAAGCACGCGAATACGGCCGCGCGCTGCGCCACACGATGGAGCTCGCGGACGAAGTGAACGCGTACGTCGACGGCGCGAAGCCGTGGGATCTCGCGAAGGATCCGGCCAACGCGGTCGCGCTGCACGAAACCTGCAGCGTGAGCCTCGAGGCGTTCCGCCTGCTGTCGCTCGCGCTGAAGCCGGTGATACCGCGCGTCGCCGAAGCGGTCGAAGCGTTCTTCGGGATCGCGCCGCTCGCGTGGGCCGATGCCGCGAAGCCGCTGTCGTCGGCGCAGCCGATCAAGGCGTACCAGCACCTGATGACGCGCGTCGATGCGAAGCAGATCGAAGCGCTGCTGGCCGCGAACCGCGATTCGCTGCAGGCCGCGGCAACGGGTGCGGCCGCCGCGAGCGCGAACGCCGCGAAGGACGCGAAGAACAACGCCAAGGCGAACGCGAAGCCGGCCGCCGTGAACGGCGCCGACGACGCGCCGATCTCGATCGACGATTTCGCGAAGATCGACCTGCGCATCGCGAAGATCGTCGCGTGCCAGGCCGTCGAAGGCTCGGACAAGCTGCTGCAGCTCACGCTCGACGTCGGCGAGGAAAAGACCCGCAACGTGTTCTCGGGCATCAAGTCCGCGTACCAGCCCGAGCAGCTCGTCGGCAAGCTGACGGTGATGGTGGCGAACCTCGCGCCGCGCAAGATGAAGTTCGGCCTGTCCGAGGGGATGGTGCTCGCCGCGTCGGCCACCGACGAGAAGGCGGAACCGGGCCTCTACATCCTCGAGCCGCACAGCGGCGCGAAGCCGGGCATGCGCGTGAAGTAAGCGCAACGCGCTGCTGCCGGCGCAAAAAAGCCCCGCACGATGCGAATCGTGCGGGGCTTTTTTATCGTCGCCCGGTACGCCTTGCCCGCCCTCACCGCTGCCCGAACCACCGATCGAAGCGCCGCGTGTAGTTCAGGTCGACACCCTGGAACGTGCCGCCGTACGCCGACACCGACCAGAAGCGCGTCAGGTTGATCGTCGCCTTGAACGCGTTGCTCGCCGATTGCAGCCCCTGCTCGAAGCCGAGCACGAAGCGCTCGTTGATCGCCTTCGACACCAGCACGACCTGCGGATCGGTCAGGCCGACTTCGCTGCGGCCGACCGACACCTCGTCGAGACCGAAAGTCTGTGCGACACGCTTGCCGGTCACGCTGCCGAGCAGCCCGAGCGCCGCCGTCATCGCGCCCTGCTGGCCGACGTTGTTGCCCTGGTCGGTACCGTGCCCGAACAGCAGCCACGACAGCTTTTCGTTGTCGGTGACGTTCGGCTCCGATACGAGCTTGACCGTCGGCGACTGGATCGTGCCGACCACCTGCACGCCGGCCTCGACCTCCTGGTTGCGCCGCATCGCGAGAATGTTCACGCCCGGGTTCGACACCGGGCCGTTGAACGTGAAGAAGCCGTTCTCGATCGCGAGCTTGCGGCCGAACGTCGTGTACGTCGAGCCTTCGGTCACGCGCACGTTGCCGACCGCGCGCAGCGGCACGCCCGGCGCGCTCATCACGGTGATCGTGCCGCGCAGCCCGAGATCCGCGCCGTGGCCCTTGAAGCGGAAGTTGTTGCCGAGGCCGACGTCGATGTTCGCGCGCGGCGCCAGCGACGGCGCCGGCTTGTTGTCGACCGGCTTCGGCTTCGCGGCCGCGGTGCCGGTCGGCGTCTCGCCGCGCACCGTGCCGTCCGGCTGCACGATCACGACGTCGTCGGACAGGTGCGGCGCCGATTGCTCGGGCAGGTCGAACAGCGCGCGATCGACCATGAACTTGCCGTCGATCGACAGCGCGCCGCGCGGCCCGTCGTTCGCGACGGTGGCCTTGCCCGACAGCGACAGCTTGCGGTCGGGCGCCGCGAACAGTTCGAGCTTGTCCGCGACGATGCTCGCGGTCAGGTCCGGCGCCTCGCCGTCGAGGCGCACGCGGCCGAGCGCGCGCAGCGTGCCGTCGCCGCCGTGGAACTCGACCTGCTGGAATTCGACGAGGTTGTCCGACAGCTTCACGCGCACGATGCCGTCCTTCAACTGCACGCCCTGATCGATCAGCGTCGCGGACAGCTCGTCGCCGGTCAGCGTCCCCGACAGGTTCGGCTTCACCGGCGTGCCAGAGACGGTCAATTTCAGCGCCGCGCGCCCGCCGAGCAGGTAGCTCGGCCCGAACAGGTTGCCGGTCGTCTTCAGCGCCGGGATGTCGGCGTCGATGCGGCCCGACAGCGGGCCGTCGTCGACGATGCCGAACACGCCGTCGCGCAGCGCGAACGGCACCGCGACGTTCGCGTCGAGCGTGCCGATCCGGCTCGCCTTCGCGAGCGCCGTCACGTTGAGCCGGTTGCCGGGCGCGAAGCTCGCGCGTGCGGACAGGTCGGTCAGGCCGAGCGACGCGATGCCGCGCCCGGTCTCGATCGTCACGTCGCCGCCGCGGCGCTTCACCTGCACGTAGCCCGTCGCGTTCGCGCCGAGCGAGAAATCCCAGTCGGCATCGAGCACGACGTCGGTCCGCACCGGCGGCCGCTGGCTGGTCAGCGCCTGGCGCACCTCGAGGAAACGCGCGACCGACGCGCCCGTCACGGCGCCCGCCGAGCGCATCTGGCCGTGATCGAACACGAACGATTTCAGGTCGATCGCCGCGCCTTCGAGCGTGAGCCGCGTCGCGCCGAGCGTCACGCGCCCGGCGCCGGCCGATATCGTCAGCGGCGCCTGCAGCGCGAGCGCCGGCGTGCCGCGATTCGCGAGACGCGTGACGGTGCCGTCCCAGCGCATGCCGTCGCGGGTCTCGACCACACCGCCGTTCGCCGCGAGCGTCAGGTCGATCACGCGGCCGCCGGCCGCCCCGAGCGCCGATGCGTCGAGCGTGTGCTTCGCGCGCGTGCCGTCGAGGTTCGCGCGCAACGACTTCAACTGGAACGACCCGAGCGCGATGTCGGCCGCGTCGGCCGTGAACACGAGGGCGCCGTGCGCGCCGTCGCGGATGTCCGCGCGGCCCTGCGCGGTGCCGATCCGGTTCGAGCCGACGACGACGTGCTCGGCCTTGTAGGTGGCCGTCACGTTCGGATGCGCGAAGCTGCCGGTCAGGTCGCCCTGCGCCTGCACGAGCCCTTCGACGCCGAAGCCGAGCCGGTCGAGCTGCGGCGCGTCGACGACGAAGCGCAGCCGGTCGCCGGGTGCGCCGAAGCTGCCGCGCAGGTCGACGTGGTTGCCGGCGATCGACAGGTTCGCGTTGCTCGGCAGGATCCGCGAGCCGGCGAGCTGCACGACGCCGGCGCCCGTCAGCGGCACGCCGTCGTACAGGCTGTCGGCGAGCTTGAAGGTCGCCTTCGTCGACACTTGCGGCGCGAACCCGCCCGATGCGGTCAGCGTGCCCGACACGCGCGTCTCGCCGCGCCTGGCCGGCGCCTTGGCGGCCTTCGCCGGCGCCTTGCCGCCGCCCGCCTTCGGCGCGCTCGCCGCGGCGAGCAGCAGCGGATCGAACGCGGTCAGCGTCGCCTTCGCGTCATAGGTCGAATGCGCGTCGTGGCGGAACACGCCCGTCAGGTCGATGCGCCCCTTGCCGGCCGTCACGCGCGTGTCGGTCAGCACGGTCTGCTGCCGCGTCAGCGCGACCTTGGCGCGCGCGCCGAGCGCGAGCTTCGGGTCGTTCAGGTTGAAATCGACGGTCGTCACGTCGCCCGCGAGCGTCACGCCAAGCGGGCCGCCGAGGCGCATCGGCCGCAGCTCGGCGACGAACGCGTTCAGGTCGAGGTTCGCGACCTTCAGGTCGAAGCGGCCCTTGCCGCCCGCGAGCGTACCGCCGCCGGTCACGCTGCCGTCGCGGATCAGCTTCAGCGCGAGGCCGTCGATGCGCTGCGCGTGCGCGTCGAGATGCACGGTCGCGTGCGCGTCGATCACCGGCAGCAGATGGTCGCCGAGCGTGCCCGGCTTCGCGTTGACGATCGACACCGGGCCCGTCACCGCGAAGCCCTTCGCGGGCGCGGAGCCCGCCGGCGCGCTCACCGGCGCGAGTTCCGCGCGCACCGCGAGATCGGCCGCGGGCGCGCCGGGCGACAGCGCCTGCGGGTTCACGTGGTCGAACGCGAGCGACGCACGCGTGAGCGGCACCGGGCCGAACGGCGCGGCCTCGACGTGCGCGCGCCCGTTCAGCTTCATCCCGCTCGCGTCGACGTCGGCGACGAGCGCCTCGAGCGAGCCCGACACACGGGCCCGCGCGTCGACCGGTTCGTCGGACAGCTTGCCGGCGTAGGTGGCCTCGCCCGTCAGCGCGAACGGCTTCACGCCGTCGAGCTTCGCGCGCGCGGTCAGCGCGCCGTACGGCGTATCGACGCCGTCGAGCACGAGTTCATGGTGACGGCCGTCGCTGCGGCCGTTCAGCGCGAGATGGTCGAGCTGCGTCGTCGAGCCGCCGTCGTGAATGGCGAGGCGATCGACGCGCAGGTCGTCGATCCGCACCTGCAGCGGCAGGCTCAGGTTCTGCGGCGTCGTACTCGGCGTCGACGGCCCCGGCGCGATCCGCACGTCGATCGTGCCGGCGCGCAGATACGCGATGGACAGCCGCCACGGCGCGCGCGTCAGCGCCCAGCGACCGTCGAGCCGGTCGATGCGAACCTCGGTGCCGGTGCCGTCGGGGCTCGTCCACGCGAACCCGCGCAAGCGCACGCCGGTCGCGAGCGAGCCGCCGTCGAGCGTGCCCGCGAGCCGCGTGCCGAGCACCTTGCCGGCCGCCTGCCACGCGAGCCGCGTGCCGCGCTCCGTCGTCACCGCCCCCACCACGAGCCCCGCCGCCAGCACGACGAGCAGCACGAGCGACACGAGCGTCCACGCGAAAACACGCCACGCGCGGCCGCGCCGCGGCGCGCGCGGCGGCCGCGGCGGCGTATCGGGCGCGCCGTCCGGCGAATCCGGATCGTGAGGCGGCGGCGTGTCGTTCGGGTCCTTCGTCATGCGGTTCGTCGTGCGGGTCGTCGTGAACAGGGCGACAGGTTCAGAAAGCGATGCCGAGTGTCAGGTACGGGCGCACGCTATGGTTGCGCAAGCCGTACGCGACGTCGACGTTGATCGGGCCGACCGGGCTGCGCCAGCGCGCACCGACGCCCACGCCCGGATAAAACACACGCTCGCCCCACGCATCGGTCGCGGTGCCGATGTCGAAGAACGTCGCGGCGCCCCAGTCGCGGTTGAACCAGTGCTGGTATTCGGCCGTACCCGTCATCAGGTACTTGGTCGGCAAAACGGAGCCGGCGACGCTGTTACCGATACTCTGGTAACCGTAGCCGCGCACCGAATTCGAGCCGCCCGCGCGGAACAGCAGCGACGCCGGCACGCCCGACGAGCTGCCGCTCGTAAACACGCCACCGAGCTCCGCGCGGAACACGAACAGGTCGCGCTTGCCGATCGGCAGATACTGCTGCCCGCGCGCGTAGCCGCGAATGAAGGTTTCGTCGGCCAGCACGTGCTTGACCGCGAAGCCGGCCTCCGCGTGAATGAGGTTGCCCGAGCGCGGGAACAGCGGATCGTCGACGTTGCGGCGGGTCCACGCCCACTGCGGCACCAGCGCGCGGCTCGTGGTCGGCCCCGCGCCGTTCTGGTCGAGCCGGTCCTGGTAGTACATCAGCGAATACGCATAGTCGATGAACTGGCCGGTGCGCGTACGCTGCACGCCGACCCGCGCGCTGTAGATGCGCGTATCCGACACGTTGGTGTTCGTGTACGACGCGAGCACGCTGTTGGTCCAGCCCCGCTCGCCCGGTGGCATCGACAGCTGGACCTGCCCGTACTGCTGAATCTGGTCGACCCGGCCCGACACGGTCAGCGGCCATGCGGCGCCGAACGTGTCGAGATACGTATAGGAGCCTTGCACGTGCGGCCCGGTATCGGTGGCAAAGCCAACGCCGCCGCGAATGTTGTTGTACGGGAATTCGCTGACCTTCACGTGCACGGGCGTGCGCTCGGGCTTCGACGTATCGTCGCCGACGTCGATCGCGACGCTCGCGTAGTACGGCGTGTTCTGCAGTTGCCGCTGCAATTCGGCGATCCGCCGCACGTCGTAGATCTCGCCTTCCGACAGCGGATTGACGTTCGTGACGATCCTTTCCGGATAACGGCGCACGCCGTCGACGTCGACCTTGCCGATCGTAAACGTCGGGCCGCTGTCGAACGCGACCGCGAGCGTCGCGCGCTGCGTGCGCGGATCGATGCGCGCCTCGGACGACGCGATCTTCGCGCCGAGATAGCGGCGCGACTGCAGTTGCCGGAGCGCCGCGCTCTTCGCGTCGTCCCAGTCGGACTGCGTGAACGGGTCGCCAGGCTTCATCGAGAACGCGAAGCGCGTGGCCGTTTCCTGCTTCGGATCCTCGGTTTCGACAGGGCCCTTGAACGTCAGGTCGACCGTCGACACGACGGTCTGCTTGCCCGGATCGACCGCGATGCGCACGTCGCGCTTGCCGTCGCGGGTGCGCACGTCGGTGCGCACGATCGGCGAGAAATAGCCGGCCGTCGCGGCCAGGTCGCGCACCTGCTGCGGCGTGGCGGTCACGAGGAAGTCGAACTGGTCGTCGCTGATGTCGTCGCGCTTCGCGAAG
This sequence comes from Burkholderia sp. AU32262, assembly GCF_020419985.1. Lineage (NCBI taxonomy): Bacteria > Pseudomonadati > Pseudomonadota > Betaproteobacteria > Burkholderiales > Burkholderiaceae > Burkholderia > Burkholderia sp. AU32262. The sequence goes on from NZ_JAIZRS010000005.1 coordinate 257,233, forward strand.
CGGGCGATATCGAGATGCGTCTTCAGGAGCTTGCGGATCGAGCGCGGCGCGTCGATGTCGACGTCGTACTTCGCATGGGCCGGCAGCGCGAAGCACGCGGCCAGGCAGCCCGCGAGGGCCGCCCGCGCGACGCGGGCCGCGGCGCCCGCGTGATCGCGCGCCGCGCGCGGGCCTGCATCATGCGCCGTGTGTGCTCGATGGTTCGACTGCCCCGCCAAATATGACCTCGCCGTGCTGGTTTGTTACGGTTTCGTGGAAAACCCTGTATTTGACCACAGGGCGCGGGCGTCACAGCCAAACGATTGTGAAAGAATGCCGGCCCCGGGCACGGCCGCCGCACGATCCCCGTCGGCACCGGCCCGCCGATTCGACGCGCGATTGGCGCCGGCTGTTCCCCGCGATGCGGTAAAATCCCGCCATCGTGAATCCGGCGCATCGTGCGCCGCCCGAAACGGAAGATCCAGCCATGCCGTACCAGTCCGACGTCACGCAGTTCCTGAACCAGCTCAAGCAGCAGAAGCCGACGCTCGAGGAAGAGCAGCGCAAGGGCCGTTCCCTGTTGTGGGACAAGCAGCCGATCGATCTCGAGGAGCGCGCCGAGCAGCAGGAATCGCGCGTGAAGCAGACGCCGTACGTCTACTACCAGAACTTCTGACGACGTGAGCGCCGCCGACGAGGCCAGCGCCGCCCGGCAGGACGACGCGATCGCCGCGCCCGCGGGCGCCGATTCGACGCCCGACACGGTCGACGGTGTCGCGGCGTTCGCTCGCCTGTACGGCGAGCCGCTCTTCAAGCTGCCGCAGGATCTCTACATCCCGCCCGATGCGCTCGAGGTGTTCCTCGAGACGTTCGAAGGCCCGCTCGACCTGCTGCTGTACCTGATTCGCAAGCAGAACTTCAACGTGCTCGACATCCCGATGGCGCAGGTCACCGCGCAGTATCTGGGCTACGTCGACCAGATCCGCACGTCGAACCTCGAGCTCGCGGCCGAGTACCTGCTGATGGCCGCGATGCTGATCGAAATCAAGTCGCGGATGCTGCTGCCGGTCAAGAAGGCCGACACCGGCGAGGAAGCCGAGGATCCGCGCGCCGAACTCGTGCGCCGGCTGCTCGAGTACGAGCAGATGAAGCTCGCCGCGCAGCGGCTCGACCAGTTGCCGCAGCTCGGCCGCGATTTCCTGCGCGCCGAGGTGTACATCGAGCAAAGCGTCACGCCGCGCTTTCCCGACGTCAATTCGGACGACCTGCGCGCCGCGTGGGCCGACGTGCTCAAGCGCGCGAAGCTCGTCCAGCACCACAAGATCTCCCGCGAGGAGCTGTCGGTGCGCGAGCACATGAGCCTGATCCTGCGCCGGCTGCAGAACGCCCGCTTCATGGAGTTCGCCGACCTGTTCGACACGTCGCGCGGCGTGCCGGTCGTCGTCGTGAACTTCATCGCGATGCTCGAACTCGCGCGCGAATCGCTGCTCGAGATCACGCAGGCCGAGCCGTTCGCGCCGATCTACGTGCGTCTCGCATACCTGCCCGCGTAAGGGCCGCCCCCGCCGCTTCCCGTTCCCGGTTCGTCCCGACGCTCGCCGCCTGGCCGCGGCGGAACGCCGTCCGGCGGGTGTCCTGCACGTCCCGATATAAAGTGAACGATCGTTCTTTTATCGATGCGTCGCACGGCCAAATCCTCTACAATCCGCCGACGCCCGATGCGCCGCCCGCGCGCCGGCGTTGTCCGCTTCGACCCCGGCGCCGCCGCTGCGGCGCCCACGCGCACCTGCGCGAGGAACCCGCTACCCGATCATGAAAGTCATCAGCTCGATCCAGGAACTGCGCGACCAGCTGCGCGGCCAGAACCGCACGGCGTTCGTGCCCACGATGGGCAACCTGCACGAAGGGCACCTGTCGCTGATGCGCCTCGCGCGCCAGCACGGCGACCCGGTCGTGGCGAGCATCTTCGTCAACCGGCTGCAATTCGGCCCGAACGAGGATTTCGACAAGTACCCGCGCACGCTCCAGGACGATATCGAGAAGCTGCAGCAGGAAAACGTGTACGTGCTGTTCGCGCCGACCGAGCGCGACATGTACCCGGAGCCGCAGGAGTATCGCGTGCTGCCGCCGGACGACCTGGGCGGGATACTCGAGGGCGAGTTCCGTCCCGGCTTCTTCGCCGGCGTGTGCACGGTCGTCACGAAGCTGATGTCCTGCGTGCAGCCGCGCGTCGCCGTGTTCGGCAAGAAGGATTACCAGCAGCTGATGATCGTGCGCCGGATGTGCCAGCAGCTCGCGCTGCCGGTCGACATCGTCGCGGCCGAGACCGTGCGCGACGAGGACGGCCTCGCGTTGTCGTCGCGCAACCGCTACCTGACGGCCGACGAGCGCAAGGAAGCGCCCGAACTGGCGAAAACGCTGCAGCGCGTGCGCGACAGCGTGCTCGGCGGCGAACGCGACCTCGGCAAGCTCGAGCAGCACGCGCACACGCACCTGGCCGAACGCGGCTGGGCGCCCGACTACGTCGCGATCCGCCGCCGCGCGAACCTGATCGCACCGAGCGCCGCCGAACTCGAAGCCGGCGAGCCGCTCGTCGTGCTCGCGGCCGCGAAGCTCGGCGCGACGCGCCTCATCGACAACCTGGAAATCTGACGGCCGGCCCGCCCGCGCCTCTCACGACGCATCACGGAGACCCCATGCAGCGCCACATGCTCAAATCGAAGATCCACCGTGCGGCGGTCACGCACTGCGAACTGCACTACGAAGGTTCGTGCGCGATCGACGAAGACCTGCTCGAAGCGGCGGGCCTCATCGAAAACGAACGGATCGACATCTGGAACATCAACAACGGCGAGCGCTTCTCGACGTACGCGATCAAGGGCGAGCGCGGCAGCGGGATGATCTCGCTGAACGGCTCGGCCGCGCGCCGCGCGCAGTTGGGCGACCTCGTGATCATCGCGGCGTTCGCGATGGTCGACGAAGCCGAACTGCAGGCCGGCTGGAAGCCGAAGCTCGTGTTCATCGACGAAGGCAACAAGATCAAGGGCCACCGCGATCACGTGCCGACGCAGAACTGGACGTAAGCCGAGCGGCACGCCCGCGGGCCGCGGCGCGCGGCTGCGGCGCTGCCGTTTGCCGCCGAAGGGCCGGATACCGTACGCCACGGGATCCGGCCCTTTCTCATTGGGTGTCGCGCCGGCCGGGACGGCCCGGGCGCTCAGGAAGCCTTCACGGCCTTCTCGGCCTTCGGCGCGCGGCGCTCGGCCCATTCGACGATCGGCCGCCACTGCTCGAGATCCTTCTCGACGCGGCTTTTCGCGACGTCCCACAGCGTCAGGCCGTGCGCGGCGATCTGCACGTAATTCTGCGTGTCGCGCACGTAGCCGAGCACCGGCAGGCCGAGCCCTTCGACGAACCGGTGCAGCTGGTCGGACGAACGCGTGCGCGCATCGACCCGCATCCCGACGATCCCGACCTCGACGCTGCCCTTGCGCACGGCCTTCTCGCCGGCGAGGCGCTCCAGAAACTGCTGCGTCGCGAGAATATCGAACATCGACGGCTGCAGCGGCACGATCACCTTGTCGGCCAGTTGCAGCGCGACGTTGAGCCGCGTGCCGTGCAGGCCGGCCGGCGTGTCGATCACCGCGTATTCGAGCCCGCGCGGCGGCTTCGACGGCGCCTCCGGATCGAGTTCCCACGCCTCGATCGCCGGCAAGCCGGCCGGCCGCAGGTCGAGCCACGCATGCGCGGACTGCTGCCGGTCCAGGTCGGCCAGCGCGACCCATGCGCCCTGCGCCGCGAAATAGCCGGCTAGATTGGTGGACAGCGTGCTCTTGCCCACGCCGCCCTTCGGATTCGCCACCACGATGACCGTCATGAATTCCCCCGAAAAAGCCGCGCGGCGCCGGCCGCATGGCAGGCGCCGCTCGATTGCGGATACAGGGAGCGATGATATCGGCAAACGGGGGGTCACCGGAACCGGTGGCGCGGCACCACGCCCCCCTTTCGTCCGCTTTCCTTCACGTCACGCGCGCTGGAGGGCGGCCTCCCGCGCGCCGATCGCGAACGCGCCGCCGCCCAGCAACGCCTGCACGGCCAGCGTGACGGCCCAGAACGCCGGATATTCCCAGCCGCCGTGCGGCGACGCAAAGCTCCAGCCGTTCGGCAGGTGCGCGGCCACCGCGCCGAGCATGAACGGCAGCAGCACCAGCGCGGCGACGCGCACGCGGAACCCCGCGAGCAGCGCCAGGCCGCCCGCCAGTTCGACGAACGTGGTCAGGTACGCGAGCCAGCCCGGCAGGCCGATCGACGCAAAGAACTGCGCGGTGCCGGGCAGCGTGAAGACGAACACCTTCTGCGCGACGTGCGCGAGGTACAGCACGCCGAGGGCGACGCGCAACAGCGTCGCGGCGAAATCGTTCAGGCGGTTGGGGTTCATGACGGAGTCCTTCGTGAGTGGATGGGAATGGATCGCACTCTATTCGAATCGAATCGACCGATAAACACGCCAACTGGCTTAAATTGATTCTCCTTTGGAACGAATTGACGCGAAAAAAAGGGCATGACCGATCATGCCCCGCATCCCGCTCAGTAACCGTTCTTGCCTGGCGTGGCATCGCCGCCGGACTGGCCACCGCCCGGCGCATACGAATCGCACGCATGCGCCGCCGACGACACGCCCAGCAGCGCCGCAAGCAGTACGCTCCACCACCATCGAGCCCTCATCGTCACCCTCCTTCGTTGTACGCGATGGCGCGGAAAAAGCGAGGGCGGACCAGCGCGGACTCAACGAAACTCGGCGTACAGCGCGTCGAGATCGAGGTGCTCGGCAAACGTGTCGGCCAGCCGCTCGAGCGACGCCTCGCGCAGCGCCGGATAATCGATGCGGGCCGCGCCGTCGAGCCCCGCCCACGCGAGCAGCGCCGCGCAGGCGTCGGGCGCGTCGAACAGCCCGTGCACGTAGGTCGCGAGGATCTGGCCGTCGGCGGACATCGCGCCGTCGGGACGCGTGCCCTCCTCCGGGACATCGGCGGCCAGCGTCAGCGCGGGCGTCTCGAGCGCCGGCCCGCGCGTGTCGCCCATGTGGATCTCGTAGCCGTGCACGGCCGCCGCGCCCGGCAGCGCGAGTTGCCCGCTCACGTTCTTCAGCGTCTTGTCGGGTTGCAGCGTCGTGTCGAAATCGAGCAGCCCGAGCCCCGGCACGCTGCCGGGCGCGCCCTCGAGGCCGAGCGGATCGTCGAGCGTGCGGCCGAGCATCTGCATGCCGCCGCAGATGCCGATCACCTTGCCGCCGTAGCGCAGATGGCGCCGGATCAGCGCGTCCCAGCCCGCGTCGCGCAGCCACGCGAGGTCGCGCTGCACGCTCTTCGAACCGGGCAGGATCAGCAGGTCGGCGTCGGGCACGGGGCCGCTCTTCCAGTACGTGAATTCGACCTGCGGATGCGCGCGCAGCGGATCGAAGTCGGTGTGGTTGCTGATGCGCGGCAGCGCGGGCACGACGACGCGCAACACGCCGGCTTCGCCGCGTGCGGCGGCGCTGCGCGCTTGCCCGGGCAGCATGTCCTCCGCGTCGAGCAGCAGCCCGTGCAGGTATGGCAGCACGCCGAACACCGGCTTGCCCGTGCGCGCACGCAGCCAGTCGAGCCCCGGTTCGAGCAGCTTGAGGTCGCCGCGGAAGCGATTGATCACGAAGCCGCGCACACGCGCGCGCTCGCTGTCCGACAGGCAGGCGAGCGTACCGACCAGATGCGCGAACACGCCGCCGCGATCGATGTCGGCGACGAGCACGACCGGGCAATCGACGCGCTCGGCAAAGCCCATGTTCGCGATGTCGCCGTCGCGCAGGTTGATCTCGGCCGGGCTGCCGGCGCCTTCGACGATCACCGTGTCGTAACCGGCGCGCAGGCGCGCATACGACTCGAGTACCGCCTCGAACGCGACCGGCTTGTAGTCGTGATACGCCCGCGCGTCGAGGTTCATGCGCGCCTTGCCGTGAATGATCACCTGCGCGCCGCGGTCGCTCGTCGGCTTCAGCAGCACCGGATTGAAATCCGTATGCGGCGCGACGCCGGCGGCCAGCGCCTGCAACGCCTGCGCGCGGCCGATCTCGCCGCCGTCGACCGTCACCGCGCTGTTGAGCGCCATGTTCTGCGGCTTGAACGGCGCCACGCGCGCGCCGCCGCGGCGCGCGAGGCGACACAGGCCCGCGACGAGCGTGCTCTTGCCCGCGTCGGATGTCGTGCCCTGGATCATCAGCGTGCCGCGCGGCCGCGGCTCGGGTGCATTCATCGTGTAAAAGGTCGTCGCGAAGCAAAGGCCGCATTATCGCCCGCCGCGGGTCGCCCGCGCCGTTACAATCACGCGATGATTCCGCACGACCTCACCTTCGTCCTCGGCGGCGCGCGCTCGGGCAAGAGCGCGCATGCCGAGCGGCTCGCCGCCGCCAGCGGCCGCCCCGTCACCTACATCGCGACCGCGACCGCCGCCGATGCCGAGTTCGAACAGCGCATCGCGCATCACCGCGCGCGCCGGCCCGCCGAATGGGGGTTCGCCGACGCGCCCGTCGATCTCGCGGGCACGCTCGCGCGGCTCGACGATCCGCACGCCTGCCTGCTCGTCGACTGCCTGACGCTGTGGCTCACGAACCTGCTGTGCCCCGCCGACGGCGAACCGCTCGACGATGCGCAGTACGCGGCGCAGGTCGAGCGGCTCGAACGCGCGTTGCGCGGCGCGCGCGCGAAGGTGATCGTCGTCAGCAACGAGATCGGGCTCGGCGTCGTGCCGCTCGGCTCCGTCACGCGCCGCTACGTCGACGAGCTCGGCCGCCTGAACCAGCGCGTGGCGACGCTCGCGACGCGCGTCACGCTGCTGGTTGCCGGGCTGCCGCTCGACCTCAAGGCGGGCGCCCCGTCATGCTGATGCTGTCGCTGCCCGTCGTCGCGATGCTCGCGGTCGCGGCCGCGCTCGTCGACCGCGCGATCGGCGAGCCGGCCGGCTGGCATCCGCTTGTCGCGTTCGGCCGCTTCGCCGCGCGCATCGAAGCCGCGCTGAACACGGGGCGGCGCGGCCGCGTGGTCGGCGTCGCCGCGTGGCTCGCGGCGGTCGTGCCGCCGGTGGCCGTCGCGGCATGGCTCGTCGCCGTGCTGCCGTGGCCGTTCGCGGCTGCGCTGCACGTCGCGCTGCTGTGGTTCGCGCTCGGCGCGAAGAGCCTCGCCGACCACGTCGCGCCGATCGCCGCCGCGCTGCTGCGGCGCGACCTCGACGCGGCGCGCACGCTGACCGCGCGCATCGTGTCGCGCGACACGAGCAACGCTGACGAAGGGGCGCTGTCGCGCGCGGCCGTCGAATCGGCGCTCGAGAACGGCAACGACGCGATCTTCGGCGCGCTCCTCTGGTTCGTCGTCGCGGGCGGCCCCGGCGCGTTGCTGTTCCGGCTCGCGAACACGCTCGACGCAATGTGGGGCTACCGCACGCCGCGCTTCCTGACCTTCGGCTGGGCCGCCGCACGCATCGACGACGCGTTGAACTGGATTCCCGCGCGCCTCACCGCCGCGAGCTATGCGCTCCTCGGCGACACGGCCGCCGCGTGGCGCTGCTGGCGCACGCAGGCGCGCCACTGGGACAGCCCGAACGCGGGCCCCGTGATGGCCGCGGGCGCCGGCAGCCTGAACGTGCAGCTCGGCGGGCCGGCCGTCTATCACGGCGAGATCGAGGACCGCCCGGCGCTCGGCACCGGCGCCACGGCAACCGCCCTTCACATCGTCGCCACGCTGTCGCTCGTCACGCGCACGCTCGCCCTGTGGCTCGCGCTGCTGGTCGCGAGCGGCGCAATCGTCATGGCCACCCATCATGTCTGATTCATCCATCGCGCACGGCGGCAACCTGCACGAGGCCGCCCGCCGCCACGGCATTCCGTACGACGCTTGGCTCGACCTGTCGACCGGCATCAATCCGGTCGGCTATCCCGTGCCGCCCGTGCCGGCCGACGCCTGGCGCCGGCTGCCCGACGACGGCGACGGCCTCGCGGCCTGCGCCGCGCAGTACTACCACGCACCCGATGCCGCGCACGTGCTGCCGGTCGCCGGCAGCCAAGCCGCGATCCGCGCGTTGCCCGCGCTGCTGCCGGCCGGCGAGGCCGGCGTCGCGGCGCTCGCGTATGGCGAATACGCGCCCGCGTTCGCGCGCCACGGCCATCGCGTCGTCACGCTCGACATCCGCGCGGATACACTGCCCGCGACGCTGCGCCACGTCATCGTCGGGAACCCGAACAATCCGACCGCCGAATGCGTGCCGACCGGGCGCCTGCTCGGCTGGCATGCGCAACTGGCCGCGCGCGGCGGCACGCTGATCGTCGACGAAGCGTTCGCCGATACGGGCGCGACGCCGTCGCTGGCGCCGCACGTCGATCGTCCTGGGCTCGTCGTGCTGCGCTCGGTCGGCAAGTTCTTCGGGCTCGCCGGGATCCGCGCGGGCTTCGTGCTCGCGTGCCCCGATCAAATCGTCGCATTGCGCGACAGGCTCGGTGCGTGGACGGTCGGCGGCCCCGCGCGCCACGCGGTCGCCGCGGCGTTCGCCGACCGCGCGTGGCAAGCTGCCGCCCGCGAGCGGCTTGCGGCCGACGGCGAACGACTGGCCGCGTTGCTGCGCGCGCACGGCTTCACGGTTCGCGCGACGCCGCTCTTCAGCTGGACCGACGACCCGCGCGCCGCGGCGCTGCATGCGGCGCTCGCGGCGCGCGGGATCTGGACGCGGCACTTCCCGACCCCGTCGAGCGTGCGCGTCGGCCTGCCGGGCAGCGAAGCCGAATGGCAGCGCCTCGGCGACGCGCTCGCGCATTGCGTGCCGCTGCTGCAGCGGGGCCCGGCATGAGTCCGCGCCGGTTCCGCCGGTTCCGCCGGTTCCGCCGGCTTGCGCCGGCCGCGCTGCTGGCCGCGCTCGCCCACGCGCCGCTCGTCCACGCCGACGTCACGGCCCGCGACGACGCCGGCAATACGGTCACGCTGCCCGCGCCCGCGCAGCGCGTGATCAGCCTCGCGCCGCACGCGACGGAACTCGTCTACGCGGCCGGCGGCGGCGCGAAGCTCGTCGGCACCGTCACGTACAGCGACTATCCGCCCGCCGCGCAAGCGGTGCCGCGCGTCGGCGACAACAAGGCGCTCGACCTCGAACGCATCGCCGCGCTGAAGCCCGACCTGATCGTCGTCTGGCGGCACGGCAACGCGCAGCGGCAGACCGACGCGCTGCGCGCACTGCACATCCCGCTGTTCTTCAGCGAACCGAAACATCTCGACGACGTGTCGTCGTCGTTGCGCCGGCTCGGCACGCTGCTCGGCACGCAATCGGCCGCCGATGCCGCCGCGGGCGCCTTGACGCGGGACATCGCCACACTGCGCGCACGCTACGCGGCACGCGCGCCCGTCACGACGTTCTTTCAGGTGTGGGACCGCCCGCTGACGACGCTCAACGGCACGCACCTGATCAACGAAGTGTTCGAACTCTGCGGCGGCCGCAACGTGTTCGCGTCGCTCAAGCCGCTCGCGCCGACCGTGACCGACGAGGCCGTGCTCGCGGCGAATCCGGAAGCGATCGTGACGACGAGTGCCGGCGCGACCCGTTCGAACGAACCGCTGCCGAGCCTCGCGCGCTGGCGCGCGTGGCCCGCGCTGACGGCCGTGGCGCGCAACAACCTGTTCGCGATCGACGGCGATCTGCTGACGCGGCCGTCGCCGCGGATCGCGCAAGGCGCGGCCGCGCTGTGCGAGGATCTGGATGCCGCGCGTGCGCGGCGGCCGGCGCGCTGATTTCCGGCGGGCTGCGGATGCATCGCGCACCGATGCCCGGAGGCGTACGGTGTGCGAGACAGAGCGTCGTTCACATGCAGACGCAAGTGCGCCTATGCGTCCCAGTGCACGACTTCCCACGTTCGCGCGGCATCCTCCGTGCGCAGCCACACAACTCCGCCCGTCGGCACCGGCCGCGAGAGCAACGTATCGAGCGGCACGCGCAGCACATGCGACGCGAATGCGCGGATCACGCCCGCGTGCGTCACGATCCATTGCGGCCCGTCGAACGCCGCAAGCGCGTCCGCCTGCCGTGCAACCCGCGCGGTGAATCGCGCGACGCTTTCCCCGCCGTGCGCGCAGGCATGCATCAGGTCGGCCGCCCACGCATCGAGCGCCGCGCGGTCGATATCGTCCCAGCGCCGCATTTCCCACGCGCCGAAATCCATTTCCTGCCAATCGCCATCGCGCCGCAGCGGCACGTCGAACGCCCGCGCGAGCCGTTCGGCCACCGATGCGCAGCGCGTCAGCGGGCTCGTCCACACCTGTTCCGGCGACGGCACACCCCGTTCCGCCAGATGCGCGCGCACGGCCCGCGCGCCGTCATCAGCCGATTCGGCGAGCGGTACGTCGCTGCGCCCGTAGCAAACGCCGGGCTCGATGCCGACGGCCGGATGACGGATCAGGACGACGTCCATCCGAGCACCACGAGATAGATCGCCAGTTCGCCCAGTTGCTGCGCGAAACCGAGACAGTCGCCCGTATAGCCGCCGATCCGCTTCACGAAATAGCGGGCCAGCCACGCGCGTACCAGCACGAGCGCCACGCATGCGGCAACGCCCATGCGCCAGTCCGGCCAGAACAGCCACGGCAATCCGAACACCGCCGCGATGCACGCGGCACGTGCACCCATCCGTTGCGCGACCGGCTTCGCCTTGCCTTCTGGCCGCACGTAGTCGAGCGTCGTCAGCAGGCTCACGGCCATCGCGCGGCTCGCCGCATGCGCGGCGATCATCGTCCATGCGGCGCGCAGCGGCAGCATCGACGCGAGCGCCTGCCATTTCAGCCCGAGCGCGATCACGAGCGCGACCGCGCCGAACGTGCCGATCCGCGAATCGTGCATGATGCGCAGCACGTCGTCGCGCGTGTAGCCGCCGCCGAACGCATCGCAACTGTCGGCGAGGCCGTCTTCGTGGAATGCGCCGGTCGCGAGCAGCGTCGCGGCCATCGACAGCCCGACCGCGATCGATGCCGGCAGCGCCCGCAGTGCAACGAGATAGACGAGCGCGCCCCATGCGCCGACGCAGGCGCCGACGAGCGGGAAATAGCGTGCGGCCTGATCGAGATCGCCGGCCGCGTAGCCGATCGAGCGCGGCACGGGCACGCGCGTGAAATAGCCGAGCGCGACGAAGAAGTAGCGCAGTTCGGCCCGCATGCCGCGCGCGCTCAGGCGTCACGATCGTCGACGCCGGCCGATTCGAAGCTCGCCATCTCGGCGAGGAACGCGGCCGCCGCGCGCACCAGCGGCAGCGCGAGCGCGGCGCCCGTGCCTTCGCCGAGCCGCAGGTCGAGCGCGAGCAGCGGCTTCGCGCCGAAATGTTCGAGCATGCGCCGGTGCCCGGCCTCGTGCGACGTATGCGAGAACACGCAGTAGTCGCGCACGCCGGGCGCGATGCGCTCGGCGACGAGCAGCGCGGCGGTCGCGATGAAGCCGTCGACGAGGATCGTCATCCGCTCGCTCGCGGCCGCGAGGTACGCGCCCGTCATCATCGCGATCTCGAAGCCGCCGAACGTCGCGAGCACGTCGAGCGGCGCGATCGCATGCGAGTGCTTGACGAGCGCGCGGCCGAGCACCGCGCGCTTGTGCGCGAGCCCCTGGTCGTCGAGGCCCGTGCCGCGCCCGACGCATGCGTCGATCGGCACGTCGAGCAGGCGGCTCATCAGGCAGGCGGCCGACGACGTGTTCGCGATCCCCATCTCGCCGAAGCCGATCACGTTCGTGCCGAGCGATGCGTGCACGCGCACACGCGCCGCGCCGGCCGCCAGCGCCGTCATCGCTTCTTCACGCGTCATCGCCGGCTCCGCCGCGAAGTTGCGCGTGCCGCGCGCGAGCGGCAGCGACACCAGCCGGTCCGACGGCGGCAGCGGCGACGCGACGCCCGCATCGACGATCTCGAGCGTGCTCTGCGCGACGCCCGAGAATGCATTGATCGCCGCGCCGCCGGCCAGGAAGTTCGCGACCATCTGCGCGGTCACCGCCTGCGGATAAGGACTGACGCCTTCGGCGGCGATTCCGTGGTCGCCCGCGAACACGATCGTCGCGGGACGCTGCACGACCGGCCGCTCGGTGCGCTGGATCAGGCCGATCTGCAGCGCGAGCGCCTCGAGCTGGCCGAGGCTGCCGGGCGGCTTGGTCTTGTGGTCGATCACATGCTGCAGGCGCTGGCGCAATGCGTCGTCGAGCGGCGCGATCGCGGGCGGGAATTGGGTCGGAGTCGTCATCGAGGAGCCGTGTCGTGCGCGCGGCATGCGCCGCGCATCGGAAAAGTCGAAACAGGAAAGGTCATGGTCGCGCAGGCCATGCCGGCAGCAGCGCATCGCGGCCGTTCTCGCGGATCAGCACGAGCGGATAGCCGAACGCGTCGCTCGCGCGCTCGGGCGTCAGCACGTCGTGCACGAGGCCGGCCCACGCATGGCCGCGGCCGTCGAGCAACAGCGCATGCGTCGCGAAACGCCGCGCGAGATTCAGGTCGTGACACGAAAACATCACCGTGCGCGGGCCGGCCGCGAGCCACGCAGCCAGCACGGTCAGGCAGTCGATCTGGTGATGCAGGTCGAGATGCGCGAGCGGTTCGTCGAGCAGCATCAGCGGCGCATCCTGGCACAGCGTCGCGGCCAGCGCGACCCGCTGCCGCTCGCCGCCCGACAGCGACATCACGTCGCGCGACGCGAGCGCGGTGAGGTCGAACGTCGCGAGCGCAGCGCGCGCGGCCGCGCGGTCGCCGTCGCGCTCCCAGCCCCAGCCGCCGAGATACGGAAAGCGGTTGAGCAGCACCGTGTCGAACACGGTCGCGCTGAACGCATCGTGTAATTGCTGCGGCATCAGCGCGCGGCGCTGCGCGAGTCGTTCGGGGCGCCACGCGGCAAGCGGCCGGCCGTCGATCTCGACGTGTCCCGCGGCGGGCGGCTGCAATCCCGCGAGCGTGGCGAGCAGCGTCGTCTTGCCGGCGCCGTTCGGCCCGGCGACGCACCAGATCTCGCCGGGGCGGAACACTTGCGTGAAGCCGTCGAGCAGCGTGCGCGCGCCGGCCTTCAGCGTCAGGTCGACGGCCGTGTAGCGCATGTCGCCGGCAGCGGCGTTCAGTGCGGCACCCGTCATCGCATCGGTTTCCTCAACAACATCCACAGGAACACCGGCACGCCGATCAACGCGGTCATCACGCCGACCGGCAATTGCGCGGGCGCGATCGCGGTACGCGCGAGCAGGTCGGCCGCCATCACGCCGCCGCCGCCCGCGAGCATCGCGGCCGGCAGCAGCATCCGCTGGTCGTTGCCGCACGCGAGCCGCAACGCATGCGGCACGACGAGGCCGACGAAGCCGATCGTGCCGGCCGTCGTCACGGCGGCCGCGGCGGCCAGCGACGCGACGAGATAGATCCGCACGCGCAGGCGCGCGACCGGCACGCCGAGCGCTTGCGCGGTGGCGTCGCCGCGCAGCAGCACGTTCAGTTGCGGCGCGGCCGGCAGCGCGACGCCTGCGCACAGCAGCAGCGCGCCCCACGCGAACCACGGCGCCGTCGCGCCGTTCAGGTCGCCCGTCAGCCAGAAGATGATGCCGCGCAGCCGCGCGTCGGGCGCGAGCGACAGCAACAGCGTGACGAGCGCGCCCCACCCCGCCGCGATCACGACGCCCGTGAGCAGCAGCCGCGGCGATGCATCGCGCGATTCGCCGCGCCACACCTCGCGCCTCGCGAGACCGAGCACGAGCGCGACCGAGACGAGCGAACCCGCGAACGCCGATGCGTCGACGAGCCACCACGCGCCGCCCGCGATCATCGCGACGAGCGCGAAGCCGGCCGCGCCGCCGGACACGCCCAGCACGTACGGCTCCGCGAGCGGATTGCGCAGCAGCACCTGCAACAACGCGCCGGCCAGCGCGAGCAGCGCGCCGCACGCGAAACCCGCGAGCGCGCGCGGCAGGCGCAGCGTCGTCACGATATCGGCAACGAGGGTATCGCCGCCATGCGGCACGAGCGACGCGAGCGCCTGCCACGGCGACATCGGCACGCTGCCGAACGACAGCGACGCGACGAACAGCAGCGCGACCGTGGCGGCCAGCGCGGCCCAGATGGCGGCGGCGCGCGCGGCGTTCATGCCGCGCACGGCCGCACGCACGACGCGCGGCGCATCCGCTTGCGGGAGTCGGCCGGGCGCGACGTGGGCGCGTGGCGGACGATTGGGGTCGGCATCGAAGAACGTTCCGTGAAGCATTGCGCGCCCTGCTTCCCCGCAGGCCGCGCGTCATGGAGCCCGTGCGGGCTCCCCGTCTCGGCCGGTATCCGGGCTGGCGGCGGTCCGGCTCGCCTTCCCGCGCGACGACGCGCAGTGGCCCGCGCCCGCGTGCGACCTGCACGCGAAACGCGCCCGAGCCGGCCTGCGTCACGCGACGCGGCCGCTTACCGTTGCGGGGGCAGCGCAGGTTGGCGCGCGTGGAGCCCGCACCCTGCTTCCCGTTTAACCGCGCGTCCTGCGCGCGAGCACCGAGGCGGCGCCAGTTTAGGAGCCGGTCGTGCAAGCGTCAAGGAAGCGTCCGGACCCGCGCGAGACGCGCCCATTCGCGGCAAGAAGCAGGGGTGTTACGACTGGAAACGTTACAGATGTCGGATTGCGCGGTATTCCGCGCTAAAATGCTGGGTCTTTAGAGGACGCAGCAAATGCTCAACGAACTCGAAACCCTGTCTCAAAATATTGGCCGTCTGATTTCGCTGAACAAGCGCTATCACTCGGAACGGCTCGCGCTCGAGGAGCAGGTCGCGCAATTGCGCGCGGAAGCGGACACGGTCCGCGCGGAGCTCGCGCAGCTGCGCGACGAACGCAATGCGCTCGCGGCCGAGCGCGACACGTTGTCGGCGAAGATCGACGACGCCCAGGTGAAACTGAACGCGATTCTCGAAAAGCTGCCGCGCTCGAAGAGCGCGGAGCAAGCCGACAACCAGCTCGACCTGCTCGATGCGCAGGCGCGCACGGATGGCGATGACGCGGCCAGCCACGGAGAACATGCATGAGCACCAAGCAGATCGAAGTCTCGATTCTCGGTCAGGCCTATCGGCTCGCCTGTTCGGCCGAGACCGAAGCGGCGCTGCTCGAAGCGGTCGCGCGCGTCGACGCCGAAATGTCGAAAATCCGCTCGAACAGCTCGGTGCGCGGCACCGATCGCATCGCGGTGATGGCGGCCCTGTCGCTTGCATCGGAATTGCTGCGGCTGCAAACGAGCGTGCGGCACGGTGAAGCATTTCCGGCCGAGGAAATCCGTCGTACAATGCACCAGATGAACGAACAGCTCGGCGCGGTGCTCGCA
Source organism: Burkholderia sp. AU32262 (assembly GCF_020419985.1). Classification (NCBI taxonomy): domain Bacteria; kingdom Pseudomonadati; phylum Pseudomonadota; class Betaproteobacteria; order Burkholderiales; family Burkholderiaceae; genus Burkholderia; species Burkholderia sp. AU32262. Next base: position 272,569 of record NZ_JAIZRS010000005.1, read on the forward strand.
CAGCACGAGACGCAGTAACGTTTCAAACGATGTGTCGATTCCCCTTGATCTCGGCGGTCAACGGTGGTCAAATTGGCGCATCGAATCACAGTTCAGTCAGCTTCCCTGCCTGGTTCGCCAAGGTCATATATTCCTTGAACCAATGCCATGTGCACGGTTGCGGAAATTTGTAGCACGGGCGCGCGCGTCACTCTGTCTGATGTACCCGAAGTGCTGCTAACTGCGACCAATTCTGAACCTCAGGTTCAGGATGCCGGCCTAGCGGCCAAGGTGGGGGCCTATCCAACGGCATCGGGAGTTCCCGATGCCGTTTCCTTTTTGAGGGCCTGCTTGCATGCGGCGCGCGCATGCAAGCAGGCCCTCATGCCCCTTCTGCGCCGATCACGACCATGCAATACTGGCTGATGAAGTCCGAACCGGACGAAGCAAGCATCGACGATCTCGCCAACGCACCGCAGCGCTCGCTGCCGTGGACCGGCGTGCGCAACTATCAGGCGCGCAATTTCATGCGCGACACGATGAAGATCGGCGACGGCGTGCTGTTCTATCACTCGAGCTGCCCCGAGCCAGGCATCGCCGGCCTCGCCGAAGTATCGTCGACGCCCTACCCCGATCCCACGCAGTTCGATCCGAAAAGCCCCTATTACGACCCGAAATCGACGCGGGAAGCGCCACGCTGGCTGCTCGTCGACGTGCGCTTCGTGAAGAAATCGCCGCTCGTGCCGCTCGCCGCGCTGCGCGAGCACGACGAGCTCGCCGACATGCGCGTGCTCGCGCGTGGCAACCGGCTGTCGATCACGCCCGTCACGCGCGCCGAATGGCGGTTCATCACCGAAAAGTTGATGAAGTAGGCGCGCGCCAAAGGTCAAATCTGGTCAGTACACCCTGCCGTCACGGAACTCGCGGCACGTTCGCGCGGCCTAAGCAACCGCTGTCGGCCGATCGGGCCGGCTGTCGTTTTTTCGTCGCGCGGCACGCCCGCGTCGCGCACGCGTGATCCGCGTGCGCGCCCTCGCACAAGGAGTCCAACAATGACCAAGAAATCCGCACTCGCGCTGTCGCTCGCCCTCGCCGCCGCCGTCCCCGTCGCGCTGACGCTCGCGTCGCCCGCCGCACACGCCCAGACGGCGAACCCGCGCTTTCCGGAGCCGGCGGGCGTGCTGTCGCTCTCGTCGCAGGCGAGCGCCGACGTACCACAGGACATCATCCACATCACGCTGTTCTACGAGCAGCAGGCCAAGGACCCGGGCAGCCTCACCGCGCAGTTGAACCAGCGTGCGGACGCGGCCCTGTCGCAGGCCAAGGGCGTATCGGGCGTCACCGCGCACACGGGCGCGTTCTCCGTGTATCCGAGCACCGATCGCGACGGCAAGATCTCCGCATGGCGCGGCCGTACCGAGGTCGCGCTCGAATCGCGCGATTTCGCCGCGGCGTCGAAGCTGGCAGGCCAGTTGTCGAACCTGATGCAGGTCGCGAACGTCGAGTTCTCGCTGTCGCCGGAAGCACAGCGCGCGGCCGAGCAGAAGCTCACGACCGAGGCGATCAAGTCGTTCCGCGCCCGCGCGGACGAAGCCGCGAAGGCGTTCGGCTACAGCAGCTACACGATCCGCGACGTAAACGTCGGCAGCGGCCGCAACGTGCAGCCGTACCCGCGCATGATGGCGATGGCCGCGGCGCCGATGGACAGCGCGAAGATGAGCGCGCCGATCGCGGTCGAAGGCGGCAAGGCCACCGTGTCGGTCACCGTCAACGGCTCCGTGCAGATGAAGTAACGCGCATCGCGCAGTCGCCGAAACGCAAAACGCCGGCCCGAGGGCCGGCGTTTTTCATCCGCATCCGGTATCGATGCTCGCGCCGATCGCGCGTGCATCGATACCGCGTCATGCAGCCACCTCGTGCAGCCATTTCATGCGGCCGCATTCGCGTTCGCCGCGCGGCGGCGATACGCCCAGACCATCATCGCGATACCTGCGACGATCATCGGCAGCGACAGCCACTGCCCCATCGACAAGCCGAGCGCCAGCAGACCGAGGAAGTCGTCGGGCTCGCGCGCGAACTCGACCGTGAAACGTGCGAGGCCGTAACCGATCAGGAACAGCGCCGATATGGCGCCCATCGGCCGCGGCTTGCGCGCGAACAGGAACAGCACGAAGAACAGCGCGATACCTTCGAGCGCGATTTCATAGAGCTGCGAAGGATGGCGCGGCAGCATCTGGTATTGCATGAACACGTCGGCGAGATGCCACTTCTCGACGAGTTCCGGATGTTTCGGCAGCCATGCCGCATCGTCGCGCATCGCGCCCGGGAACAACATCGCCCACGGCGCCGTCGGATCGGTCACGCGGCCCCACAGTTCGCCGTTGATGAAATTGCCGAGCCGCCCGGCCGCGAGCCCCGTCGGCACCATCGGCGCGACGAAATCGGTGACCTGCAGCCAGTGTCGCTTGCGCTGCCACGCGAACAGCGCCATCGCGAGCGTCACGCCGAGGAAGCCGCCGTGAAACGACATGCCGCCTTCCCACACCTTGAACACGTCGAGCGGATGCGAGAAGTAGAAATCGGCCTTGTAGAACAGCACATAGCCGAGCCGGCCGCCGAGCACGGTACCGAGCACGCCGTAGAACATCATGTCGTCGATGTCCTTCGCGGTCCAGCCCTGCGCCGCGACGTGCGGCAGCTTCAGGCGGATCCGGCCGACGACGATCGCCGCGATGAAGGCGACGAGATACATGAGGCCGTACCAGCGCACGGCCAGCGGCCCGAGATGGATCGCTACGGGGTCGAAATTCGGGTGAATGATCATGGGTTAGCGAAGAAGTTTTCGAATACGGTGCGGCCGTCGCACACATGCAGGACCGCGCATTGGACGGCGATCGCGCGCCGTCGTTCACGTCACGTGGCGAGGCCCTGCGCGCGCACGACGTCGATGAAGCCGGCGAGCACGGGGCTCACGTCGCCGGTGCGCCACACGAGGCCCGTCTCGACGACCGGCGCCACGCCGGCAAGCGGCCGGTAGACCACGCCGGTGCGCCGCAGGTTACGCAGCGATTGCGGCACGAGTGCGACGCCCATGCCGGCCGACACGAGGCTGACGATCGTCTGCATCTGGATTGCCTCCTGGCCGATGCGCGGGGTTTCCCCCGCCGCGCCGTAGCAGCCCGTAATGATGTCATAAAAGCCGGGCGCCAAACGACGCGGAAAGATCACGAGCGGCAACGCGGCGACCTCGGCGAGCTGCACGGGCGCGTCCTCGGGCGCGTCGGACGCCCCGGCCGGCATCGCGACCACCAGTGGCTCGCGCACGACGGGCAAGTACGACAGCCCGGCCGCGTGACGCGGCGGCACGGGCGGAATCACGAGCCCGGCGTCGATGCGCCCGGCGACGAGTTCGTCGATCTGCACGTCGCTCGTCGCTTCCGCGAGCTGCAGCCGCACCTGCGGATAGCGCGCGCCGAATGCGCGAAGCAACGACGGCAACAGCCCGTAATCGGCGCTCGACACGAACGCAAGCGACAGCGAGCCGGCCTCGCCGCGCGCGAGCCGCCGCGCGAGCGGCGGCAGCGCATCGGCCGACGCCAGCAGCCGGCGCACGTCCGGCAGCAGCGCCGCGCCGACCGCCGTCAGCGCCACCGAGCGCTTGGTGCGCACGAACAGCGCGACGCCGAGCGCGTCCTCGAGCGCGCGGATCGCCTGCGACAGCGGCGGCTGCGTCATCGACAGGCGCTCGGCCGCGCGGCCGAAATGGCGCTCGTCGGCGACGGTCGCGAAATAGCGCCACTGGCGCAGGTCGGGCGTGGGTTCGGCCATGTTCGACTCATTCGAAAAACGACTTAATAGGCTATGAATAATATATTGGACATCCCAAACCGGACACTCCATTCTTGACCGATCCGAACCGGCACGCCGTTCGCGGGCGTCGCCCATACAACCATGGAGTCCCCCATGTCGTACAACCGCCGCTCGAAGCACATCACGCAAGGCGTGGCCCGTTCGCCGAACCGCTCGATGTATTACGCCCTCGGCTACCAGAAGGACGATTTCGACAAGCCGATGATCGGCATCGCCAACGGCCATTCGACGATCACGCCGTGCAATTCCGGCCTGCAGCGGCTGTCGGACGCGGCCGTGGAGGCCGTGAAGGCGGCCGGCGCGAATCCGCAGATCTTCGGCACGCCGACGATTTCGGACGGCATGTCGATGGGTACCGAAGGCATGAAGTACTCGCTCGTGTCGCGGGAAGTGATCGCCGATTGCATCGAAACCTGCGTGCAGGGCCAGTGGATGGACGGCGTCGTGGTGGTCGGCGGCTGCGACAAGAACATGCCGGGCGGCATGATCGCGCTCGCGCGCCTGAACGTGCCGGGCATCTACGTGTACGGCGGCACGATCCGCCCGGGCAACTGGAAAGGCCGCGATCTGACGATCGTGTCGGCGTTCGAGGCCGTCGGCGAGTTCACCGCGGGCCGGATGTCGCAGGAGGATTTCGAAGGCGTCGAGAAGAACGCGTGTCCGACCTCCGGTTCGTGTGGCGGCATGTACACCGCGAACACGATGAGCTCGTCGTTCGAGGCGCTCGGGATGTCGCTGCTGTATTCGTCGACGATGGCGAACCCCGACCAGGAGAAGGTCGATTCGGCCGCCGAATCGGCGCGCGTGCTGGTCGAGGCGGTGAAGCGCGACCTGAAGCCGCGCGACATCATCACGAAGCAATCGATCGAGAACGCGGTGTCGGTGATCATGGCCACCGGCGGCTCGACCAATGCGGTGCTGCACTATCTCGCGATCGCGCACGCGGCCGAGGTCGACTGGACGATCGACGACTTCGAGCGCATCCGCAAGCGCGTGCCGGTGATCTGCGACCTGAAGCCGTCGGGACAGTACGTCGCGACCGACCTGCACCGGGCCGGCGGGATTCCGCAGGTGCTGAGGATCCTGCTCGACGCGGGGCTGCTGCACGGCGACTGCATGACGATCACCGGCCGCACGATCGCCGACGAACTGAAGGACGTGCCGGCCGTGCCGCGCGCGGACCAGGACGTCATCTTCCCGATCGACCGTGCACTGTACAAGGAAGGCCATCTGGCGATCCTGAAGGGCAATCTCGCGGAAGACGGCGCGGTCGCGAAGATCACCGGCCTGAAGAACCCGGTGATCACGGGCCCGGCGCGCGTGTTCGACGACGAGCAGAGCGCGATGGACGCGATCCTCGGCGACCGGATCCGCGCGGGCGACATCCTCGTGCTGCGCTACCTCGGCCCGCAAGGCGGCCCGGGCATGCCGGAAATGCTCGCGCCGACCTCCGCGATCATCGGCAAGGGGCTCGGCGAATCGGTCGGCTTCATCACGGACGGCCGCTTCTCGGGCGGCACCTGGGGCATGGTGGTCGGCCACGTCGCGCCGGAGGCATTCGTCGGCGGCACGATCGCACTGGTGCAGGAAGGCGATTCGATCACGATCGACGCGCACCGGCTGCTGCTGCAACTGAACGTCGACGATGCGGAACTCGCGCGCCGTCGCGCCGCATGGCAACCGCCGGCGCCGCGCTATACGCGCGGGGTGCTCGCGAAATTCGCGGCGCTCGCCCGGCCGGCGAACCAGGGCGCGGTCACAGGCTGATACGGGGCGCGCATCGCATACGACCCCGATAAACGGGGCGGCCGGGGAACGCGCAAAACGTGCTTCCCCTTTGCTTCTATAATGCGCGGACCATGAAGCCGGCCGTCCCCGCCGGCGGAGAACCGCATGAAACAGACGATATTGCGCGTGCTGCTCGCCACGCTGCTGACCGGCAGCGCGGCGGCGGCCCGTGCCGACCAGGCCAGCGGGCTCGCGCTGGCGCAACGCAAGAACTGCATGGCCTGCCATGCCGTCGGCAAGCCGCTGATGGGGCCGTCGTTCCACGACATCGCCGGCAAGTACGCGGCGCGCGGCGACGCCGTCGATTATCTGGCGCAATCGATCGTGAAAGGCAGCGTCGGTGTATGGGGCAGCGTGCCGATGCCCGCCAATACGCAACTGACGAGCGCCGAAGCACACACGCTTGCCCAGTGGGTGTTGTCGGTACGCTGACGCGGATACCCGCGCGGCGTGCCCATGCCGTGCAGGGCGTCGCAGGCGGGCCGCCCTGACCGGCGGACCGGCGCCTCACCGCCGGCTTCGCAGGCCCTTACCCAGCCGCTCCCTCTTTTTCACCGTCGCGAACGATGGCCGTTCAGCCGGCATGCCCGGCGCGACGGCGGGCGATTTCTTCATCGACCGCATCGCGCACCCAGTCCATCACCTCGGTTTCCAGTGCAAGTGCGACTTCGCGCGTGACCTGGCCGACCAGCCAGGCCGAATGTTCATGCAGCGCATCGCGACAACGCGCTTCGATGGCCTCGCGCCCCGCCCCGGTCAGATAGTTCGTCAGGCGATGGCGCAGCCGTTCGGCGATGTGCTGCGCATCCTCGGGCGTGAGCGCGGCCGCGGCGGGTGCGTCCGGCAGCGGTGCGGTGCCCGACGGGCCCGCGTCCGGCACTGCCGCCTCGGGCGCGTGCACGGCCGCCTCGCGCGCAATCACGGCGAACGTGTGCTGCGGCAACTCGTCATCGACCAGCGACGAGCGCAGCGGCGCCGTCATCGCCGCCGCCTCTTCGGCAACCACGTGCCCGGCGGCGCCCGGTTCGGCCGGCGCATCGGTCTCGCCCGCATCCGCAGGCGTCACCACGTCTCCCTGCAACTCGACAGCCGGGACGTGCGGCGTCGGCACGGGTTCGACGACGACGGATTCGGGGTCGGCTTCGGTTTTCGGGGGAGCCGGCGCGGCGCCTGCGCCGGGGACGATCACGTCGGTGAGCACCGGAATCGCCGCGCTGTCGTGCGGCAGGGGTACGGCCGACGCGGACACGGCGGCCGATGCGGACGAGCGAGCCGGCGCCGGCTTGCCCGGCACCAGCACGTCGGTCAGCGTCGGGATCGAGGATGAATCGGCTTCTGTCACGGGAACACTCCGTCGACGGTTGCGGCTAGCCGCCCTGCTTGTAATTGTTCAGCGCGTAGCCGCGGTCGCGGTAGAACCGGTAGCGGTCGCGGCCCGCGGCCAGCTCGTCCGGCGCGTTGCCGACCACTTCGAGCAGGCGCTCGAAGCGGGCGAACTGCGCGGGCACGGTCGCGCCGAGGTTCAGCAGCACGTGGTGATGCGGCGCGCGATCGAGATCGGCGGCCAGCACGATCGGCGTGCCGGCTGCGTGCTCGCTGTCGACACCGCAATGCGGGATGAAATCGAGCGGCGAGAACGTCCAGAGCCGCTCGTCGAGCGCGCGCAGGCGCGCGGGCTCGGCGAGCACGACGACCGGCTGCCCGGCCTGATAGGCCTTGCGCAGCAGCCGGCACGCATACGCGAGCGAATCGCCGACGTTCGAGTGGAAATCGATCCGCGTCATTGCCCGCGCACCCGCTGCGTCGTCGGTACCGCCATCACTGGCCGGCGCGATCGATCAGGAACTGCGCGAGCAGCGGCACCGGACGGCCCGTCGCGCCCTTCGCGGCACCGCCCTTCCATGCGGTGCCCGCGATGTCGAGGTGGGCCCACGGATAGCTCTCCGTGAAGCGCGACAGGAAGCACGCCGCGGTCACCGCGCCGGCCGGACGCCCGCCGATGTTCGCGAGATCCGCGAAATTCGACTTCAGCTGCTCCTGGTACTCGTCGTCGAGCGGCATGCGCCATGCCGGGTCGTTCGCCTCGCGCGACGCGTCGAGCAGTTCGCCCGCGAGCGCGTCGTTCGTCGAGAACAGCCCGCTGTTGTGGGCGCCGAGCGCGATCACGCACGCGCCCGTCAGCGTCGCGACGTCGATCACGGCGGCCGGCTTGAAGCGCTCGGCATACGTGAGCGCGTCGCACAGGATCAGGCGGCCTTCGGCGTCGGTGTTCAGCACCTCGATCGTCAGCCCCTTCATGCTGGTGACGATGTCGCCCGGCTTCGTCGCGTTGCCGCCCGGCATGTTCTCGCAGGTCGGCACGATCGCGACGACGTTGATCTTCAGGCCCATCTCGGCGACCGCGCGGATCGTGCCGAGCACCGAGCCCGCGCCGCACATGTCGTACTTCATCTCGTCCATGCCCTCGCCCGGCTTCAGCGAGATGCCGCCCGTGTCGAACGTGATGCCCTTGCCGACCAGCACGACCGGCGCGGCCTTCGCGGCGGCGCCCTGGTAGTGCAGCACGATGAACTGCGGCGGCTCGACCGACGCGCGCGCGACCGACAGGAACGACCCCATCTTCAGCGCCTGGATCTGCTTGAGCCCGAGGACTTCGGCCTTCAGGCCCCAATCCTTCGCGATCTTCTTCGCGGTGTTGCCGAGATAGGTCGGCGTGCAGACGTTGCCCGGCAGGTTGCCGAGATCGCGGGTGAGATCCATCCCGTTCGCGAGCGCGACGGCCTGCTTGATCGCGACCTTCGCGGCCTTCTCGTCCGCCGGGTCGACGCTGAACACGACGCGCTTGAGCGTGTGCGACGCCGGTTCCGGCTTGCTCTTCATCTGCGTGAAGCGGTAGGTCTCGTTGCGCAGCGCGAGGATCGCGGCGCGCACGCCCCAGTCGGAGCTGCGCTCGTCGACCGGCAGCTGCGCGAGCGAGAACGTGACCTGGACGACCTTGGTCGCCAACAGCGCGCGCCACGCGGCGGTGACCGCGTCGTTATAGGCTTTCTGATTGAAAGCATCCTGCTTGCCGAGCCCGACGAGCAGCACGCGCGACGCGCCGATGCCCGATACTTCGTGCAGGAACAGCGTCTTGCCGCGCTTGCCGTCCATGTCGCCGGCCTTCACCACGCGCGAGATCAATCCCTTGGTGGCCGTGTCGATGTCGAGCGCCGCGCCCGACAGGGTCTGCGCCTCGAAGATGCCGAGCACGATGCAGTCGGACTTCCCGGTCAGGAACCCCTTGGCCTCGCCTTTGCTCCAATCACAGCCTTTTATGCTAAAGTCCATCGCGCTTGTCCCCGGATAAAATCTGGGCTAAGGATGAAAGCCGCAATTATCCGCTATTTTTCCCGTGGCGGCGCGAGCGCTCCACCACGCGTGCGCAGCCTCCCGCCCTCTTCTCATCAAGAATGATCTTCGAACGCTCCCTCCAGCGCGAGCTTGCGTATACGGCTGGCGCCGTGTTCATGGTGCTGCTCACGATCATGCTCACGACGATGATGATTCGCATCGTCGGCTACGCCGCGTCCGGCGAAATCGATCCGCGCGACGTGCTCGTGCTGATCGGCCTGACCGTAATCGGCTACCTCGCCGTGATGCTCGTCGTCACGCTGTTCGTGTCCATCCTGTTCGTGCTGACCCGGTGGTACCGGGACTCCGAAATGGTGGTGTGGCTCGCGTCGGGCGTGAGCCTTACGCGCCTCATCAAGCCGATCGGCGTGTTCGCCACGCCGATCATCCTGCTGATCACCTTCTTCGCGTTCGTCGGCTGGCCGTGGTCGAACCAGCAGAGCAAGATGATCAAGGCGCGCTTCCAGCAGCGCGACGAGATCTCGCTGCTCGCGCCCGGCCAGTTCCGCGAATCGGCCGCGAATCATCGCGTGTTCTTCATCGAGAAGATGTCGCCCGACCAGAGCAAGGTGCAGAACGTATTCGTCACGTCGACGGAAAACGGCAAGCTCAACGTGGTCGTGTCGCAGACGGGCCACACGGAAACCTCGAAGGACGGCGATCGTTTCGTCGTCCTCGAGGACGGCCGCCGCTACGACGGCACGCCCGGCCAGCCGAACTTCAAGATCATGGAGTTCGAGCGCTACGGCGTGAAGATCACGAGCAAGCCGGTCGTCAACGTGCAGACCACCAACAGCACGCCCACGCCCGACCTGCTGCGCAACCCGACGCGCGACAACCTCGCGGAATTCGCGTGGCGCGCGGGGCTGCCGCTGATCGCGATCAACCTGATGGTGCTCGGCATCCCGCTCTCGTACCAGAACCCGCGTCGCAGCCGCACGATCAATCTCGTGATGGCCGTGCTGATCTACCTCACGTACTCGAACCTGCTGAACGTCGTGCAGGCGCAGATCGAGCAGGGCAAGATGTCGTTCGGCGTCGGTCTCGTCGGGCTGCACGCGCTCGTCGCGGCGATCGTCGCATTCATTTTCTGGTTGCGCGTGCGCAATCGTCCGCTGTTGACACGCGCGCTGTTCGGCCGCTCGGGAGCATGATCGATGCGGCTCTATGAAAAATACTTCGCGCGACAGATCTACGTCACGTTCATCTTCATCCTGTTCGCGTTCTCCGGCCTGTTCTTCTTCTTCGACCTGATCAGCGAGCTGAACTCGGTCGGGCACGGCAACTACAAGTTCGGCTACGCGGTGCTGCGCGTCGCGCTGCAGACGCCGTCGCGCTTCTACGAGATCATCCCGGTCGCCGCGCTGATCAGCGCGATCTACGTGTTCGCGCAGATGGCCGCGAACTCGGAATTCACGATCTTCCGCGTGTCGGGCCTCGCGACCAACCAGGCGCTGCGCTCGCTGCTGAAGATCGGCGTGCCGCTCGTGATCGTCACCTACCTGATCGGCGAATTCGTCGGGCCGTACGCGGATCAATTGTCCGAGCGCGTGCGGCTGCAGGCGCTCGGCGCGTCGGTGTCGTCGAACTTCCAGTCGGGCGTGTGGGTGAAGGACACGCTCGCGGCCCGCGAGAACGGCGAGCAGGTCACGCGCTTCGTCAACGTCGGCAGCCTGTCGCCCGATTCGACGATCAGCAACGTGCGCATCTACGAATTCGATTCGAAATTCCAGCTGCAGAACGTGCGGATCGCGCAGACCGGCCGCTACGAGCCGCCCGGCCACTGGCTGCTGACGGGCGTGACCGAAACCGAGCTGACGCCGATCAAGCCGGTCAGCGGCCAGCCGGCCGATGCGCTGAACCCCGTGTACCGGTCGCAGCAGGTGTCGCTGCCCGAATACCGGCTGCGGTCCGACCTGACGCCGCAGATCCTGTCGGTGCTGCTCGTGTCGCCGGAGCGCATGTCGATCATCAACCTGTTCCGCTACATCCAGCACTTGCGCGAGAACCAGCAGGACACGCAGCGCTACGACATCGCGCTGTGGCGCAAGCTGCTGTATCCGTTCGCGGTGTTCGTGATGCTCGTGCTGTCGCTGCCGTTCGCGTACCTGCACACGCGGGCCGGCGTGGTCGGCGTGAAGGTGTTCGGCGGCATCATGCTCGGCATGAGCTTCCAGCTGCTCAACACGCTGTTCTCGCACATCGGCACGCTGAACACGTGGCCCGCGCCGCTGACCGCCGCGACGCCGGGCCTCATCTATCTCGCGCTCGGCCTGTTCGCGCTCAAGTGGGTCGACCGGCACTGAGCGCCGCGTCGCGACGGAGGCTTCGACATGCATTCGCACGGTATCGTCCTGTTCGGCCACGGCGCCCGCGATCCGCGCTGGGCCGAGCCGTTCGAGCGGCTCGCCGCGCGGCTGCGCGGCGCCGGCTCCCCCGCCACGCAGGTGTCGCTCGCGTTCCTCGAACTGATGACGCCGTCGCTCGGTGAGGCCGTGGCCGCGCAAGCTGCGGCCGGCTGCACGCGCATCACCGTGGTGCCGGTCTTTTTCGGCCAGGGCGGCCATGTGCGCCGCGATCTGCCGCAACTCGTCGACGCATGCCGCGCCGCGCATCCGGGCGTCGACATCCGCTGCGCGACGGCCGTCGGCGAAGACGACGGCGTGCTCGACGCGGTCGCGCGCTATTGCGTCGACCAGATCAGCGGCGACGCGTAGCAGCCCACGCATTCACCGTAGCCAAAGAAAAAAGCGCCGGCGGCGCTTTTTTCGTTTGGTACCGCGCTCGAGCCGCGCTCAGGCGGCATTGCGCACCGGGCCGGCCGCCTGCGCCTGTCCTGCGCGTTCGGCGAAGGCGTCGCCGATCATCAGCAGGCTCGGCTCCGCGGGATCGAGCCACGCCTGCGCGTCGCCGGCCGCCATCCGCGCGAGCGTCAGCGTCAGCGTGCGTTCGCGCGCGGTGCTGCATGCCTCGACGATCGCCACGGGCGTCGCCGGCGCACGGCCGGCGTCGATCAGCGCCTGCGCGATGCCGGGTGCGCTGTCGCGGCCCATGTAGTAGACGATCGAATCGGCGCGCGCGGCTTCGCGGATCTCGTCGCTGCCCGGTGCGCGGCTGTGCGTCGCGAACGCGACGCTGCGCGACACGCCGCGCAGCGTGAGCGATCGCTTCAGCGTCGCCGCGCCGGCCAGCGCCGCGGTAATGCCCGGCACGACCTCGTAGTCGATGCCGGCCGCTTCCAGCGCACGCATTTCCTCTTCCGCGCGACCGAACAGCATCGGGTCGCCGCCCTTCAGCCGCACGACACATGCGTGCTCGCGCGCCGCATCGACGATCTGCTTGTTGATGAAATGCTGCGCGGTCGAGCGCTGCCCGCAACGCTTGCCGACCGCGATCTTCCGCGCGTTCGGCGCATGGTCGAGCATCGCGGGCTCGACGAGCGCGTCGTGCAGCACGACGTCGGCCTGCTCGAGCAGCCGCATGCCGCGCACCGTGATGAGGTCCGCCGCGCCCGGTCCTGCTCCGATCAGATACACCTTGCCCATGTTTGTCGCTTCGCTAGGGTCCTGCCGCGGCGGCCGGTTCGCCGCCGCGCAGATTGACGATTACGCCGAGAACGCGCGGATCATGCCGGCGGCGACCGTGTGATGCGTCGCCTCGTCGATCAGCACGAACGCGCCCGTACCGGGGTGCGCATCGTACGTGTCGCAAACGATCGGCTTCTGCAGCGTCAGCGCCACGCGGCCGATGTCGTTCATCTTCAGTTCCTGACGGTCGGTCGCGTGCGACAGCGTATGCACGTCGAGCACCTGCTTGACCGCGCCGATCTTCGCGAACACCGTGCTGGTGGTCTGCTTCAGCAGGTACTTGCGCTGCGGCGACAGCGGCGCCTCGTCGAACCAGCACAGGTCGGCCTCGAGCTTCTTCGCCGGCTCGACCGGCTCGGCGGTCGTGACGAACATGTCGCCGCGCGACACGTCGACGTCTTCCTCGACGCGAATCGTCACCGTCTGCCCCGCGAATGCATGCGGCACGGCCGCGGTGCCGCCCGGCACCGGTGCGATGATCTCGGCGACCGTCGCGGTGCGGTTCGACGGCAGCACGACGATCGTATCGCCGACCTTCACTTCGCCCGACTCGATCCGGCCCATGTAGCCGCGGAAATCGTCGGCCGAGCTGCCGTCCTGGCGTGCGACCCACTGCACCGGGAAGCGCAGCGCGTCATGCGCCTGCGTCTCGACCGGCAGCGACTCGAGCACGTCGAGGAGCGGCTCGCCCGCGTACCACGGCATGCGCTCGCTCGCGCCGACGATGTTGTCGCCCTTGAGCGCCGACACCGGCACGAAGCGCACGTCGGTCAGGCCGAGCTGCTTCGCGAGCGCGACGTACGCATCGCGGATCTCGTTGAAGCGCGCCTCGCTGTAGTCGACGAGGTCCATCTTGTTGATCGCGACGATCACGTGCTGCAGCCCGAGCAGCTTGACGATCGCGCTGTGGCGCTTGGTCTGCGGCAGCAAATCGGCGACGCCGTTCTCGATCGTCACGCGCGTCGCGTCGATCAGGATGATCGCCGCGTGCGCGGTCGACGCGCCCGTGACCATGTTGCGCGTGTACTGCTCGTGCCCCGGCGTGTCGGCGATGATGAACTTGCGCTTCGCGGTCGCGAAGTAGCGGTACGCGACGTCGATCGTGATGCCCTGCTCGCGCTCGGCTTCGAGGCCATCGGTCAGCAGCGCGAGGTCGAGCTCGTCGCCGACCGTGCGCTTGTTCTTCGCGCGCGACAGCGCGGACAGCTGGTCGGACAGCACGGCCTTGCTGTCGTACAGCAGGCGGCCGATCAGCGTGCTCTTGCCGTCGTCGACGCTGCCCGCGGTGATGAAACGCAGCACGCCGAGGTCTTCGGTGTTCTCGATGATGCTCATGATGTGAATGTCCTCGTGTGCTTCAGAAATAACCTTGCTTCTTGCGCTGTTCCATCGCGGCTTCGGACGCCTGGTCGTCCATCCGGGTCGCGCCGCGCTCGGTGATCTCGGTCACCGCCGTCTCGGCGATGATCTTCTCGACGTCGTCCGCGTCGCTCTCGACCGGGCACGTGCAGCTGATGTCGCCGACCGTGCGGAAGCGCACCTGCGCGAGCTCGCTCGTCTCGCCGTCACGCATCGGCGTGAGCGGCGTGACCGGCACGAGCAGCCCGTTGCGGCGCACGATCTCGCGCTGGTGCGCGTAGTAGATCGACGGCAGTTCGAGGTTTTCGCGCGCGATGTACTGCCACACGTCGAGCTCGGTCCAGTTCGAGATCGGGAACACGCGCAGATGCTCGCCCTTGTGCAGGCGCGCGTTGTACAGGCTCCACAGTTCCGGGCGCTGCGCTTTCGGATCCCACTGGCCGAATTCGTCGCGGAACGAGAAGATGCGCTCCTTCGCGCGCGCCTTCTCTTCGTCGCGGCGCGCGCCGCCGATCAGCGCCGTGTAACCGTGCTGCTCGATCGTCTCGAGCAGCGTGACGGCCTGCGCGGCATTGCGCGAATCGGTCTCGCGGCGCAGCACGACCGTGCCGCGCTTGATCGAATCCTCGACGTGACCGACCACGAGCTCGGCGCCGAGCTCCTGCGCACGGCGATCGCGGAAGTCGATCACTTCCTCGTAGTTGTGGCCCGTGTCGATATGCACGAGCGGGAACGGCAGCGTCGTCTTGCGGTTCGCGCCGAGGCCGAACGCCTTCAGCGCCAGATGCAGCACGACGACCGAATCCTTGCCGCCCGAGAACAACAGCGCCGGCTTGCTGCATTCGGCCACGAGTTCGCGCAGGATGTGGATCGACTCGGCTTCGAGCCAGTCGAGGTGGCCCATGCGGCTGTCGGCGCCGGCGGGCGGGGCAAAGGCGGATTGCTCGAGCGTCGTGCTCATGATTTCAGTCCTTCTCTTCTGGGTTCGTGCCGCCCGCTGTCGCGGGCGGCGCAATATTCGGTTTCTTGTCGGCTTTCAGTGCGCGGCGCCGGCGTCGGCATTCGCGGGAATCGGCGTGATCGTCGTGACGTGCAGCCCGCACTCCTTCGTGTCGCGCGACTCCCACCACCAGCGGCCCGCGCGGCTGTCCTCGCCGGGACGGATCGCGCGCGTGCACGGCTCGCACCCGATGCTCGGGTAGCCGCGCGCATGCAGCGGGTTGACCGGCACGTCGAACGCGTCAAGGTACGCCCATACGTCGGCTTCCGTCCAGTCGGCGAGCGGGTTGTACTTCGCGATCCCGCGCGCTTCGTCCTGTTCTTCCTCGTGCAGCTCCGCGCGCGTGACCGACTGCTCGCGACGCTGGCCCGTCACCCACGCGCCGACGTCGGCCAGCGCGCGGTTCAGCGGCTCGACCTTGCGGATATGGCAGCACGACTTGCGCAGCTCGACGCTCTCGTAGAACGCGTTCAGGCCGTGCTCGGCCACATACTGGTCGACCGCGTCCTGCCGCGGATGGAACTGCTCGATCTCGTAGCCGTAGCGCTCGCGCACGCGATCGATCATGCCGAGCGTTTCCGCGTGCAGGCGGCCCGTGTTCAGCGAGAAGATGCCGATCGGCACGCCCTTCGACAGGATCGCGTGCGTGAGCAGCATGTCTTCCGCGGCGAGGCTGCTCGCGAACTTCACCTTGTCGTGACGCTCGCCGATGCGCACGAGCAGCGCGTCGAGACGCTCGACCTTCGCGGCGAGTTCCGGCGTCAGCGCGGTGGCGGTCGCGGTGCTCATGCGCTCACCTTGGTGTCGGCCGCAGCCGCGCGGCGGCGGAACAGCGGCGCCGGCTCGTCGAACGCGCCCTGGTAACGCTGCGTGAATTCCGTGAACGCGTTCAGCGCGTCGTGGATGTCCTTGTCGGCCCGCACCGCGAATGCGTCGAAGCCGCAACGCGACATGTACAGCAACTGGTCGCGCAGCACGTCGCCGATCGCGCGCAGCTCGCCGGTCCAGCCATGCCGCTCGCGCAGCAGGCGCGCGATGCTGTAGCCGCGGCCGTCCGCGAAGCGCGGGAAGTCGACGGCGATCAGCGAGATCGCGCCGAAGTCGGCCACGAGATCGGCCGGTTCGCTATCCGGCGCGAGCCACACGCCGAGTTCGTCCTTCGTCTTCGCGGCGACGAGCGCCGCGCGCTCGGCCTGCCACAACGCGAACGGCACCAGCACCTTGCCGGCCGGCAATGCGTCGACCGCGGGCAGCGTACCGTCTTCCGCCGCGCGCACGACCTGCCATGCGTCGTCGATCACTGCGCGGTTCTTGATAATCGAAGCCATCTGCAAATTCCTTCTACCCGGTTGGTTACGCGTTCACTGCCTGGCGCGCCGCATACACGCGCTCCTTGAACGGCGCGATGCCGATGCGATCGTACGTATCGACGAAGCGCTCGCCGTCGATGCGTGCCTCGACGAACGTATCGATCAGCTTCGCGATCACGTCGGGCACTTCTTCCGCCGAGAACGACGGCCCGATCACGCGGCCGAGGCGCGCGCCGTTGCGGCCCGTGCCCTGCTCGCCGCCGAGCGACACCTGGTACCACTCGGCGCCGTCCTTGTCGACGCCGAGAATACCGATGTTGCCGACGTGGTGGTGACCGCACGAGTTCATGCAACCGGAAATGTTCAGCGACAGGTCGCCGAGGTCGTACACGTAGTCGAGATCGTCGAAACGCTGCTGGATCGCCAGCGCGATCGGGATCGACTTCGCGTTCGCGAGCGAGCAGAAGTCGCCGCCCGGGCACGCGATGATGTCGGTCAGCAGGCCGATGTTCGGCGTCGCGAAACCGGCCGCCTTCGCCTTTTCCCACAGCGCGAACAGGTCGCGCTTCTTCACGTTCGCGAGAATCAGGTTCTGCTCGTGCGACACGCGCAGCTCGCCGAACGAGTACGCGTCGGCCCAGTCGGCGACCAGATCCATCTGCGCGTCGGTCGCGTCGCCCGGCGCCACGCGGTGATCCTTCAGCGACAGCGTGACGGCCGCATAGCCCGGCACCTTGTGCGGCGCGACGTTACGCTCGACCCAGCGCGCGAACGCCTTGTTCTCGAGCAGGTGCTGTTCGAACGACGCGTCGGTGTCGGCCAGCTTCTCGTAGACGGGCGGCTGGAAGTACTGCGACACGCGGTCGAGTTCGGCCTGCGTAAGCGTCGACGGGCCGTCCTTCAGGTGCTGCCACTCCTCCTCGACCTGCTGCGCGAACTTCGCCGGCGACAGCGCCTTCACGAGGATCTTGATCCGCGCCTTGTACAGGTTGTCGCGGCGGCCGTAGCGGTTGTACACGCGCAGCACGGCTTCGCAGTAGGTGAGCAGGTGCTGCCACGGCAGGTCTTCCTTGATCACCGCGCCGACGATCGGCGTACGGCCGAGGCCGCCGCCCGCGAGAATGCTCGCGACCACCTCGCCCTGCGCGTTCTTCTTCAGGTACACGCCGAGGTCGTGGATCTGCACGGCCGCGCGGTCATGCTTCGAACCCGACACCGCGATCTTGAACTTGCGCGGCAGCCACGCGAATTCGGGATGGAACGTCGACCACTGGCGCAGGATCTCGGCCCACGGGCGCGGATCGATCTCTTCGTCCTGCGCGACGCCGGCGAACTGGTCGGCCGTGATGTTGCGGATGCAGTTGCCCGACGTCTGGATGCCATGCATCTGCACCGACGCGAGCTTCGCGAGGATCTCGGGCGTGTCCTCGAGCTGGATCCAGTTGAACTGAATGTTCGAGCGCGTCGAGAAGTGGCCGTAGCCGCGGTCGTGCTCGCGGGCGATGCGCGCGAGCATCCGCAGCTGGTCGCTGCGCAGGTTGCCGTACGGAATCGCGATGCGGTGCATGTACGCGTGGCGCTGCATGTACAGGCCGTTCTGCAGACGCAGCGGACGGAACTCGTCTTCGCTCAACTCGCCCGACAGCCGGCGGCGCACCTGATCGCGGTACTGCGCGACGCGTTCGTCGACGATCGTCTGGTCGTATTGGTCGTACTGATACATTCGGGGACCCCAGGGTTTTCGTGGTGACCGCGCGACGTCCTAGCCACGTCGCGCCCGAATCTCCGTTCCGTCGTCACCGCCGCCAACCGCTGCCGGCTGGATTGCTAATGACGAAAACAGATATCCATATTTGAAAAACTCCGGTGAATCGTAATAAACTCCCCTTATATTTCAAACGACTAAAAAATTCTGTTGATATGCGGAAGGGTTATAAATGAACCTGCACCAATTTCGCTTCGTGCGCGAGGCCGTCCGGCAGAATTTCAACCTCACCGAGGCCGCCAAGGCGCTCTACACGTCGCAGCCGGGGGTATCGAAGGCGATCATCGAGCTCGAGGACGAGCTGGGCGTCGAGATCTTCACGCGGCACGGCAAGCGCGTGCGCTCGCTCACCGAGCCGGGGCGGATCATCCTTGCATCGGTCGAGCGGATCCTGCAGGAAGTGGAAAGCCTGAAAAGGGTCGGGAAGGATTATGCGGCGCAGGATCAGGGCAACCTGACCATCGCGGCCACCCACACGCAGGCCCGCTACTCGCTGCCGGCCGCGATCGCCGAATTCAAGAAGCGCTTCCCGAAGGTCCACCTGTCGATCCTGCAGGGCAGCCCGACGCAGGTGGCCGAGATGGTGATTCACGACCAGGCCGATCTCGCGATCGCGACCGAGGCGATCTCCGACTACAAGGAGCTCGTGTCGCTACCCTGCTTCCAGTGGCATCACGCGGCCGTCGTGCCGGCCGACCACCCGTTGCTCGAACGCAAGCCGGTCACGCTGGACGATCTCGCCCAGTACCCGCTGATCACGTACGACGACGCGTTCGCGGGCCGCAAGAAGATCAACCATGCGTTCGCGCTGCGCGGGCTGTCGCCGGACATCGTGCTCGAGGCGATCGACGCCGACGTGATCAAGACCTATGTCGAGCTCGGACTCGGCGTCGGCATCATGGCCGACATCGCGTTCAATCCCGAGCGCGACCGCGGCCTGCGGCTGATTCCGGTCGGCCACCTGTTCGGCAGCAACGTGACGCGCGTCGCGCTCAAGCAGGGCGCCTACCTGCGCAGCTATGTGTATACGCTGGTCGAGCTGCTGTCGCCGACGCTGAACCGCAAGCTGATCGAACAGGCGCTCAAGGGCGAATCCGAATCGTACGAGCTGTAAGCGCGCCCAGGCCCCGAGGGGCTCGGCAGAACCCGGGGCGGCCCGGCGTTTTCTCGAGCCCGCGTGTATAAACACAGGGGGCGCATATCGCGCCCCTTTTTGCTGCCCGACGGAGATTCCCGCATGACGCTTCCCGCCCTGCCACGGCTTTCCGCCTCGTTGCGCCGCGCCGCCGGCGCCGCCCTCGTGCTGGCCTGCGCGGCCGCGCATGCCGACCTGAAGGTCGGCGTCGACCTGTCGTCCACCGGCCCGGCCGCCGCGATCGGCATCACGAGCAAGAACGCGATCCTGATGTGGCCGAAGACGATCGCCGGGCAGCCCGTGCAGGTCACGGTGCTCGACGACGCGTCCGACCCGGGCAACGCGGTGCGCAACATCCGCAAGCTGGTCGACGAGGATCACGTCGACGTCGTGGTCGGGCCGAACATCACGCCGGCCGCGCTCGCGGCGCTCGACGCGGTGGCCGCCGCGCAGACGCCGATGATCACGCTGGTCGGCTCCGGCGCGATCGTCGAGCCGCAGGAAGGCGCGCGGACCTGGGCATTCAAGATGGCGCAGGGCGACCGCGCGATGGCCGACGTGATGACGCGCTACATGGCCAACCACGGCGTGAAGACGGTCGGCTTCATCGGCTTCGCGGACAGCTACGGCGACAGCTGGCTCAACGAATTCACGCGCTTCGCGGAGCTGCGCAAGATTCGGGTGGTCGCGACCGAGCGCTTCAACCGCACCGACGCGAGCGTCACGGGCCAAGCGCTGAAGCTCATCGCGGCGAAGCCCGATGCGATCCTGATCGCGGGCTCGGGCACGCCGGCCGTGCTGCCGCAGCGCACGCTGATCGAGCGCGGCTACAAGGGCCCCGTCTACCAGACCCACGGGATCGCGACGCCGGAATTCATCAAGCTGGGCGGCAAGGACGTCGACGGGACGCTGTTCCCGACCCAGCCGGTCGTCGTCGCGCGCACGCTGCCGGCCGACCATCCGGCTCGCCAGGCCGCGCTCGCGTTCGTCGACGCGTACGAGGCGAAGTACGGCGCCGGCACGGTCACGCAGTTCGCGGGCGACGCGGCGGGCGTGTACCCGCGCCTGGCCGATGCGGTCGGCCGTGCGTTGAAAGCCGCGCAGCCCGGCACGCCCGCGTTCCGCACGGCGCTGCGCCGCGAGCTCGAACGCGCGCACGAACTCGTCGTGCCGAACGGCGTCGTCAATACGAACGACAAGGATCACGTCGGGCTCGATCAGCGCGCGAGCGTGATGGGCGTCGTGAAGCAGGGCCGCTTCGTCTACCTGAGCCAGTGACTTGCGTGCGGATGCCGGGCAGCTTGCCGGGCATTCGGTTTTCCGCCATAATTCGCGTTTCGCCGCGTACGACCATGCGCGGCCAGGATCAAGCCCAGGTGGTGAAATTGGTAGACGCAGGGGACTCAAAATCCCCCGCCGCAAGGCGTGCCGGTTCGATTCCGGCCCTGGGCACCAGTCTTTCGCAGCATCCCGCGCTGCCACTGTCGAAACCCGCGCAAGCTCGCCGCTTCGCGGGTTTTTTGTTTTGGCCGCGCGTTCCTCACCGCATCGAGTGACCGACAGCGGCCTGCCGTCCTCAGCCCGTCAACTCGCGGACGAAGTCGAGAAACACCCTCACCTTCGCGGCGACGAGGTTCGACGCGTGGTGATACGCGTAAAGCGGGAAGGTCTCGTCGGTCCATTCCGGCAATAGCAGGACCAACCGCCCGTCGGCGAGCATGTCCCGCGCATAGAGCTCGAGCAGTTGCGCAATGCCGACGCCGCCGATGCACGCGCCGAGCAGCCCGCCCGTATCGTTGACCATCAGCCTGCCGGCGGCGTCGACCGGCACGACTTCCTTGCCGCGATGAAATTCCCATTCGTACGGTCGCCCCGTCACCGGATCGCGGATCAGCACGCACCGGTGACCGTCCGCGAGATCCCGAGGGTGCCGCGGCTCGCCGTGACGCGCGACGTAGGCCGCTGACGCGCAGGTCAGCACGCGCGTCTCGAGCAGCAGTCGCGCTCGATATGACGACGGCTCCGGGATGCCGAAGCGCACGGCCACGTCGAAGCCGTCGGCGACGAGGTCGCCCATCCGGTCCCGCACGCTGATCTCGACCGACAGATCGGGAAAGCGGTCGAGAAATTCCGCCATCCGCGGCGCCAGCACGTAGTGGCCGAACGTGCCGTCCACGTTGACCCGCAGCCGCCCCCTCACGCGCGCCTTCGACTGGCCGGCGTCGAGCGCCGCCTCCTCGATACCGGCCAGCAGCGGCGCGACCGCCTCGTAAAAGCGTCGCCCTTCGTCGGTCAGCGTGATCGCGCGCGCCGTCCGGTTGAAGATCCGGATGCCGACCCGCTCTTCCAGCCGCGCGACCGCGCGGCTCACCGCCGGTTGCGTCAGCCCCATCGCCTCGCCCGCCCGCGCGAAGGTGCCGGCCTCGATCACCGCAGAGAGCACGCCGATACCACTGAGCAACCTGCTGTCGAATCCCATGAGACATACTTTCAGTCATTCATCGACTGATCATTATTCATTATTTTTATTGATCGAGGAAGCCTACAGTAGTCCTGTCGCCGGATCGAACGGCATTCACCCATTCACCAGGAGCAGGACATGAGCACATCGGAACAGGTCGCCCTCGTCACGGGTTCGTCGCGCGGCATCGGCGCGGAAATCGCCCGCCAGCTCGCCCGGGACGGCTTCCGGGTCGTCGTCAACTATGCCGGCAGCGCCGGCCCGGCCCGCGAAGTGGTCGACGCGATCGTCGCCGACGGCGGCCATGCCGTCGCGGTGCAGGCGAACGTCGCCGACCCGGCGGCCGTGGCCGCGCTGTTCGACGCCGCCCACGACGCATTCGGCGGCCTGGACGTGGTAGTCAATTCCGCGGGCGTGATGAAGCTGGCGGCCATCGCCGACTGCGACGATGCGCTGTTCGACGAAACGTTCGCGATCAACGTGAAAGGCACGTTCAACGTCTGCCGCGAAGCGGCCAGGCGGGTGCGCGACGGTGGACGCATCATCAACCTGTCGACCAGCGTGATCGGCATGCGCATGCCGACTTACGGCGTGTACGTCGCCAGCAAGGCGGCGGTCGAAAGCCTCACGCAGGTGCTGGCGCAGGAAATGCGCGGGCGCGGCGTCCGCGTGAACGCCGTCGCGCCGGGGCCCGTCGCGACCGAGTTGTTTCTGCAGGGCAAGAGTCCCGAACTCGTCGATCGGCTCGCGAAGCTGAACCCGCTCGAGCGGCTCGGCCAGCCCGACGACATCGCGCGCGTCGTTGCATTCCTCGCCGGCCCCGACGGCGCGTGGATCAACGGCCAGATCCTGCGCGCCAACGGCGGCATGTGCTGACCGACCGCTCGCGGCCATTCGTCTTTTCGCCAGGAGATCGCTCATGAAGGAAGTCGTCCTCGTCACCGGCGCGTCCAGCGGCTTCGGCTTGCTGACGGCCCAGGCGCTCGCCCGCGCCGGTCACACGGTCTACGCGTCGATGCGCGAGCTCGCCGGGCGCAACGCGCCGCGCGCCGCCGCCGTCGCCGCCTATGCGCAAGAACACGGCGTCGATCTGCGCACCATCGAACTCGACGTCGGCGACGACGCATCGGTCGATGCCGCAATCGAGCGCGTGATCGCCGACCACGGCCGTCTCGACGTCGTCGTCCACAACGCGGGCCACATGGTGTTCGGGCCGGCCGAAGCCTTCACGCCCGAACAGCTCGCGCAGCTCTACGACGTCAACGTCGTGTCGACCCAGCGCGTGAACCGCGCGGCGCTGCCGCACCTCCGCCGTCAAGGCCGCGGCCTGCTCGTGTGGGTGTCGTCCTCGTCGGCGCGCGGCGGCACGCCGCCGTTCCTCGCGCCCTACTTCGCCGCGAAAGCCGCGATGGACTCGCTCGCGGTGTCCTACGCGGCCGAACTCGCCCGCTGGGGCATCGAAACGTCGATCGTCGTGCCGGGCGCGTTCACCCGCGGCACGAATCACTTCCTCCATGCCGGCAAGCCGGCCGATACCGCCGTGCAGGCCGCCTACGACAGCGGGCCGTACGCGGGCGTCGCCGACCAGGCATTGACGGGCCTCGCCGCGCTCGAGCCGGCGGACGCCGACGCCGGCGCCGTCGCCACGGCGATTGCCGAGCTCGTCGCGGCGCCGGCCGGCAAGCGCCCCTACCGCGTGTTCGTCGATCCGTCGCAGGACGGCGCCGAGGAAGTGTTCCGCGTCGGCGATCGCATTCGCCGCGAAATGTTCAGGAACATCGGGCTCGCCGACCTGCTCGCGCCGCGCGTCGGCGGCTGATCCTTCGCGCGCCGGGCCGGCCGGCGCGCGTCAACCCGCCTCGCAGAACCCGAGAATCGCGTCCGCGACCGCCGCCGGCGCCTCCCGCTGCGGAAAGTGCCCCACGCCGTCCAGCACGTGCCGCGCGTAGCGCCCGGCGAAGAACCGCTCGCGGCCGGCCGAGCTGTCCGGATGATTGCAGGCGTCCGCGCCGCCGTGCAGCACGAGCGTCGGGACCGCCAGCACGGGCGCCGGGTTCAGCCGCGCGTCGTCGTCGGCATAGGCCGGCGTGCCCGGCGCGAAGCCCCAGCGCTGCCGATACGAATGCAGCACGACGTCGATCCAGTCGGGCCCGTCGAATGCGACGGCCGCTGCGTCGAAATCGCTGTCGCGATACCAGCCCGGCGGCGACCAGGTATCCCACATCAGGCGCGCGAACGCGCGGCGGTCGTCGCGCAGCGCCTGCTCGCCGCGCGGCGTCGCCATGAACCAGTGATACCAGTAGTTGCGCGCCTGCTGCAGCGACAGCGGCTGAGCGGGATCGTTGGTGCCGTACCCGACCGACAGCATCACGAGCTGGGATGCAACACCGTCTTGCAGCCCGCACGCGTTCGCGGCCGCGCGGGCGCCCCAGTCGTGCCCGACCAGCACGGGCCGCTCGATACCGAGCGCATCGACGAATTCGAGCAGGTCGCGCCCGAGCGCCGCGAGCTGGCCGCTGCGCGGCACGGACGCGTCGCGAAAGCGCGTCGGCGCGAAGCCGCGCAATGCGGGCGCCAGCACGCGATAGCCGCGCGCGGCGAGCGCCGATGCCACCGGCTCCCAGCCGACCGGGCTGTCCGGCCAGCCATGCAGCAGCACGGCCACGCGTTCGCCGCGCGGGTTCCATTCGAGATAGGCAATGTCGAGCGACGCGGTCGTCGCATGCGCATAGGTCGTCATCGTGTACTCCGCCAGAGGGGCTTGAACATACGATGGTAGGCCGGCCTTTCATCACGATTCGCGGAGTATCATCATTCATTACTCATATATTGCGTCGAATCGATCCATGGAACCGTCGCCCTCGCCCGCCTCGACCGCGCTCGACATCGCGTTGCTGCGCACGTTTCTCGAAGTCGTCGACAGCCGCGGGTTCGCGCCGGCCGCGGAGCGCCTCGCGCTGACGCCGTCCGCCGTCAGCGGCCACATCAAGCGGCTCGAACAGGCGGCCGGCACCGTGCTGCTCGCGCGCACGACCCGCCGGATCGCGCTGACGCCGGCCGGCGAGACGCTGTACGCGTACGCGCGCAACATCGTCGACATGGAGCGCGAAGTGCGCGCCCGGCTGCGCGGCGCGCCGGCGCACGGGCCGCTGCGGGTCGGGGCGTCCGAGGATTTCGCTTGCACGTGGCTGCCGCAGGTGCTGCGCACGTTCCGCGACGGCCATCCGCACACCTCGATCGAACTGAAGGTCGGCATCACCGCGTCGCTGCTGCGGGAGCAATCGCTCGGCCGGCTCGACGTCGTGTTCGGCAAGCAATGCCGACAGGTCGACACGCCCGGCGAGCTGCTGTGGGAAGAGCCGCTCGTGTGGGCGTTCGCGGCCGATACGGCGCTCGACGCCGAGGAACGCGTGCCGCTCGCGCTGTTTCCGGAGCCGTGCGTGTACCGGGAAGCCGCGGTGTCCGCGCTCGCGGCGGCGCTACGGCCGTTTCGGGTGCTGTTCGAAAGCGCGAGCATGGCCGGCTGCATGTCGGCCGCGCTCGCCGGCTTCGCGGTCACGGCGCTCGCGCGCAGCCAGTTGCGCGACGGCCTGCGCGCGTGCGGGCCGCAAGACGGCCTGCCGGCGCTGCCGGCCGCGCGCTTTTACGCGTTCGCATCGAAGCCCGCGGGCGTCGGCGCCGCGTTGATCGACGCGGTACGGGCGACCGGGCGCACACGGCAGTTCGCCGCCTGAGCGCCCGCGGCGCGCTCGTCTCACGGGCCGACGAACGGCGGCACGGCCCGCGGAAACCCGCGCGTTGTCGCCTTCAATCGCCGCTGCCGCTCGCGCCCGCGCCGTTCAATGCATCGGCCATCAACTCCCCGAACCACTCGACGAACGCGTTGAGCCGCCGGGAGCGGTGCCGCCGGTGCGGATACACGGCCGACACGTCCATCGGCTCGGCGCGATGGCCGGGCATCACGTCGACGAGCGCGCCGCTTGCCAGCAGATGCTCGACGTCGAAGCGCGGAATCTGGATCAGCCCCATTCCGGCGATACAGCTCGCGATATAGGTTTCTGCGTTGTTGACGATCACGCGGCTCGGCAGCGTCAGCACGTGCCGCTGCCCGTTGGCGCAGTATTCCCAGCCGAGCTCGCGCCCCGTCGTCGGCGACGCATAGCCGATCGCCCAGTGCCCGCGCGCGAGCGCATCCGGATGCTCGGGCACGCCGCATTCGCGCAGGTAGTCGGGGCTCGCGCAGTTGATCAGCGTGAACTGCCCGAGCGGCCGCACGACGAGGCTGCTGTCCGCGAGCCGCCCGACGCGGATCGCGCAATCGACGCCCTCCTGCACGAGATCGATCGCGCGGTCCGTCGAGCCGAGCGACAATTGCAGCTTCGGGTGGCGGCGAAACAGCAACGGCAGCGCGGGCGCCACGACGCGGCGCGCGATCCGGCTCGGCACGTCGACGTTCAGCCGCCCGACCACGTCGCGGTCGCGGCGCCGGAACAGGCGGTCGAGGTCGTCGGCTTCCGCGAGCAGGCGCCGGCCGCGTTCGACCAGCAGCGCGCCGTCGGCAGTCAACTGCACCTGGCGTGTCGTGCGGTGCAGCAGCCGTGTGCCGAGCGCCGTCTCGAGCTGCAGGACGGCCGCCGACACGGTCGCGCGCGGCACGTCGAGCGCATGCGCGGCCTTGATGAAGCTGCCCATCTCGGCAACCTGCAGGAAGATCCTGACCTGATCCAGCTTGTCCATCGGCGGGAAACCCGGGTTCGAACGACGGTCGCCGCCGGCTCGCCGCGCATCGCGGCCGGCTTCGGCGGCACAGAGAAAACGGGCGCGCGGCCTCGTGGCTGCGCGCCCGTCCATTGTCCACGCAAACGCGCCAGTGCGGTGCGCCGCGCGGCCGCAAGCGGCCCCCGGTTACTTGGTCGTGTAGCCGCCGTTGATCAGGATCGTCTGGCCCGTGATCCACCAGCCGTCGGTCACGAGATGGCGGATGAACGGCACGACGTCCTCGATGTCGGTCAGCCCCGTCTTGCTGAACGGCGACAGCGCGGCGGCCGTCTTGTGATACGCGACCGCGTCGGCACCTTCGGCCGGATAGAAGAACGGCGTGTCCATCGGCCCCGGCCCGACGGCCGTCACCGAAATGCCGCGTGCGCCGTACTCCTTCGACGCCGCGCGCGTGAAGTGCTCGACCGGCGCCTTCGATCCTTCGTATGCCGCATAGAACGGCGTGAACGCGCCGAGCAGCGACGTCACGAGCGTGACGAGCTTGCCGTGATCCTCGAGATGCTGCCCGGCTTCCTTGATGAAGAAGAACGCCGACTTGCTGTTGACCGCGAACATCTCGTCGTACTCGGCTTCGCTGATCTCGGTGAACGGCTTCTTCAGCACCTTGCCGACCGTGTTGATCGCGATGTCGATCTTGCCGAAGCGCTGCTTCGCGTCGGCGAACAACTTCTCGACCGCGGCCGCCGTCGTCAGGTCCGCCTGGAACGTCGCGGCCTCCGCGCCGGCCGCGCGCACCGCGGCGGCCGTTTCCTCGGCCTGCGCCTGCGACGCCACGCTGTTGTAGTGAATCGCCACCGCCTTCGCGCCGTGGCCCGCCAGGTCCCGGGCGATCAGGCCGCCGAGATTCTTTGCACCGCCTGCGATCAGGACGACCTTGTCTGCGAGCGTATGAGTTGCCACGGTTGACTCCTTTTTTCGTTGAACGAAGCTAGGAGTGTAGGCACACGCGCCCCGCCGATCAGCCGGCCGCGGCTGGATGGATTATCCAGAAAATCGATCCAGTCGAAGCCGCGCAAGGAGGTCTTCCGCACCGACGGCGACGCCGGATTCCGCTGTCGATCGCGCGGCCGCCGGCCGGCTCAGCGCGCGTACAGCGCCGCGTCGATCTTGCCGAGCAGCCACTGCATGCCGGCCAGATGCTGCTGGTCGTGACTGCACAGGTAATGGACGAGCCCACGCACGGTCAGCGAGCCGTAGCCGTCGAATTCGCCGGTACGCTCGAACTGTTCGGGCGTGAGGCGCGACAGCAGCGCCAGCGTCTCGCGCCGTGCGTCGCGGATCGCCGCGAGCACGTCGGACGCATACGCGTCGTCGTAGCGCCGCTGAACCGCGAGCGCGTCGCCGTCGATCGACACGAGCAGCGGCCGGTCTTCGTCGAGCATGCGCCGCAGCCGCACGTGATAGCCGTCGATCTCGATGTCGCGCACGTGGCAGAGCTGCCCGAGCGGCGAGAAATGCTCGCTCGGTATGCCGGCCCAGTCGTCGGGCGTCCAGCGCGCATAGCCGTCGGGCACGGCCGCGAAATGCGCTTCGAGTTGACGGGGGAAATCGGCGAGTGCGTCGAGCGTCGTCGGATTCATGCGGAAGACTCCCTGTCGGATAGAGGCGGGCAGCAACCCTGGCACAGGCCTGCCGCCGCCGTTGCGTCACTTCACGCCGAAGCCGTACGCGCCCTGCGTGCGATGCCCGTCGGTCGCGACGGCCACCCACTTCACCGTGTACGCGCCCGTGGCGAGCGCCGCGAGCGGCACCGTCATGCGCTTGCGGTTCGACGCGTCGATGCGCGCGTGGCCGTTCGACACCGTCTTGCCGTCGGCGTCGACGACGACGATCGAGCTGAATGCCGGCTCCAGCGGCTCGGTGAAGTCGATCGTGACGGCGGCCGGTGCGGCAGCCAGCATCGCGCCCGACGCCGGGTCGCTCTTCGCGAGATGCGCGTGCGCGAACGCGGCCGACGAAACGGTTGCTGCGACGATGACGGCGGCCGCGTGGCGGCCGAACGGGAATGAATCGAAACGCATGGACTATCCGTGAAGAATGGGCGGGCGCCGCGCACCGTGCGGCGTTCCGGCAGCTTACCAGCGCATGCGCGTTCATGCCGGCCCTACGCCGCCGCTTGATAGAATGCGCGCGCTATGGATCTCGAAAGCATTCTCTACACCCAGGGCTTCGGCTCGCGCCGCCAGTGCCGCGGCCTGATCGAGGCGGGCCGCGTCGCCGTCGCGGGCGCCGCCGCGACCGACCCGGACGCCACCTTCGACACCGACGGCCTCGTGTTCGAGGTCGACGAGGCCGCATGGCCGTTCCATGCGCGCGCGTATCTCGCGCTCAACAAGCCGGCCGGCTACGAGTGTTCGCGCGATCCGCAGCACCATGCGAGCGTGTTCAGCCTGCTGCCGGCGCCGCTCCTCGCGCGCGGCGTGCAGTGCGTCGGGCGGCTCGACCAGGACACGACCGGCCTGCTGCTGCTGTCCGACGACGGCCAGTTCGTGCACGCGTACACGTCGCCGAAGCGGAAGGTGCCGAAGACCTACGTCGCGACCGTGCGCCACCCGCTCGACGACACGCAACTGCACGCGCTGCGCACCGGTGTGCAACTGCATGGCGAGCCGAAGCCGATCGCGGCCGTCGCCGCCGACGCCCGCACCCCGCACACGCTCGCGCTGACCGTCCTCGAAGGCAAGTACCACCAGGTCAAGCGGATGGTCGCGGCAGCGAGCAACCGCGTCGAATTGCTGCACCGCGAAAGCATCGGCGGCTTCACGCTGCCGGCCGATCTCGCGCCCGGCGCATGGCGCTGGCTCGACGAAGCCGACCTTTCCGCGCTGCGCAATCCCGTCGAAACCCTGTAAGGGAAAATCCGCACGACCGTTCGGTGTCCGGCCGCCTCTCGGCCGCAGGTTCCCCCCGCTATACTGAAATCACAAGCTGCAAGAGCGGCGATGCAGGGGGAGACATCATGAACATCGACCATTCTTTCGAACTGTCGTCCGTGATGATCGCGTTCGCGGTCATCGGCGTCATCGTGATCGGCGGGCTGCTGGCCACGATGCATCTGAAGCACAAATATCACCCGAACCTGATCGGCGCGCTGATCGGTGCGCTGCTGTGCTTCCTGCTGATCGAGGCGTTACCGGCGCTCACCTGACGCGCTGCCCGGCGCGAGCGTTTGAAGGAAATCGTCTACGGTCGGATAGCGCAACGTCACGCACAATTCGGCCTTGAGCCGTGCGTTGGACAGGCGCCGCGACTCGCGCATGAAGGACAGCAGCGTCGGCTCGAGCAGGCGTTCGGCGTCCGCGCGGCTCACGCGCGGCGGCCTCGGCAGACCCAGCGCCTGCGCGACCCGGTCGAAATACTCTCCCATCCGCAGTTCGGTGTCGTCCGACGCGTGCACGACGCGCGCCGGCTTGCCGCGCTCGGCCGCACGACGCAGGATCGCCGCGAGATCGTCCGCGTGGATGTGGTTCGTGTAGACGTCGTCGGCCGGCTCGAGCGCCGGCGTGCCGCGCTCGAGCCGCGCAACCGGCAGGCGGTTCGCCGCGTAGATGCCCGGAATGCGCACGATGCGCGCGGACAGCACGCCGCGCACCGTCGCCGCACGCAGTTGCCGCTCGGCCGACACGCGCCGGAACGCGCGCGGGTTCGCGGGGCGCAGCGGGTGCGTTTCGTCGATGCGCGCGCCGCCGCAGTCGCCGTAGACGCCCGTCGTGCTGGCATAGACGAGCCTCGGCGCGCGAAGACCGTCGGGTACAATACGCGCTGCCCGAACGGGCGCGCCGGCCTGTCGCGCCGCGGTGCGCAGCCGTCGGAGCCGGCCGACCGCCGGTGCCGTCGGAGACGGCCGACGCGCGGGCATGGACGTTGCGGCGATCAGCGCACGCATGCGCCGGTCGTCGCGGCCGTCGGATGGCGGCGGCGCGAGATGCAGGATCGTGCGGGCGACGCCCGCGAGGCGACGGAGCGTCGCCGGGCGATCGAGATCGCCGACGATCGGCGTCGCGCCCGCGGCGCGCAATTCGCTGCGGCGAGCCGGGTGACTCGTCAGCGCGAGGATGCGCAGGTCGGGGCGCGCGTCACGCCATTGCGCGACGCAGCGCATGCCGACGTCGCCGCAGCCGACGATCAATACGCGCGGCCGGCGCAGGATTCGTGTCGCGATCATGTTGGTTGCGAGATTCAGTAGCCGCCGTTGCGCGACGCGCAACGGTTTTGCATTGTAGCTGCCGTGCGCGACATGCACGGTCCCCCCATTTTGTTCTAGTTTGGTTCTATGGCATTCAACGTCACTCTCAAGCAAAGCGGCCGGCAATTCCAGGTCGAGTCGGACGAAACCGTGCTGGCGGCCGCGCTGCGCCAGAACGTCCACCTGCCGTACGGCTGCAAGAACGGCGCGTGCGGTTCCTGCAAGGGCCAGATCGTGTCGGGCCAGATCGAACAGGGCCCGCACGCCGCGTCGGCGCTGTCCAACGACGAACGCACGCGCGGCCTCGCGCTGCTGTGCTGCTCGAAGGCGCAATGCGATCTCGAGATCGACGTGCGTGAAATCGCCGGCGTCGACGGCGTGCAGGTCAAGAAGCTGCCGTGCCGCATCGCCGCGCTCGAACGCAAGGCGGACGACGTGATGGTCGTGAAGCTGCAGTTGCCTGCCAACGAACGCCTGCAGTACCTCGCGGGCCAGTACGTCGAGTTCATCCTGAAGGACGGCTCGCGCCGCAGCTACTCGATGGCGAACGCGCCGCACGAGGAAGGCCCGATCGAGCTGCACATCCGCCACATGCCGGGCGGCAAGTTCACCGACCACGTGTTCGGCGCGATGAAGGAGCGCGACATCCTGCGCTTCGAAGGCCCGCTCGGCACGTTCTTCCTGCGCGAGGATTCCGACAAGCCGATCGTGCTGCTCGCGTCGGGCACCGGCTTCGCGCCGATCAAGGCGATCATCGAGCACGTGAAGCATTCGGGCATCACGCGCCCGATGACGCTCTACTGGGGCGCGCGCCGCAAGAAGGACATCTACCTCGCCGAGCTCGCCGAGCAATGGGCGCGCGAGATCCCGAACTTCAAGTACGTGCCGGTCCTCTCCGAACCGGACGACGCCGACCAGTGGACCGGCCGCACGGGCTTCGTCCATCGCGCGGTGATCGAGGACCTGCCCGATCTGTCCGGCCACCAGGTGTACGCGTGCGGCGCGCCCGTGATGGTCGAATCCGCGCAGCGCGATTTCACGCAGCACCACGCGCTGCCGGCCGACGAGTTCTACGCGGACTCGTTCACGAGCGCCGCCGATCTCGCGCATCCGGTCTGAGCGCCGGGCGCCTGAACGCGCCCCGCTGCGCGCCGCCCGTGTCACATCCGTGGCATCGCGGCGGTTTACAGTGGGGCGCGGGATGCCTTATGCTTGCGCACATGAACCGCTTCCTGTCCGCTCTCCGACGTCGCCGCTCGCCGCTCCGCCCGGATGCCGCCGGCTCGTCACGGACTCGCGCGTAACCCTCCTCCGCTTCACCGGTTACGCACAAGCTGTTCGACCCACCAGCCACGGCCTTCCGTGGCTTTTTTATTGCCCGTTTCCCTTTCAACGCCCGCTGGAGTCTGCTGCCATGCCCCTGAACGATTACCCGATCGACTCGCTGATGTACATCACGAACCGCCCCGACATCGTGTTTACGCACGGCAAGGGTTCGTGGCTCTACGATCACACGGGCAAGCGCTATCTGGACTTCATCCAGGGCTGGGCCGTCAACAGCCTCGGCCACTGCAACGACGGCATCGTCGAGGCGCTGAAGACGCAGGCCGAAAAGCTGCTGAACCCGTCGCCGGCGTTCTACAACGAGCCGATGGCGAAGCTCGCGGGCCTGCTCACGCAGCACAGCGTGTTCGACAAGGTGTTCTTCACGAACAGCGGCGCCGAGGCGAACGAAGGCGCGATCAAGCTCGCGCGCAAGTGGGGCCGCAAGTTCAAGGACGGCGCGTACGAGATCATCACGTTCGACCACAGCTTCCACGGCCGCACGCTCGCGACGATGTCGGCCAGCGGCAAGCCGGGCTGGGACACGATCTACGCGCCGCAGGTGCCGGGCTTCCCGAAGGCCGAGCTGAACGACATCAACTCGGTCGAGAAGCTGATCACCGACAAGACCGTCGCCATCATGCTCGAGCCGATCCAGGGCGAAGGCGGCGTGATCCCGGCGACGCGCGAATTCATGCAGGCGCTGCGCGCGCTGACGAAGCAGCACAACCTGCTGCTGATCGTCGACGAAGTGCAGAGCGGCTGCGGCCGCGCGGGCACGCTGTTCGCGTACGAGCTGTCCGGCATCGAGCCGGACATCATGACGCTCGCGAAGGGCATCGGCGGCGGCGCACCGCTCGGCGCGCTGCTGTCGAAGGCCGACGTCGCGGTATTCGAGGCCGGCGACCAGGGCGGCACGTACAACGGCAACCCGCTGATGACGGCGGTCGGCCATTCGGTGATCTCGCAGCTCGTCGCGCCCGGCTTCCTCGAAGGCGTGCGCGCGCGCGGCGAGTATCTGAAGCGCAAGCTGCTCGAGTTGTCGGAGGAACGCGGCTTCGAGGGCGAACGCGGCGAAGGCCTGCTGCGCGCGCTGCTGCTCGGCAAGGACATCGGCCCGCAGATCGTCGAGAAGGCGCGCGACATGCAGCCCGACGGCCTGCTGCTGAACGCCGCACGGCCGAACCTGCTGCGCTTCATGCCCGCGCTGAACGTGACGACCGAAGAGATCGACCAGATGATGGCGATGCTGCGGTCGATCCTCGACACGCTGTAAGGAGGCCACCGCGATGGATGCCGCCGCCGATGCTGTCGCGATCCGCCCGTTCGAACGCGCCGACACCGATGCCGTGCTCGCGGTATGGCGCGACGCGTTCCCGCATTACGACGAAGCCGGCGCGCCGCCGCACCGCGATCCGCTGCGATCGATCGAGCTGAAGCTCGCGACGCAGCCGGAACTGTTCTTCGTCGCGACTTGCGGGGGGCGCGTCGTCGGCACGCTGATGGCCGGTTTCGACGGACATCGCGGCTGGCTCTACTCGTTCGGCGTCGCGAACGACGCGCGCCGGCTCGGCGTCGGCCGCGCGCTGATCGCGCATGCGGAACGCGCGCTCGCCGCGCGCGGCTGCCTGAAGATCAACCTGCAGGTGCTGCCCGGCAACGGCGACGCATGCCGCTTCTATGCGGCGCTCGGCTATCGCGTCGAGGAGCGCATCTCGTTCGGCAAGACGCTGCCGGCCGCGTAAGACCGCCGCCGGCCGCGGCGCGATTCGGCGCGCGATCGGCCCCGCGTCCGGCAGCGGATCGCCGAGCGCGTCGGTCGGCACGATCGGAATCCCGCCACACGAAAAAAAAAACCGCCACGGTTTCCCGTGACGGCTTTTCGACAGCCCGGCTGCGACGTGCGCGGCCGGGCCCGTTCATTCGATCGCTTACTCGCCCAGATACGCGGCGCGCACCTTCGGATCGTCGAGCATCTGCTTCGCGTCGCCTTCCATCGTGACCATGCCCGAATCCATCACGTAGCCGCGGTCGGCCGCCTGCAGCGCGAGGCGTGCGTTCTGCTCGACCAGCAGCACCGTGATGCCCTCCTTCGAGATCTCGCGCACCACTTCGAAGATCTTCTCGACCATGATCGGCGACAGACCCATCGACGGCTCGTCGAGCAGCAGCAGCTTCGGCTTCGACAGAATCGCGCGCGACATCGCCAGCATCTGCTGCTCGCCGCCCGACAGCGTGCCCGCGAGCTGCGTCGCCCGCTCCTTCAGGCGCGGGAAGAAGCCGAACATCCGGTCGACGTCCTTCTTGATCTGCTCGTTGTCGTTGCGCAGGTACGCGCCCATCTGCATGTTCTCGATGATCGACATCCGCGCGAAGATCCCGCGGCCTTCCGGCACCATCGCCAGGCCGCGCTTGAGCAGCTCGTGCGGCGGAATGCCCTTGATCGACGTGCCGTCGTACTCGATGTCGCCCGCCGAGTACGGCTTCAGGCCGGTGATCGCCTTCATCGTCGTGGTCTTGCCGGCGCCGTTCGCACCGATCAGCGTCACGAGCTCGCCCTGACGGACTTCCATGTCAACGCCCTTGACGGCCTGAATGCCGCCGTAGTTGACCTGCAAGCCCTTGATTTTCAACATTGCCGCTGCCATCAGTGCACCCCTGCGCCGAGATATGCCTCAATCACCTTCGGATTCTTCTGCACGTCCTGCGGCAGACCCTCGGCGATCACCTTGCCGTAATCGAGCACCGTCATCCGGTTGCACAGCCCCATCACGAGCTTCACGTCGTGCTCGATCAGCAGAATCGTGCGGCCGTCCGAGCGGATCTTGTCGAGCAGGCGCGTGAGTTCGACCTTCTCGGTCGCGTTCATCCCGGCTGCCGGCTCGTCGAGCGCGAGCAGCTTCGGGTCGGTGGCCAGTGCACGGGCGATTTCCAGACGACGCTGGTGACCGTACGACAGGTTGCGCGACGTGTAGTCGGCGTACTGCAGCACGCCGACGTAGTCGAGCAGCTCGATCGCGCGTTCCTTGATCTCGCGCTCTTCCTGGCGTTCGGCCGGCGTCTGGAACACCGCGCCGAGCAGCCCGTGCTTGGTGCGCACGTGGCGGCCCACCATCACGTTCTCGAGCGCCGTCATCCCGCCGAACAGGCGGATGTTCTGGAACGTGCGCGCGATGCCGGCCTTGGCCACCTGGTGCACGGCCGTCGGCGTGTAGTTCTGGCCGTCCAGCTTGAAGTCGCCGGAGTCCGGCGTGTAGAGGCCCGTGATCACGTTGAAGAACGTGGTCTTGCCGGCGCCGTTCGGGCCGATCAGCCCGTAGATCTCGCCTTCCTTGATCTGCAGGCCGACGTCGGACAGCGCCTGCAGCCCGCCGAAGCGCTTGTTCACGCCCGAGACGGACAGTCGGATTTGCTTGTCGCTCATGTGGTTATCCCCTTGTCCGTAGGTTAAGCGCGCACCGGCTTCTTGCTGTTGCGCTTCGCCAGTTTCGCGATCTTGTCCTCATGCTTCGGCGCGGGCCACAGGCCTTCCGAGCGGTACAGCATGATGATGACCATCGCGAGGCCGTACAGCGCCTGACGGATCACTTCCGTATCGACGATGTCATGACCGAACAGCGCATGCTGCAGCGGGCTCATCGTCGAGCGCAGGAATTCCGGGAAAATCGCGAGCAGCACCGCACCCAGGATCACGCCCGGGATGTGGCCCATGCCGCCCAGCACCACGCAGGCGAGCACGACGATCGATTCCCAGAACGTGAACGACTCGGGCGACACGAAACCCTGGAACGCGCCGAACATCGAGCCCGACAGGCCGCCGAACGACGCGCCCATCGCGAACGCGAGCAGCTTCACGTTACGGGTGTTGATGCCCATCGCCTTCGCGGCGATCTCGTCTTCGCGGATCGCGGCCCACGCACGGCCGATACGCGAGTGCTGCAGACGCGTACACACCCAGATCACCAGCAGCGAGCAGAGCACGAACAGGTAGTAGTACATGTACACCGACGGCAGCTGGAAGCCGAACAGCGAGTGCGTCTGCGACAGGTTGAAGCCGCCGACGTGCACCGGATCGATGCCCGTGATCCCCTTCGGGCCGTTGGTGATGTTCACCGGACGGTCGAGGTTGTTCATGAAGATCCGGACGATTTCACCGAAGCCGAGCGTGACGATCGCCAGGTAGTCGCCGCGCAGGCGCAGCGTCGGCGCACCGAGCAGGATCCCGAAGGTCGCCGCGAGCGCCATCGCGATCGGCACGATGATCAGGAACGGCACGTGCAGCCCGTTCGGCGCGAGCGCCGCGATCCACTCGAACTGCGAGGTCAGGTGCGGCGAGCTCAGCAGCGCGGCCGTATAGGCGCCCACCGCGTAGAACGCGATGTAGCCGAGGTCGAGCAGGCCGGCGAAGCCCACCACCACGTTCAGGCCCAGCGCGAGCATCACGTACAGCATTGCGAAGTCGAGCACGCGGACCCAGTAGTTGCCGCCGGCCGAGCCGATCACGATCGGCGCGGCGATCACGAGGACGGCAGTGAGCAGGCCGATGACGACGGTCTTGGCGGTGTTGCGCTCTTCGACGAGCGACGTCGACGATTCGATCGGTTGAATGGATGTCATGTTGTTTGCTCCCCTTCCGTTACGCGCGGTCCGCGACACGTTCGCCCAGCAGGCCCGACGGACGGAACACCAGCACGATGATCAGCACGACGAAGGCGAACACGTCCTGGTAGTTGCTGCCGAACACGCCG
The DNA here is from genome assembly GCF_020419985.1 of Burkholderia sp. AU32262. NCBI lineage: Bacteria > Pseudomonadati > Pseudomonadota > Betaproteobacteria > Burkholderiales > Burkholderiaceae > Burkholderia > Burkholderia sp. AU32262. The sequence goes on from NZ_JAIZRS010000005.1 coordinate 309,252, forward strand.
CCCGTGAGGTTGCCGATGTAGCCGGCCCCGAGCTGCTCGATCAGGCCGAGCAGCACGCCGCCGACCATCGCGCCGCCGAGGTTGCCGATCCCGCCGAGCACCGCGGCCGTGAACGCCTTCATGCCGGGGATGAAGCCCATGTAGAAGTGCACGTTGCCGTATTCGGACGCGATCATCACGCCGGCCAGCGCGGCGAGCGCGGAGCCGATCATGAACGTGGCGGAGATCACGAAGTTCGGGTTCACGCCCATCAGGCTTGCCGTATTCGGGCTTTCGGCGATCGCGCGCATCGCGCGGCCGAGCTTGGTCTTGTGCACGAGCAGCAGCAGGCCGCCCATCACGATGAACGCCACCGCGATGATCACGATTTCGGTGACCGAGATCACGGCGCCGGGCGTCGTGTCGGTGGCCTTGATCACGTTGATCGGGTCGGTCGGCAGCAATTGCGGGAACGGCAGCGGGTTGCGCGACCAGATGATCATCGCGGCCGTCTGCAGCAGGATCGACACGCCGATCGCGGTGATCAGCGGGGCGAGGCGCGGCGCGCGGCGCAGCGGCCGGTACGCGACGCGCTCGATCGTGAAGCCGACGAACGCGCAGACGACCGCGGCGATGCCCAGGCCGATCGTCAGTGTCGCGACGTTGCCGAGTCCGGGAAAGTGGTTCTGCAGCACGGTGATGGCCGACAGCGCGACCATCGCGCCGATCATCAGCACGTCGCCGTGCGCGAAGTTGATGATGCCGAGAATGCCATACACCATCGTGTATCCCAACGCGATGATGGCGTACACACTGCCGAGCACCAGCCCGTTGAGAACCTGCTGGACGAAAATATCCATTTAAAGCTCCTTGGCCCGTGCTGCCGGAGGACGTTGCGCCCCGCGGGTAAGCGAGGAATCGCGCCTTCTCGGCGGCACTGCGGGTACTAGTCGATACCGGTAAGGGTGGATCGTCCCGGCGCGCGCCGCCCGGCCTGTACGGCCGGACCTGCCGCCGGAGCGGATACAAAAACGGCACCGCACTGTTCCGGTGCCGTCATGAGTCCCGTCGCTAAATCGTCACGACGTCGAGGACGGTGTTCGTGGCCTCCTTGAAGTCGTGGGGCAGCATGCCGAGACGGCCGTCATCCGGTTTCCCGGCATCCGTGCCTTGGCCCGTCCAGTGCCATGCAAGCATCGCGCCAGGACGGATCGGATTCCGCGCCGCGTCGCCCGGGAAGGCGTTGCGACAGGCGCGCCCGACTTTCGTCAGGACTGCATCGGAATCCATCGTACGAACCAGGCTGCGCGCCGCGACACGGTCGGTCGCGGCAGCGCGCTGTTTCGTCGAATCGAATTGAAGGGGAGACAATGGCTTCGGCACGCTACCGGCAACGCCGCGATCGTCCGCCATCCGTGGACCCGCCACTTGCCGCGCTACAACCTGCATGCCCGCTGCCGGCCCGATCGCCAGGCCATGCGTGTTGATTTCCTCGATCGTCAAACGTGCCCCGTTTTCCTTGTCCCTGCCCAGTTGCGCGATACGGCGCGCCGATGGCGCCGCAGGTCCGGTTCCGGCGACGCGCACGCCGGTGGCCGCCGGTGCCGCGTACACCGCAGCCTCCCTGGCCGCCCCGCCGTCGCTCTTTTTGCTGCAGCCGGCAAACATTGCAACCGGTGCGGCGACGGACACGGCGTAAGCCAACTTCACATGCATCGAATGGTCTCCCGCGCCTTGCCAAAACCCGTTTCAAAGCCATTCCGGCTTGAAAACGGGCGCATTGTAACTCCATTTATAGGACGCCAATAATCCTGATTCGATGGGGTTTTCCTGCATTGCAACCAATTTTGAGACACGATTGGGCGCGCCCGGAGCAACCGGGTTGCACCATGCTTGGGAATAACGGTTGCGATGTGAATTTCGAGGCACAAAAAAAGCGCGCCGACGGGCGCGCTTCGGTATTCCGCAGGGTGCGATGCGGCAATCAGGCCGCGGGCGGCAGGTTCAACCCGCGCGGCAGCGGAAACGACACGTTTTCCTCGATGCCCTCGAGTGCGCGGACGTTGCGCACGCCGAGCTCGCGCAGCCGCGCGATCACGGCCTGGGCGAGCACTTCGGGCGCCGACGCGCCGGCCGTCACGCCGATGCGGCGCTTGCCGGCAACCCATGCCGGATCGATCTGATCCGGCGCATCGACCATGTACGCGGCCACCCCGCGCTTTTCGGCCACTTCGCGCAGCCGGCTCGAGTTCGAGCTGTTCGGACTGCCGACCACGATCACGACGTCGCACTGCGGCGCCATGAACTTCACCGCATCCTGCCGGTTCTGCGTCGCGTAGCAGATGTCCTGCTTCTTCGGCTCGCGGATCTTCGGATACTTCGCCTTCAGCGCGCCGATGATCTCGGCCGCGTCGTCGACGGACAGCGTCGTCTGCGTGACGAGCGCGATGCGCTCGGGATCGGCGAGCTCGAGCTTCTGCACGTCCTCGACGCTTTCGACGAGATGCATGCCCCGCTCGACCTGGCCCATCGTGCCTTCGACCTCGGGATGGCCCTTGTGCCCGATCATGACGATGTCGACGCCGTCCTGGCGCATCTTCGCCACTTCGACGTGCACCTTCGTGACGAGCGGGCAGGTTGCGTCGTAAATGCGCAACCCGCGCACGTCCGCCTCGTCGCGGACGGCTTTCGACACGCCGTGCGCACTGAAGATCACGGTGTTGCCGGCCGGCACTTCCTCGAGCTCCTCGACGAAGATCGCGCCCTTCTTCTTCAGATCCTCGACCACGTACTTGTTGTGGACGATTTCGTGACGCACGTAGATCGGCGCACCGTGCATCGCGATGGCGCGCTCGACGATCTCGATCGCGCGGTCGACGCCCGCGCAGAAACCGCGCGGCTGGGCCAGCAGGATTTCGGCGTCGGCGGCGACGGTCTGCGCGGACAGCGTATCGGTGGTACTCATGATTACAGGATTCCGATGATTTTCACTTCGAACGTGAGCGCCTGGCCCGCGAGCGGATGATTGAAGTCGAACAGCGCCGAGGTCTCGCTGACTTCCTTCAGCACCCCCGCGTAGCGGCCGCCATCCGGTGCGTTGAACTCGATGAGCTCGCCCGGCGTGAAATCGTCGCCGACCATCCCGTTCTCGCGCAGCGTCGACAGCGTCACGCGCTGAAGCATGTCGGGATTGCGGGGGCCGAACCCCTGATCGGGCGCTAGCTGAAAAGTCGAGTGGTCGCCGACCCTGAGCCCGAGCAGAATCTGTTCCAGCGACGGCGCCAGTTGCCCCGCGCCCAGCAACAGCGTGGCCGGCTTGTCCGAGAAGGTGTTGACGATGTCGGCGCCGTCGGCCAGTGCCAGCCGGTAATGCAACGTGACGTGGGAACCGGGCTTCACTTCGGATAGATCGATGAGGCTCATGAATTACTCGTTCGGTCGGCGCCCGCTACGGCCGAATGGCCCGGCGCAAAGCCAATATTGTAAGTCACCTGAGCGTGCAAGGCGGAAAGTGCGACGACGTCGCGCACGCCGCCCGCCGCCAATGGAGTTCAGACCATGCTGTCACCCCGCCTCATCCTGCCGTCGGCCGAATGCCGCGACACCACCGATGCACCGGCCGATCCGCCCGCCCGCGTCATCCCGATCAACCGGCGCAGGCGCCGGCCGGGCGACTGGCGGCCGGAGCGGCCGCGCGAGCGGCTGCTGGAGCGCGGGCCGGCCGCGCTGACCGACGACGAACTGATCGCGCTGCTGCTCGGCACCGGCAAGCCCGGTCACGACGTATTCGTCATCGCCCGCGATCTGATCAAGCAGTACAAGTCGCTGCGCGGATTGCTCGAAGCGGGCGCCGACGATTTCGAGGCGCACCCCGGCATCGGCCCCGCGCGCTCCGCGCGGCTGGTCGCGGTCACCGAGATCGCCCGGCGCATGCTGGAGGAGAAGGCACGGGACGGCATGCAGATCGATTCGCCCGGCGCCGTCGAGGATTGCCTGCGAATGAAGATCGGCACGCTCCCGCACGAAGTATTCGTCGCGGTCTATCTGGACGCCCGCAACCGCATGATCGACATGGAGGAACTCGCGCGCGGCTCGCTCACGCGGATGGCCGTCTATCCGCGCGAGATCGTGCGCCGCGCGATGCAACAGAACGCCGCGGCGCTGATCGTCGCGCACAACCATCCGTCGGGCGCGGTGCAGCCGAGCGCGGAAGACCGCCGCCTGACGCGCGTGCTGAAAGACGCGCTCGAGCTCGTCGACGTGCGGCTGCTCGATCACGTCGTCGTCGGCGTCAGCGATACTTTCTCGTTCGCGCGGGCCGGTTGGCTGTAGACTGTGGCGCGGCAGCCCGTCCCAGGGCGCCGCAACGGCGAAGCGAAATTAGGTTTGATTTTTCTGAACTTTTTCTGCTAGAATCGCCGTCTGTCTTTTTTCCAACCAGTTCTAGCCATCGAAGGGCCTTGTCTGTAAGGGCTACGGCGTTCTGAGTGCAGCCATGGATCACGTGGCGGTGCGATGGAACCTTCACCGGCGATCGAACCCCGAATTTAGCGTATTAGGAGTGCTCTCATGGCACGCGTATGCCAAGTAACTGGGAAAGCGCCGATGAGCGGCAACAACGTTTCCCACGCCAACAACAAGACGAAGCGCCGCTTCCTGCCGAACCTGCAAAACCGCCGGTTCTGGGTGGAGAGCGAAAACCGCTGGGTGCGTCTGCGCGTCTCGAACGCCGGCCTGCGCCTGATCGACAAGAACGGCATCGATTCCGTGCTCGCTGACCTGCGCGCACGCGGCGAAGCCTAAGCCCAAGGAGCACAATCATGGCAAAAGGCGCCCGCGACAAGATCAAGCTCGAGTCGACCGCTGGTACGGGTCACTTCTACACGACCACGAAGAACAAGCGCAACATGCCGGAAAAGATGGCGATCAAGAAGTTCGATCCCGTCGTCCGCAAGCATGTGGAATACAAAGAAACCAAGATCAAGTAATCTCCGGTTTCTGCCAGCTTGACGGTGACCGAAAAGCCCCGCACATGCGGGGCTTTTTGTTTTGCGCACGCGCGGGCCCCCGACGCGGTATGCTCTCCCCTTTCCGCGGCGACAGCCGACGGAACGCAAGATCAAAAAGCGTAACGATGGAGATGCAGCATGAAATTCGACGTGGCGATCGTCGGCAGCGGCCTGGCAGGGCTGTCGGTCGCACTCAATCTGGCCAGCACGCGACGTGTCGCGCTGATCGCGAAACGTTCGATGATGGAGGGGGCGAGCGATAACGCGCAGGGCGGCATCGCGGCGGTCCTCGACTCGGCGGACAGCATCGAGAACCACGTCGACGACACGCTGGTCGCCGGCGGCGGCCTGTGCGACGAAGGCGCGACGCGCTACATCGTCGAGCACGGCCGCGAAGCGATCGAATGGCTGATCTCGCAAGGCGTGCCGTTCACGAAGGACGACGCGGCCGAACTCGGCTTTCACCTGACGCGCGAAGGCGGTCACAGCCACCGCCGGATCATCCATGCGGCCGATGCGACCGGCCATGCGGTGCTCGCGACACTGTCGGAGCGGGCGCGCCGGCATCCGAACATCACGTTCCTCGAAAACCACCACGCGATCGACCTGATCACGTCGGACCGGCTCGGGCTGCCCGGCCGCCGCTGTCACGGCCTGTATGCGCTCGACGTCGACAACGACCGCACGATCACGATCGAGGCGCCGCACACGGTGCTCGCCACCGGTGGCGCGGGCAAGGTCTACCTGTACACGACGAACCCCGATACCGCGACCGGCGACGGCATCGCGATGGCATGGCGTGCCGGCTGCCGCGTGTCGAACATGGAATTCATCCAGTTCCACCCCACCTGCCTGTTCCATCCGTACGCGAAATCGTTCCTGATTTCGGAAGCCGTGCGCGGCGAAGGCGGCCTGCTGAAGCTGCCCGACGGTACGCGCTTCATGCCCTCGCACGATCCACGCGCCGAACTCGCGCCGCGCGACATCGTCGCACGCGCGATCGACTTCGAGATCAAGAAGCGCGGGATCGACTGCGTGTATCTCGACATCAGCCATCAGCCGGAAGCATTCCTGCGCGAGCACTTCCCGACGATCCATGCGCGCTGCCTCGAATTCGGCATCGACATCGCGAAACAGCCGATCCCCGTCGTGCCGGCCGCGCACTATACGTGCGGCGGCGTCGTCACCGATCTCGCGGGCCGCACCGATCTCGCCGGCCTGTATGCGGTCGGCGAAACGTCGTACACGGGGCTGCACGGCGCGAACCGGCTCGCGAGCAACTCGCTGCTCGAATGTCTCGTGATCGGCCGCGCGGCAGCCGGGGCGATCGAGGCCGCCGGCTTCGACGCCGACACGCCGGCCGCGCTGCCCGCCTGGGACGAAAGCCGCGTGTCGGACGCGGACGAGGAAGTCGTCGTGGCGCACAACTGGGACGAACTGCGCCGCCTGATGTGGAACTACGTCGGCATCGTGCGCACCGACAAGCGTCTCGAACGCGCGAAGCACCGGCTGTCGCTGCTGCGCGACGAAATCCACGAGTACTACGCGAACTTCCGCGTGACGCGCGATCTGCTCGAACTGCGCAACCTCGTCGACGTGGCAACGCTGATCGTGAAGAGCGCGTACTCGCGCCGCGAAAGCCGCGGGCTGCACTACAGCCGCGACTGGCCGCATACGCTGCCGAAGGCGCTGCCGAGCGTGCTCACGCCGCGCTCGCGCCGCTGAGCGGCGCGCCGCCCTTCCCGGCTGCGGCCGCACAAGAAAAAGGCCGTTGGCGTTTGCGCGCCAACGGCCTTTTTGTCCGATCGGACGCGAATCGGTCAGTCGACGATCCGCATCGAATAGTCCGTCGCCCGCACGTCCTTCGTCAGCGCGCCGATCGAGATGCGATCGACGCCCGTCTCCGCGAACGTGCGCACCGCATCGAAATTGACGCCGCCGGACACTTCGAGCACGGCCTTGCCGGCCGCGACGCGTACCGCTTCGCGCATCATGTCCAGCGTGAAGTTGTCGAGCAGCACCGATTGCGCGCCATGCGCGAGTGCCGCGTCGAGCTGCGCAAGCGTCTCGACTTCGATCTGCACCGGCACGCCCGATTCGAGCGCGAACGCCGCATCGAGGGCTTCACCGACGCCGCCTGCCGCCGCGATGTGGTTCTCCTTGATCAGGATGCCGTCGTACAGCGCGAGACGCTGGTTCTCGCCGCCGCCCACCCGGACCGCGTACTTCTGCGCGAGCCGCAGCCCCGGCAGCGTCTTGCGCGTATCGAGGATCTTCGCGCGCGTACCTTCGACACGATCGACGTAACGGCGCGTCGCCGTCGCGACGCCCGACAGCAGCTGCAGGAAGTTCAGCCCGTTGCGCTCGGCCGTCAGCAACGCGCGCGCCGGCCCCTCGAGTTCGCACACGGCCGAATCGGGCATCATCCGGTCGCCTTCGCGATAGCGCCATTGCACGACGATCGACGGATCGATCCGCGCGATCACGGCCTCGAACCACGGCACGCCGCACAACACGGCTTCCTCGCGCACGATGATCCGCGCACGGCGGCGCTCGCCGGCCGGCACGAGCCGCCCGGTCTGGTCGCCGGCACCGACGTCCTCGGCGATCGCGTCGGCCACGTTGCGCGCGATCGCTTCGTCGAATGCCGCCCCGTATTGGGCGCGGACGGCGTCGAACAGCGGGGAGACGGCGTTGCTCATGCGGCCCCCACGTTCGCGAACAGCTGCTGGTCGCGCTGCAGGTCGCCGCTCGCCTGCACGCGCTTCTTGTGCGCGGCCGCGAATTCGAGCATCCGGTCGATCGGCAAGCGCGCGCGTTCGCCGATCGCGGGATCGACGAAGATCTCGTTGTGACCGCGCTCGAGCACGTCGGCGAGGTTCGCGAGGCCGTTCATCGCCATCCACGGGCAGTGCGCGCAGCTCTTGCAGGTCGCGCTGTTGCCGGCCGTCGGCGCGGCGATGAAAGTCTTGCCGGGCGCGGCAAGCTGCATCTTGTGCAGGATGCCGAGGTCGGTCGCGACGATGAAGCGCTTCGCGTCGAACTTGACGGCCGCGTCGATCAGCTGCGTGGTCGAGCCGACGACGTCGGCCTGCGCGACGACGTTTTCCGGCGATTCCGGATGCACGAGCACCTTCGCGTCCGGATATTCGGCGCGCAGCAGGTCGAGCTCGATGCCCTTGAACTCGTCGTGGACGAGGCACGAGCCCTGCCACAGCAGCATGTCGGCGCCGGTTTTCTTCTGGATATAGCTGCCGAGATGGCGGTCCGGCGCCCAGATGATCTTTTCGCCGCGCGCGTGCAGGTCGGCCACGATCTCGAGGCCGATCGACGACGTGACCATCCAGTCCGCGCGCGCCTTCACGGCCGCGCTGGTGTTCGCGTAGACGACCACGGTACGGTCCGGATGCGCATCGCAGAATGCCGAGAATTCGTCGACCGGGCAGCCGAGGTCGAGCGAACAGGTCGCGTCGAGATCGGGCATCAGGATTCGCTTGTTCGGGCTCAGGATCTTCGCGGTCTCGCCCATGAAGCGCACGCCGGCGACGACCAGCGTCTGCGCGTCGTGATCGCGGCCGAAGCGAGCCATTTCGAGCGAATCCGCCACGCAGCCGCCCGTTTCGTCGGCCAGTTCCTGCAGTTCGGCATCCACGTAGTAGTGGGCGACGAGCACGGCCTTTTCACGGGCGAGCAACGCCTTGATGCGCGCCTTCAGCGCAGCGCGCTCCTCGGCGGACGGCGCATCGGGCACCTTGGCCCATGCTTGCCCGACGCTACAGACGGTGCCTGCCGACACCGGCCGGTCGTACTCGACGGATTTGATCGTCGATTGCATCTCCATATCTCCTGTCGGCCCAAGTTAGCGCTTTAGCGCTTACTTGGGCCCCATGCTACGCGGTCGGCCCAAGTTGGCGCTTTAGCGCATACCTGGGCCCCATGCTTCGCGGTCGGTGTGAGCGGTTTTTCGGCCCTGACGCGGCGCCCAAACTTCACACCAATTCCGGCGCCTGGGCCATCCTGCAAAAACGAGCCGCCCAAATGAAAAAACCCCGCCAACGCGGGGTTTGTGACGTCCTGAGATTCTAATCGATTTCGAATCAGGCGTAGCGGCGCAGGCGCGTCGCGAATTCCTGCAGCGCCTTGATGCCGCTTTGTTCTGCGCGATGGCACCAATCCTGTAATTGCGCGAGAAGCTGTTCGCGCGACGCGGTCGAACGGTCCCAGATCGCGGCGAGATCCTGGCGCAGCTGGAAGTACGTATGCAGCTTCTGGCTGTTCGCGAAGATTTCCGGCAGCAGCTTCTTCTGCGGCTCGTCGAGGCCGTCGGCGTCCTTGTGGAACCACTTGCGCGCGCTGCGCATCAACTGGTACTTCTCGCTCGAACCGAGTTCCTTCAGGTGCGCGAGCTCCTGGCGGTAGGCACGCTTGACGGCCTTGCCGTAGCGAGCCATCACTTCGTAGCGGTTCGACAGCACGGCCTGCAGCGTTTCCTGGTCGAGCACCGTCTTAGGCTTGTTCAGACGCGGCGTGGGCGCGACCTTCTTCACCTTCGCGAGACCGAATGCCGACATGATGCGGATGTACATCCAGCCGATGTCGAACTCGTACCACTTGTTCGACAGCTTCGCCGACGTCGCGAACGTATGGTGGTTGTTGTGCAGTTCCTCGCCGCCGATCACGATGCCCCACGGGAACAGGTTCGTGCTCGCGTCGGCCGAGTTGAAGTTGCGATAGCCCCAGAAGTGACCGAAGCCGTTGACGACGCCCGCCGCCCAGAACGGAATCCACACCATCTGCACGGCCCACACGGTCAGGCCGAGCACGCCGAACAGCGCGACGTCGATGACCATCATCAGGCTCACGCCGAGAATCGGGTACTTCGAGTAGACGTTGCGTTCGATCCAGTCGTTCGGCGTGCCGCGGCTGAACTTGCGCATCGTCTCTTCGTTCTTCGCTTCCGCGCGATACAGCTCGGCACCCTCGAGGAACACCTTCCAGATGCCGCGCGTCTGCGGGCTGTGCGGATCTTCCTCGGTCTCGCACTTCGCGTGGTGCTTGCGGTGAATCGCGGCCCACTGGCCGGTCAGCATGCCGGTGGTCATCCACAGCCACAGGCGGAAGAAGTGGCTCGCGATCGGATGCAGCTCCAGCGCGCGGTGCGCCTGGCAGCGGTGCAGGTAGACCGTCACGCCGATGATCGTGACGTGCGTGACGGCGAGCGCGAACAACGCGACCTGCCACCACGAAAAATGCAGGAGCCCGTGGGAAAGAAAATCGAGCAGGGAATTCAACAAGGCAGTTACCTGTGATGAGAGCGACGCCCGTTGGCGTCAGAAGAATGAAAGCATACCGCGTGTAGACCAGAATTTTACTTCAACCGTTCCAAGTCTTTGTAAAAAATGAACATTTTCTTGCCCTCACGCAATCCGCGCGGTCCATGGGCGGACTGGGAAAGGTCTGCGATCCGGTTTCGACCGCGAAATCGGTACGATTGACCGGCCGCGAGCGCTATGCCGCCGGCGCGCGCGCGTCCAGCGCACCGTTGGCGGCAGCCGGATCGCGCCCGGCCGCCGCGCCGGCCGCGGGAAAACCGTCCGGCAGCCCGACCACGCGCACTTCGCGCTGCGGAAAAGGAATGGAAATGCCGTGCTCGCCGAACAGCCGCCAGATGTTGCGGTTCACGCTCGAGCGCACGCCCGACGTGCCTTTCGCCGCATCCTCGATCCAGAAGCCCAGCTCCAGGTCGATCCCGTCCGCGCCGAAACTCGCGAGGTACGGCGTCGGCGCCGGCTCGGCCAGCACGCGCGGCACGTCCTTCGCGGCTTCGGCGAGCAATGCGAGTGCCTGCTCGACGTCGCTCGTGTAGGCGACCTGCACCGCGACCTTCGCGTAGCCGCGCGTCAGGTACGACGACTGGTTCTGCACGACGTCGGTGATCAGCTTCTCGTTCGGGATCAGCGTCTCGTTGCCGTCGAGGCCGCGCACGACCGTGTAGCGCGTGCGGATCTGCGTGACGACGCCCTGCAGCCCGCCGACGCTGATCGCATCGCCGAGCCGCAGCGAGCGGTCGAGCAGGATGATGAAGCCCGACACGTAGTTGCTCGCGATCTTCTGCAGCCCGAACCCGAGGCCGACGCCCACCGCGCCGCCGAACACGCCGAGCACCGTCACGTCGATGCCGACGAGCGACAACCCGATCAGGATCGCCGCGAACACGAGCAGCGCGCGGCCGACCCGCGACAGCACGACCTTCAGGTTCGCGTCGAGCGTGCTCGCGCGCGACAGGCGATCCTCGAGCACCGAGCCGAGCCACATCGCGACCATCAGCGTCACGCACACCCACAGCGCGCCCGAGATCACCGACAGCAGCGTGAGGTGCGCGGTCGCGACCCGGAACTGCACGCTGTCGAGCCAGCCGAGCACGTCGCGCTGGATGCCGAGCACGGTCATCACCATCGCGGCCCACACGACGGTCGACACGATCTTCTCGACGACCGACAGCCACGCGTGCGTGTGGCCGTCGCGCGCGAACACGCGCCGCGCGAAGAAGAACAGCACGTAGATCAGCCCGATGCCGAACAGCGGCACGAGCGCGAGCGACAGCAGCGACGTCGACATGAACGGCTCGAACGCGAGCTGCGCGCCGCCGACGAACACGCCGCCGAACAACGGAAACAACGCACGCTTCAGGCTTTGCGCGCCCGCGCCCGGCGCGCGTCCGGCTGCCCGGCGCCGCGCATCGATCCGAGCGTGCACGAAGCGCGCGGCCACCCACGCGAGACACAGCGCACCGACGAGAATCGCCGCCTGCCAGATCATCACCGGCTGGTGGAAATCGCGAATCACCGATGCCAGCCGGCGCGACAGCAGGCGGCTCTGCAGACTCTCCATCGTCCGTCCGGCCAGCCGTTACTGCGCGGCGCGGCGTTCGAGCACCGCGGCGAAGAAGCCGTCCGTCGCGTGACGGTGCGGCCACAGCGACAGGTAGTCGCCCGTCTCGAGTTCGACGCGCTGGTCGGCCAGCACCTTCTGCGCCGGCACCAGCACGAACTCGGGATGATCGGCGAGGAACTGTTCGACGATGCGCTCGTTCTCGGCATCGAGCACGCTGCAGGTCGCGTAGACGAGCCGGCCGCCCTTCTTCACGAGGCGCGCGGCGCTCGCGAGGATCGACGCCTGCTTCGGCGTCAGCTCGTCGATCGCGGTGCGCGTCTGGCGCCACTTCAGGTCGGGATTGCGGCGCAGCGTGCCGAGGCCGCTGCACGGCGCGTCGACCAGCACGCGGTCGATCTTGCCGGCGAGCCGCTTGATCTTCGCGTCGTGCTCGCTGTCGATCAGCACCGGGTTGACGTTCGACAGCCCGCTGCGCGCGAGGCGCGGCTTCAGCTTCGCGAGGCGCTTCTCCGACACGTCGAACGCATAGAGGCGCCCCGTCGAGCGCATCATCGCACCGAGCGCGAGCGTCTTGCCGCCCGCGCCCGCGCAGAAATCAACGACCATTTCGCCGCGCCGCGGCGCGACCAGCGAGCACAGCAGCTGGCTGCCTTCGTCCTGCACCTCGATCGCGCCTTCCTCGAACAGCTTCAGGCGCGTCAGCGCCGGCTTGCCGACCACGCGCACGCCGAACGGCGCGAACGGCGTCGCGCCCGCATCGATGCCGCTCGCGCGCAGCGCGTCGATCACCTGGTCGCGGGTCGCCTTCTGCGCGTTGGCACGCAGGTCGAGCGGCGCCGGGTAGTTCAGCGCGGCGGCGAGCTGCGCGAGCTCCTCGGCGTCGAAACGGGCCGACAGCGCCTGGTGAATCCAGTCGGGCAGGTTCGTGCGGATGCGCACCGGCAGGCTCGCCGGATCGATCTTCGACACGTGTTCGAGCCATGCCGACTCGGTGTCGGACAGGAACGGCTTCAGCGCATTGCGACCGACCGTCTGCATCAGGCCCAGCAGCGTGAGGCGCCGCGCGGGCGTGCCGGTGCCGCTCTCGGCCAGATGCGAAAACTCCATCTTCCGGCGCAGCACCGCGAACACGGCCTCGGCGATCACGCCGCGCTCCGCATGCCCGAGCTTCGGGTGCGCACGGAAGAACCGGCTCGTCGTCGCGTCGGCGGGGCCGGCGAATTTCAGCACCTCGGCCAGCAAAGTCTCGGTCTGGCCGATCAGGAATCCGTGCAGCTTCATACGCCCTCACTCGTTTCGGTATGCGGTTGATCCGCGAAAATCCAGCGCGCCTCGTCGGGCGCCACCACTGCGCGGCCGTTCTCGAGGCGCAGCCGCCCCTCGACGAACCAGCGCACCGCACGCGGATACAGCACATGCTCGACCGCCAGCACACGCCGCGCGAGCGCGGCCGCGTCGTCGCCGGCGCGCACGGGCACCGCGCCCTGCGCGACGATCGCGCCGCTGTCGAGCTCCGGAATGACGAAATGCACGCTCGCGCCATGCAGCGCGACGCCGGCGTCGAGCGCCTGCTGGTGCGTGTGGATGCCCTTGAAGCTCGGCAGCAGCGACGGATGGATGTTGAGCAGCCGGCCTTCGTATCGTCTGACGAATGCGGGCGTCAGGATGCGCATGAAGCCGGCGAGGACGACGAGATCGGGCGAGAAACGGTCGATCTCGGCGGCGAGCGCCGCGTCGAAGCTGTCGCGGCCGTCGAACGACCGGTGGTCGACCACCGCCGTCGCCGCCCCGTGCGACGCGGCAAAAGCCAGTCCGGCCGCATCGGGCCGGTTGGCGATCACGGCGGCAATCTCGGCCGGCCAGCGTTCCTGCGCGCACGCGCGGACGATGGCCTCCATGTTGCTGCCGCGACCGGAAATCAGGATCACGAGTTTTTTCATCCGCCAATTTTACCATTCGCCCTCGCGTTTCCCGCCTTCTCGGCCGTCGGCCCGCCCGAACGTTTATAATCTTCTGCTTTGCGGCATTCCACCGCTCATTCCCCGACGCTGCATCCGCTATCGTGAAAGTCTTCCGCGGCCTGCCCAACGCCGAGAGCCGCGCCCCGTGCGCGCTGACGATCGGCAACTTCGACGGTGTCCATCGCGGCCACCAGGCCCTGCTCGCGCGCGTGCGCGCGGCGGCGGACGCGCGCGGCCTGCCCGTGTGCGTGATGACGTTCGAGCCGCACCCGCGCGAATTCTTCAATCCGGCCGGCGCGCCGCCGCGCATCGCGATGCTGCGCGACAAGCTCGAGGCGCTGCGCGAGCACGGTGTCGACCGCGTCGTCGTCGAGCACTTCAACCACACGTTCGCGAGCCAGTCGCCGCAGGCGTTCGTCGAGCGCACGCTGGTGAACGGCCTGCACACGCGCTGGATGATGGTCGGCGACGATTTCTGCTACGGCGCGAAGCGCGCGGGCACCTTCGACACGCTGAAGGCGGCCGGCGAGCAGCACGGCTTCGAGGTCGAGCAGATGGGCACGGTGGCCGGCAGCGACGGCACGCGCATTTCCAGCTCCGGCGTGCGCGCGTCGCTCGCCGCGGGCGATCTCGACGCGGCCGCACAGGCGCTCGGCCACGGCTATGCGATCAGCGGCCACGTCGCGCACGGGCTGAAGCTCGGCCGCGATCTCGGCTTCCCGACGCTGAACCTGCCGATCGCGCACAAGCGGCCGGCGCTCGCGGGCATCTTCGTCGTGCAGGTGCACGGCCTCGGCCCCGAGCCGCTGCCGGGCGTCGCGAGCCTCGGGCTGCGTCCGACCGTCGACGATTCGGGCCGCGTGCTGCTCGAAGTCCACCTGCTCGACTGGCACGGCGACGCGTACGGCAAGCTGATCCGTGTGGAATTCCTGAAGAAGCTGCGCGACGAGGCGAAGTTCGACGATCTCGAGGCGCTGTCGCGCGCGATCGCGCTGGACGTCGCGAACGCGCGCGCGTACTTCGTCGAGCGCGACCGTGCGCCGGGCAGCCGGGCGACGGGCTTCGCGACGTCGGCCACCGACCGAATTAGCTGATCCGGACGGCGGCGCCCTGGCGCCGCACCCTCGCGCGCCTGCTCGCGCGCCTACCCGATTCACGACGCCCGAGCGTCCCCCGATTTAGATAGCGATCCCATCATGAGCAACAAGAAAGCCGATTCGAAACCGCAGGCGAAGTATCCGGTCAACCTGCTCGACACGCCGTTCCCGATGCGCGGCGACCTGCCCAAGCGCGAGCCGCAGTGGGTCAAGGAGTGGGAAGAGCGCGGCATCTACGACAAGATCCGCGCGGCCAGCAAGGGCCGGCCGAAGTTCATCCTGCACGACGGCCCGCCGTATGCGAACGGCGACATCCACCTCGGCCACGCGGTCAACAAGATCCTGAAGGACATCGTCGTCAAGTCGCGCAACATGGCCGGCTTCGACGCGCCGTACGTGCCGGGCTGGGATTGCCACGGGATGCCGATCGAAATCCAGATCGAGAAGCAGTTCGGCAAGTCGCTGCCGGCGGCCGAAGTGATGAGCAAGGCGCGCGCGTACGCGACCGAGCAGATCGAGAAGCAGAAGGTCGGCTTCAAGCGCCTGGGCGTGCTCGGCGACTGGGCCAACCCGTACAAGACGATGAACTTCGTGAACGAGGCGGAAGAGATCCGCGCGCTCGGCAAGATCATCGAGAAGGGCTACGTGTATCGCGGGCTGAAGCCGGTGAACTGGTGCTTCGACTGCGGCTCGGCGCTCGCGGAAGCGGAGGTCGAGTACAAGGACCGCACCGACCCGACGATCGACGTGATGTTCGCGTTCGCGGAGCCGGAAAAGACCGCGCACGCGTTCGGCCTGCCGGCGCTGCCGCGCGCCGAAGGCGGCGTCGTGATCTGGACCACCACGCCGTGGACGATTCCCGCCAACCAGGCGCTGAACCTCCACCCGGAAATCGTCTACGCGCTGGTCGACACCGAGCGCGGGCTGCTGATCATCGCGCAGGAGCGCGTCGAAGCCTGCATGGCCGACTTCAAGCTGACCGGCCGCGTCGTCGCGACCGCCCCCGGCGTGAAGCTCGCGAACCTGCGCTTCCACCACCCGCTCGCGTCGGCCCACCCCGGCTACCAGCGCACCGCGCCCGTCTACCTCGGCGACTACGTGACGACCGATACGGGTACGGGCGTCGTGCACTCGTCGCCCGCGTACGGCATCGAGGACTTCCAGTCGTGCAAGGCGCACGGGATGACCGATTCCGACATCATCAACCCGGTGATGGGCGACGGCCGCTACATCGAGTCGCTGCCGCTGTTCGGCGGCCTGTCGATCTGGGACGCGAACCCGAAGATCGTCGACGCGCTGAACGCGGCCGGCTCGCTGCTGCGCAGCGAGAAGTACACGCACAGCTACATGCACTGCTGGCGCCACAAGACGCCGATCATCTACCGCGCGACGTCGCAATGGTTCGCCGGCATGGACGTGGCGCCGCGCGACGGCGGCAAGACGCTGCGCGAGACGGCGCTCGAAGGCGTCGACGCGACCGCGTTCTACCCGTCGTGGGGCAAGCAGCGCCTGTTCAGCATGATCGCGAACCGTCCCGACTGGACGCTGTCGCGCCAGCGCCAGTGGGGCGTGCCGATGGCGTTCTTCGTGCACAAGGAAACCGGCGAGCTGCACCCGCGCACGCTCGAGCTGCTCGAGGAAGTCGCGAAGCGCGTCGAGCAGTCGGGCATCGAAGCATGGCAATCGCTCGACCCGCGCGAGCTGATCGGCGACGACGCGAACCTGTACGAAAAGAACCGCGACACGCTCGACGTGTGGTTCGACTCGGGCACGACGCACTGGCACGTGCTGCGCGGCTCGCACAAGGATCAGCTGCAGTTCCCGGCCGACCTGTACCTCGAAGGCTCCGACCAGCACCGCGGCTGGTTCCACTCGTCGCTGCTCACGGCATCGATGCTCGACGGCCGCGCGCCGTACAAGGGCCTGCTCACGCACGGCTTCACGGTCGACGGCGAAGGCCGCAAGATGAGCAAGTCGCTCGGCAACGGCATCGACCCGCATGAAGTCGCGAACCGCCTCGGCGCGGAAATCATCCGCCTGTGGATCGCGTCGACCGACTACTCGGGCGAGCTCGCGATCTCCGAGGAAATCCTGAAGCGCGTGACGGAAGGCTATCGCCGCATCCGCAACACGCTGCGCTTCCTGCTCGCGAACCTGTCGGATTTCGACTTCGCGCAGCACGCGGTGCCGGTCGACGAATGGCTCGAGATCGACCGCTACGCGGTCGCGTTCTCGCAGCAACTGCAGACGGAACTGCTCGGCCACTACGAGAAGTACGAGTTCCACCCGGTCGTCGCGAAGCTGCAGACGTACTGCTCGGAGGATCTCGGCGGCTTCTACCTCGACGTGCTGAAAGATCGCCTGTACACGAGCGCCGCCGATTCGCGCGCGCGCCGTTCCGCGCAAACGGCGCTGTACCACCTGACGCAAGGCCTGCTGCGCGTGCTCGCGCCGTTCCTGTCGTTCACGGCGGAAGAAGCGTGGAAGGTGTTCCAACCGGCGAGCGACACGATCTTCACGGAGACCTACTATGCGTATCCGGAAGTCGCCGGCGCGGCCGCGCTGATCGAGAAGTGGGCGCTGCTGCGCGACGTGCGCGGCAACGTGACGAAGGCGCTCGAGGAAGCGCGCACCGCGAACCGCATCGGTTCGTCGCTGCAGGCCGAAGTGGCCGTGCATGCGAGCGGCGCGCGCTACGACGCGCTGACGAGCCTCGGCGACGATCTGAAGTTCGTGCTGATCACGTCGGCCGCGACGGTCGTCAAGGTCGACGACGACGCGCAGGAAAGCGTCGACGTGGCCGCGTCGAAGTACCAGAAGTGCGAACGCTGCTGGCACTACCGCGAAGATGTCGGCGCGCACGCCGATCATCCGACGCTGTGCGGCCGCTGCTTCTCGAACCTGTTTGAAAACGGCGAAATCCGGAGCGCTGCATAAATATGGCGAAGACCCTGTCGAAACCGGCCAGCGGCGCGCTCGCGCCCTGGCTCGGCATTTCGCTGATCGTGATCCTGTTCGACCAGTTGTCGAAGATCGCGATCCTGAAAACGTTCGCGTACGGCGCGCAGCATGCGCTGACGTCGTTCTTCAATCTCGTGCTGGTGTACAACCGCGGCGCCGCGTTCGGCTTCCTGTCGGCCGCGAGCGGCTGGCAGCGCTGGGCGTTCACCGCGCTCGGCATCGGTGCGACGCTCGTGATCTGCTTCCTGCTGCGCCGTCACGGCCAGCAACGCCTGTTCAGCCTGTCGCTCGCGCTGATCCTCGGCGGCGCGCTCGGCAACGTGATCGACCGGCTCGTCTACGGTCACGTGATCGACTTCCTCGATTTCCATCTCGGCGCGTGGCACTTCCCGGCGTTCAACCTCGCCGATTCCGCGATCACGGTGGGCGCGGTGCTGCTGGTCTACGACGAGCTGCGGCGCGTGCGCGGCTCGCGCTGAGCGCGCATACTCCGTGTCGACGGCCGGCTTCGCGCCGGCCGTTCCGTTTGACCCCAGGAGGCCTGAGTTGGCACACGCAGAACTCGCAGGAAAACACCTCGTTCTCGGCCTGACGGGCGGCATCGCCTGCTACAAGATCGCCGAACTCACGCGGCTGCTCGTGAAGGCCGGTGCGACCGTGCAGGTCGCGATGACCGACGCCGCCACCCAGTTCATCACACCCGTCACGATGCAGGCGCTGTCGGGGCGGCCCGTCTATACGAGCCAGTGGGACGCGCGCATCGACAACAACATGGCGCACATCGACCTGTCGCGCGAAGCCGACGCGATCGTGATCGCGCCCGCGTCGACGGATTTCCTCGCGAAGCTCGCGCACGGGTTCGCCGACGACCTGCTGTCGACGCTGTGCGTCGCACGCGACTGCCCGCTGCTCGTCGTGCCCGCGATGAACCGCCAGATGTGGCAGAACCCGGCCACGCAACGCAACGCCGCGCAACTGCGCGCGGACGGCGTATCGGTGCTCGGCCCGGACTCGGGCGCGCAGGCATGCGGCGAAGTCGGCGACGGCCGCATGCTCGAACCCGAGGCGATCTATGAAGCGATCGTCGCGCACTTCGCGCCGAAAGTGCTCGCGCACCGGCGCGTGCTGATCACGGCCGGGCCGACGTTCGAGCCGCTCGACCCGGTCCGCGGCCTGACGAACCGCTCCAGCGGCAAGATGGGCTTCGCGCTCGCGCGCGCCGCGCAGCAGGCGGGCGCCGACGTGCATCTCGTCGCCGGGCCGGTCGCGCTCGACACGCCGTGGGGCGTGACCCGCCAGGACGTGCAGACCGCGCAGCAAATGTACGACGCGGTGATGCAGGCGGTCGCCGATGCCGACATCTTCATCGCGGTGGCGGCGGTCGCCGACTGGCGCGTCGACCAGCCGGCCGAGCACAAGATGAAGAAGACGGCCGACCGCAAGATGCCGGCGCTCGCGTTCGTCGAGAACCCCGACATCCTCGCGTCGGTCGCCGCGCTGCCCGATGCGCCGTTCTGCGTCGGCTTCGCGGCCGAAAGCGGCGACCTCGACGTGCACGGCGACGAGAAGCGCAAGCGCAAGAACGTGCCGCTGCTCGTCGGCAACCTCGGCCCGCTGACGTTCGGCCGCGACGACAACGAAGTCGTGCTGTTCGAGGCCGCCGGCCTCACGCGCCTGCCGCGCGCGCCCAAGGACGAACTCGCGCATGCGCTCGTCGCGGAAATCGCGAAGCGCCTGCCCGACAATCGCCTGATCTGATCCCCGCGCGGCGGCACTGGCCGCCGCGCCCTTCCCGACCGATTCGACGACCGCATGAAACTCGACCTGAAGATTCTCGACGCGCGCATGCGCGACTACCTGCCCGCCTACGCGACCACCGGCAGCGCCGGCCTCGACCTGCGCGCGTGCCTCGACGCCCCGGTCACGCTGAAGCCGGGCGAAACCACGCTCGTGCCGACGGGCCTCGCGATCCACCTCGCCGATCCCGGCTATGCGGCGCTGATCCTGCCGCGCTCGGGCCTCGGCCACAAGCACGGGATCGTGCTCGGCAATCTCGTCGGCCTGATCGACTCCGACTATCAGGGTCAGTTGATGGTCTCGACGTGGAACCGCGGCCAGACCGAATTCGTGCCGAACCCGTTCGAACGGCTCGCGCAGCTCGTGATCGTGCCGGTCGTGCAGGCGCAGTTCAACATCGTCCACGAATTCGCCGAGAGCGATCGCGGCGAAGGCGGCTTCGGCAGCACCGGCCGCCACTGAGCCACGCAGCACGAAAAACGGGGCCGCGCGGTCAGCGCGCGTGTTGATGCCGGTAATGCAGCGCGTAAGCCAGCGTCAGCAGCACGACGAATACGATGCCGACCACCATCGTCATCCGGAATTCGCGTGTGAAAGCGGTCGTCAGCAGGATCGCCGCGACGAGCGCCGCGCCGAGCAGGCTGCCGAACGGGTGCCCCCACATCCGGAACGCGAGCGTAGGGCCCCGATACTTCGAACGGAAGCGCAGGTGCGTGACGAAGATCATCAGCCACGTGAACAGCGCGCCGAACATCGCGATCGCCATCATCACCGTGAACGCGGTGTCGGGCGCCAGCGCAACCAGCACGGCGGCCACCGCGACGCCGCTCGTCGAGATCCATAGCGCGGCGCGCGGCACGCCGTTCGCGCCCAGCCGGCCGAATACCGCCGGCGCGAGGCGCGCGCGCGACAGGCTGAACATCATCCGCGTCGTCACGTAGAGCTGGCTGTTCATCGCCGACAGCGCCGCGATCAGCAGCACGAAGTTGATCACGCCCGCCGCATACGGCACGTGCGTCGCGGCCATCACCTTCACGAACGGGCTTTCGTCGGTGCCGGCCTGCGTCCACGGCACGATCGCCAGCATCAGCGACAGCGTCAGCAGGTAGAACAGCACGAGCCGGAACACGGTCGAGCGGAAGGCGCGCGTGACCGCGTGCTGCGGATCGCGCGCCTCGCCGGCCGCGATCGCGACCGCTTCGATGCTCATGTAGCTGAAAATCGCGACGATCACCGCGACCCAGGTACCCCAAGGCCCCTTCGGCATGAAGCCGCCATGCGCGGTGTAGTTCGCGAAACCGACGCCCGATGCGGCCGGCGCCGACCACACGAGAAACGCGCCGAGCACGATGAACACGACGATCGCCGCGATCTTCAGCAACGAGAACGCGTATTCGACCGTCCCGTACAGCGTGACGCTCGCGAGGTTCACCGCGATCAGCAGCGCGGAGAAGCCGATCACCCAGTACCAGCCGGGCACGGCCGGGAACCAGTACTTCATGAACACGGCGATCGCGCTGATCTCGGTGCCGATCGCGAACACGACCGCGAACCAGTACGCATAGCGCACCAGGAAGCCCGCGAGCGGGCCGACGTAATGCTCGGCATACGCGCCGAACGAGCCGGCCGTCGGATGCGCGACGGTCATTTCCGCGAGCGCGCCCATCAGCAGCAGCGCGATCAGCGCGCCGATCGCATAGGAAACCAGCACGCTCGGGCCGGCGAGCCCGATCGCGAACCCGCTGCCGAGGAACAGCCCCGTGCCGATCGCGCCGCCGATCGCGATCATCGCCATCTGCCCCGACGTCAGCGCGTGGCGCAACCCTTGTTCGCGCGCGACGATATCGTCGAACGACCGTTGTTGTTGTGTCACTGCGTTACCACTCCCCTGCACCACCATCGCGCCGCCGGCGCCGGATAAAACGAAACGGCGCGGAGAACTTCCCGCGCCGTTCGCATGAACAACGAATGATCGCTTACTCGACTTCGACCGTCTCTTCGTTCGGCTTGTGCGGCGGATTCGCCAGCTTGTCGAACGACAACTGCACCTTGTCGCTTTCGTCGACGTCGACCGTCACGTGACCGCCGTTGACGAGCTTGCCGAACAGCAGTTCGTCGGCCAGCGCGCGCCGGATCGTGTCCTGGATCAGCCGCTGCATCGGCCGCGCGCCCATCAGCGGGTCGAAGCCGTGCTTCGCGAGATGCTTGCGCAACGCGTCGGTGAAGAGCGCGTCGACCTTCTTCTCGTGCAGCTGTTCCTCGAGCTGGATCAGGAACTTGTCGACCACACGCATGATGATTTCCTCATCGAGCGAGCGGAAGCTGATGATCGCATCCAGGCGGTTGCGGAACTCCGGCGTGAACAGGCGCTTGATGTCGGTCATCTCGTCGCCCGTTTCGCGACGCGTCGTGAAACCGATCGTCGCCTTCTGCATCGACTCGGCGCCCGCGTTCGTCGTCATGATGATGATGACGTTGCGGAAATCCGCCTTGCGGCCGTTGTTGTCCGTCAGCGTGCCGTGGTCCATCACCTGCAGCAGCACGTTGAAGATGTCCGGATGGGCCTTCTCGATTTCGTCGAGCAGCAGCACGCAATGCGGCTTCTTCGTGACGGCTTCGGTCAGCAGGCCGCCCTGGTCGAACCCGACGTAGCCCGGCGGCGCGCCGATCAGCCGGCTCACCGCGTGACGCTCCATGTATTCCGACATGTCGAAGCGGATCAGCTCGATGCCGAGCGTGAACGCGAGCTGGCGCGCCACTTCGGTCTTGCCGACGCCCGTCGGGCCGGAGAACAGGAACGCGCCGATCGGCTTGTCCATCTTGCCGAGGCCCGCGCGCGCCATCTTGATCGAGGCCGCGAGCGCATCGATCGCCGGATCCTGGCCGAACACGACGCTCTTCAAGTCGCGATCGAGCGTCTGCAGCTTGCTGCGATCGTCCTGCGACACGCTCTGCGCCGGCACGCGCGCGATCTTCGAGATGATTTCCTCGATCTCGCCCTTGCCGATCGTCTTCTTCTGCTTCGACTTCGGCAGGATCCGCTGCGCGGCGCCCGCCTCGTCGATCACGTCGATCGCCTTGTCCGGCAGGTGACGGTCGGTGATGAAGCGTGCCGACAGCTCGGCCGCGGCCGACAGCGCACCCGACGAGTACTTGACGCCGTGATGCTCCTCGAAGCGCGACTTCAGCCCGCGCAGGATCGCGACCGTCTGCTCGACGCTCGGCTCCGTCACGTCGACCTTCTGGAAGCGCCGCGACAGCGCCGCATCCTTCTCGAAGATGCCGCGGTACTCGGTGAACGTCGTCGCGCCGATGCACTTGAGCGTGCCCGAAGACAACGCCGGCTTCAGCAGGTTCGATGCATCGAGCGTGCCGCCCGACGCGGCGCCCGCGCCGATCAGCGTATGGATTTCGTCGATGAAGAGGATCGCGTGCGGCCGCTCCTTCAACTCCTTCAGCACCGTCTTCAGACGCTGCTCGAAATCGCCGCGATACTTGGTGCCCGCGAGCAGCGCGCCCATGTCGAGCGAATATACCTGCGCGTTCGCGAGGATGTCCGGCACTTCGCCGCGGGTGATCCGATACGCGAGCCCTTCGGCGATCGCGGTCTTGCCGACGCCGGCTTCGCCGACGAGCAGCGGGTTGTTCTTGCGGCGACGGCACAGCACCTGCACGACGCGCTCGACCTCCGGCTCGCGGCCGATCAGCGGATCGATGCGGCCGTCCTTCGCCATCTGGTTCAGGTTCTGCGTGAACTGCGCGAGCGGCGTTTCCTTCTGCGCGTTCGCGTCCTCGCTTTCCGCGTTCGCGTCGGTCGACTTCGCGGCTTCGCCGCTGTTCGTCTTCGCGATACCGTGCGAAATGAAGTTCACCACGTCGAGACGCGTGACGCCCTGCTGCTGCAGGTAATAGACGGCGTGCGAATCCTTCTCGCCGAAGATCGCGACCAGCACGTTCGCGCCGGTGACTTCCTTCTTGCCGTTCGACGTCGACTGGACGTGCATGATCGCGCGCTGGATCACGCGCTGGAACCCGAGCGTCGGCTGGGTATCGACATCGTCGGTGCCCGGGACGGTAGGTGTGTTGTCGTGGATGAAATTGCGCAGGTTCTGACGCAAGTCCTCGATGTTGGCCGCACATGCGCGCAACACCTCGGCTGCCGTCGGATTATCCAGCAGGGCCAGCAGCAGGTGCTCGACCGTAATGAACTCATGGCGCGCCTGGCGTGCTTCCATGAACGCCATGTGCAGGCTGACTTCCAATTCCTGGGCAATCATGCTTCCTCCATCACGCACTGCAGCGGATGCCCTGCCTGCCGCGCATGGGTAACGACTTGCTCAACCTTGGTCGACGCGATGTCCCGCGTATAGACCCCACAAACCCCTCGCCCTTCGCGATGGACCTTCAGCATGATCTGCGTGGCCGTCTCGCGATCCTTCTTGAAATACTCCTGGACCACCATCACGACGAATTCCATCGGCGTGAAGTCGTCGTTCAGCAGCACCACCTTGTACATCGAAGGCGGCTTCAGCTTCTGCTGCTTGCGTTCCAGGACGGTACTGTCCTGCTTGTCCGGGATAATCGCCATACACCCATTCTAAACAACTCGGACAGGCCCGCAATCCTGCCATTACCCGACCGACCGGCCGGCGCCCTCCCCGGTATCCCGGAACACGCGATCGCCCTCGCGCCATACGAAAGCCGGCTGCGGTGCCGGCTTTCACGCATGGCGCGGAACACGAACCGTCAGGGGGAGTCGCACCGGAACGTCGTGTCCGCATCCAGTATCCCACAAGCCGGGACGACTCGAACGCGTGTCACTCGAGCCTGGTATATGAGCCGATTATGCGGCTTTTCAAGCCCCCGCGCTTGGCCACATGCTGCAAAGCAAAGCCGGAAAAACCCTGAAAATGGGTTCTTTACAACGACCCTCCAACCGTCTAAAAATTCCACTTGACACTCCAATAAAGAGCGCCAACAATCAAGCTGGCACTTTTTTCAATTCGTCTGACGGCGAAATGAAAGAGGCCGAAGGTGAGCTTGTGAGGGGGGAACGGCTGTATTTTCCGGTCGTTTAGCTTTTCGAGCGTGCTCGTGGTAAGTAGCAGCGACTGTGTGACAGGGGAAGTAGGAAAATGGCAACTGGTATCGTTAAGTGGTTCAACGACGCGAAGGGCTTCGGTTTCATCACTCCCGACGAGGGCGGTGAAGATCTGTTTGCGCACTTCTCGGCCATCAACATGCAGGGTTTCAAGACCCTCAAGGAAGGCCAGAAGGTAAGCTTCGAGGTCGTCCAAGGCCCGAAGGGCAAGCAGGCTTCGAATATCCAGGCTGCCTGAAGGCAACGGATTTCGGATGAAGAAACCCGGCATATGCCGGGTTTCTTTTTTTGTGGCGCATCTTTCAAAGCGCCAATGCATCGGCGATTTGATTGCCGTTTTCATACAATCGCGGCGCGCAATATACGATTGTCGCGCCAAAGATGCGAATGCGCGGCTCATGAAAAACGGGCGCGCCGCCGAAGCGCCGCGCCCGCCCGATACCCGCACTTGCTGGCGACACGTGCGGCGTACCGGATCCGACACCCC
Organism: Burkholderia sp. AU32262; assembly: GCF_020419985.1. Taxonomy (NCBI): domain Bacteria; kingdom Pseudomonadati; phylum Pseudomonadota; class Betaproteobacteria; order Burkholderiales; family Burkholderiaceae; genus Burkholderia; species Burkholderia sp. AU32262. The sequence continues at coordinate 334,538 of NZ_JAIZRS010000005.1, forward strand.
GGCAACGCCGCCAGCGCCATTCGTTACCAGCTGTACGACGCGCCCGCGCCCCACGTCGTCGCCGCGGAGCTGAAGCCGGCGCCGATCTTCATCTTCAGGTTCTCGCGGAGCCGGACCGACGCGCCGAACGCGCCGGCCTGATAGCCGAGATAGCTGCCAAAGCCCATGCCGACGGCAATCGTCTTGCCGGGATCGACATCCGGAATCATCGTCAGCGCGGTGGCCGCCGCGACGCCGCTGTAGGCACGTCGCGCGACCGCGTTGAGTTGACGGAGGTTCACGGCATCCGAAGGCAGCACGGCGTCCGCGAGGTTGGCGATCTTCCTTTCGTTCGTCGGCGTGCCCACCGACACGGTATTGTCACGATCCGCCACCGAGCCGCTCCCCAGCGCCACGGAGTTCGCGCCGGTCGCGACCGCGTCCGTACCGATTGCCGTGCTGTGCGCGCCGGCCGCCGATGCCCCCGAGCCGAGCGTCACGCTGCCGTTGCCGGCCGCGACCGCGCCCGTGCCAACCGCGACGCTGCGCGCGCCGAGCGCCTGGGCGCGCACGCCGTTCGCCATGCTCGCGTCGCCCGTTGCGGCCGCTGCCGCGCCCAACGCCATGCTGTTGTCCGCGCCCGCCAGCGCGCCGACACCCACCGCGGTGCTGTTCGCACCCGATGCGTACGCACCGGCTCCGGCCGCGAGACTCGCATTGCCGGCCGCCGCGGCCTGCGCGCCAAGCGCCGTACCGTTCACGCCCGACGCCGTCGCGCCGGTGCCGGCCGCCATGCTCTGCTCGGCGCTCGCATTCGCGCCCTTGCCGAGCGCGACGCTCGCGTCGCCCGTCGCCGACGCCGAATTGCCGAGCGCCGTGCCGTCCACACCCGCGGCCAACGCGTTCACTCCGACCGCCGAGCCGTTCGCGCCCGATGCCGTCGCGCCGGTGCCGGCCGCCATGCTCTGCTCGGCGCTCGCATTCGCGCCCTTGCCGAGCGCGACGCTCGCGTCGCCCGTCGCCGACGCCGAATTGCCGAGCGCCGTGCTGTCCACGCCCGCCGCCGACGCGTTCACGCCGACCGCCGAGCCGTTCGCGCCCGATGCCGTCGCGCCGGTGCCGGCCGCCATGCTCTGCTCGCCGCTTGCGTTCGCGCCCTTGCCCAGCGCGATGCTCGCGTCGCCCGTGGCCGATGCCGAATTGCCGAGCGCCGTGCTGTCCACACCCGTCGCCGACGCATTCACGCCGACCGCCGAGCTGTTCACGCCCGATGCCGTCGCGCCGGTGCCAGCCGCCATGCTCTGGTCGGCGCTTGCGTTCGCGCCCTTGCCGAGTGCGATGCTCTCATCGCCCGTGGCCGATGCCGAATTGCCGAGCGCGGTGCTGTCCACACCCGTCGCCGACGCGTGCACACCCACCGCCGAGCTGTTCACGCCCGATGCCGTCGCGCCGGTGCCGGCCGCCATGCTCTGGTCGGCGCTTGCGTTCGCGCCCTTGCCGAGTGCGATGCTCTCATCGCCCGTCGCCGATGCCGAATTGCCGAGCGCCGTGCTGTCCACACCCGTCGCCGACGCATTCACGCCGACCGCGGAGCTGTTCGCGCCCGATGCCGTCGCGCCGGTGCCTGCCGCCATGCTCTGGTCGGCGCTCGCGTTCGCGCCCTTGCCCAGCGCGACGCTCGCGTCGCCCGTCGCCGACGCCGAATTGCCGAGCGCCGTGCTGTCCGTGGCGGACGCGTTCGAGTTTTTCCCGAGGCGACGCTGTTTTGCCCCGTGCCGGGTGACGGCAACGAAGAATTTGCAAGCCTGTCGTTGATGTTGTTGATCGATCCGGCCAGCGAATCAGCCGTCGCGCCCAACCGGCCGACTGCGTTGCTCAATTGATCGATCTGCTCCTGCAACGACAGTTGCGCGCGCATCCGTGGCCAACAGACTCGACATGCCGATCACACTTGCCGCGATGGTACGCAAGGTCAGAACGCGCACGGCACGCTTTTCGTTCATCAGACCGCCCATCGGGTTTCTTATTAATTTCATAAGAGTCCTAAATACTTGATTTCGTCACTCATGGCGCGACATCGTTTGAATTCAAGAGAAACGGATATCGTCTTGCGCCCGCGTCAATACCGCGCAACGTCATGGCGACACCGGCGATGCCCGCCCGCATGGGCCGGCACCGTAGCGCGTCATGGAAATTGCACTCGACCGAGTATAGGGACCGTCAACTCAAAAGAATATGAGCCAAGTACGAAATTAAGCGCTGTCCGATTGCGTGGATATCGAACATCGGATGCGTCTGAACAGGAATGGCCGCTGTGCGATCGCGGGACGATCGATCCGCCGTCAAACCAGCCCGACGGCGGATCGATCCGGCATCACATCACCTTCAGCGTTCCCATCATCCCGAGATCCTCGTGTTCGAGGATGTGGCAGTGAAACATGCGCTCGCCGGACATCTCCTGCGTGGTGAGGATCGTCACGGTTTCGCCGCTGCGCACGTTCACGGTATCACGCCATGCGCGGAACGGCTCGGGGATGCGCGAGCCGTTCGACGCGCGCTCGATCACCTGAAACTGCGTGCCGTGCAAATGGAACGGGTGATCCATGTCGGTGGCGTTGTGGATCTCCCAGCGCTCGACGTCGCCACGGCGGCTCGTCAGCGTCGCGCGATGCGGCGCGTACGTATCGCCGTTGATCGTGAAGCGCATGCCCGCCGGGCGGCCGTGCGCCGCCCCCTTCATCATCGCGTCCATGTCCATTTCCTCGCCGAACGCGACCGTCTTGTGCGCGACCGATTCGCCCAGCGGCGGCACCGTGCGCAGCGTGGCAGGCAGCGCGCGGGCCTCGGCGGGCGCAAACGCGACATCGGCCAGCGCCAGCGCCGGATCGGGCGGCAGGCTGCCGTGACCGTCGTCGTGCGACATCGCCATCTTGCGGCGGTCGTACTCGGCCGCCTGCAGCACCGCGCGTGACACACGATCGCCGGCACGCACCAACAGTTCCGCGCGCTCGCCCGGCGCAATCAGCAGCGACGTCACGCGCCGCGGCGCGTCGAACAGCCCGCCGTCGGTGCCCACCTGCTCGAACGCGCGACCGTCGTCGAACGCGATGCGCAGGTAGCGTGCGCTGCACGCGTTCCAGACACGCCAGCGTTCGTCGCCCGCGACGTCGATGCGCGGCCGGCGCGCACCGTTGACCAGCACGAACTGGCCTTCGCGGCCGTTCATCCAGTCCATCATGTCGTTCGACGCGATCGTGCCGTCGCGCGCAAGCTTCAGATCCGACACGAACAGGTGGCGCTCGGGCCAGCCGGCAAGCGGATCCTCCGCGGCGCGCACGACGAACGGGCCGGCCAGCCCGCGAAACACCTGCTCGGCGGTCATCATGTGCGGATGCGGGTGGTACCAGTACGTACCGGCGCTACCCTTCGGCAGCGTGAAGCGATACACGCGCGACGCGCCGGGCGCGACCGGATCGGACGGGTTGCCGTCCTGGTCGGGCGGCACGGGCAGGCCGTGCCAGTGGATCGTCGACGGCTGCGGCAGCTTGTTCACGAACCGGATCTCGACCGTATCGCCCTCGCGCACGTCGATCAGCGGGCCGACGACGGGGCCTTGCGTGCCCGGGCCGAACTGCCAGAACGTGGTCGGCCGCGCACCGCGCAGCAGCGCTCGCGCCACCGGTCGAGCGACCAGCGTGGCCCGGAATGTGCCGGGCTCGCGGCTTTCGTTGGCCAGCGTGCGCAACGTCGCGAGCGGCGCGCCGGCCGGCAGCGCGTCGGCGGCCGCCAGGGCAGCCGGCGCGGGCTTGCCGTGCTGCGCGTGCGCCGACATCCCTGACATACCCGACATGCCCGGCATGTCGTCCATCGAATCCATGCCGGCCATGCCCGCGTGACCGGCATGCTGCGCCGACGCGGCGCGCGCGAACAGCGACGCGGCCGCGACACCGATGGTGCGCGACAGGAAGGTTCTCCGTCTCATCAATCGATCCTCGTTATCCGTGCAGCGCCGCGCGAGAGCCGCGGCGATCGCGTCATCATAACCGCAGGGCCGGATCGAAAAACGCCGCCGCGGGACGGGTGGCGATACGCCGCAGCACGCATCGTTACCGCGCCGGACGGCGTCACGACCGCCATCGCCGGGCGGTGTTTCGGCACGCATGGGCGCCGCCCCTTCGCACATTCCAGCGAACGCGCTGTGCGCCTTCCGCTCGGCCCTCGCGCTCTCCGCCGCCGCGTCCGGATGCTCGCACCCGCCGATTTTTCACGATGCGGAACAAGTCACTGCGTTATAAAAATTCGTGGTGCAGGGCACAAATTTCCCGTTTCGCGATGCCGAAAAACGTTCCGCAATACAAAACGTTGCAAATAATACTTTGTTTTTAAAAGGGAATTTTTGTTTCGAGAAGTCGCTCTACGCGCACCATTCGAGCGGGGCGCGGACGTAGACTTGGTTCCATGCACTGACGCTTCGCCACGACGTTCGACACGGAATCCGGCGCAAGCAGCCAGTCGGGCCACAGCCGGGCGAACCGGCGGACGGCGCAACAGAATCGCTTGTGATCAGAAAGGGAGAACGGAAATGAAGGGATTTCGCTTTGGTTCAGCGCTCGGGTCGTTCTACATCCTGCCGGGTAACGGCGGCTGGGAAGCGACGTTCGGCAACGCCCTGCTCGGCGCGTTCTCGTGCCCCGAAGTGGCGGCCGACCACATCTCGCGCGGCGACTGCGAGCAACTGTCCGAACTCGACACCGCGACGCTCGAAGTGCCGCATGAAATCGCCGAATGGGAAATCGTTCACGTCTGAATGGCCACCCCGCAACGACAAACGCCCCGGGCGACCGGGGCGTTTTTCTTGTGTGCCGGGCGGCGAACGGTTCAATCCGCCGCACCGGCACATGCAACGGCTCGCGCGAGTGCGCGGCCGGCGTCAGGCGACCGCGTCGACGATGCCGTTCAGCGTCGCGCTCGGGCGCATGGCCTGGCTCGTCAGCTCGACGTTCGGACGGTAGTACCCGCCGATCGCCTGCGGCTTGCCTTGCGCGGCCGCCAGTTCTTCGAGGATGCGCGCCTCGTTGTCCGACAGCGCCTTCGCCACACCTTCGAACTGCGCCTTCAGCGCGGCGTCCTCGCTCTGCTCGGCCAGCGCCTGCGCCCAGTACAGGCACAGGTAGAAGTGGCTGCCGCGGTTGTCGAGGCCGCCGACCTTGCGCGCCGGCGACTTGTTCTCGTCCAGGAACTTGCCGGTCGCCTGGTCGAGCGTCTTCGCGAGCACGAGCGCCTTCGCGTTCTGGTATGCGTTGCCGAGGTGTTCGAGCGACGCGGCCAGCGCGAGGAATTCGCCGAGCGAATCCCAGCGCAGGAAGCCTTCTTCGACGAACTGCTGCACGTGCTTCGGCGCCGAGCCGCCCGCCCCCGTTTCGAACATCCCGCCGCCGGCCATCAGCGGCACGATCGACAGCATCTTCGCGCTGGTGCCGAGTTCCATGATCGGGAACAGGTCGGTCAGGTAGTCGCGCAGCACGTTGCCGGTGACCGAGATCGTGTCCTTGCCCGCACGGATGCGCTCGAGCGAGAAACGCGTCGCTTCGACCGGCGTCATGATGCGGATGTCGAGGCCGTTCGTGTCGTGATCCTTCAGGTAGCGTTCGACCTTCGCGATGATCTGCGCATCGTGCGCGCGCGCCGGATCGAGCCAGAACACGGCCGGCGCGCCGGTCGCGCGGGCGCGGTTGACCGCGAGCTTGACCCAGTCCTGCACCGGTGCGTCCTTCGTCTGGCACATGCGCCAGATGTCGCCCGACTCGACCGCGTGCTCGAGCAGCACGTTGCCGGCTTCGTCGATGACGCGCACGACACCGTCCGCCGGAATCTGGAACGTCTTGTCGTGCGAACCGTATTCCTCGGCCGCCTGCGCCATCAGGCCCACGTTCGGCACGCTGCCCATCGTGACCGGATCGAACGCGCCGTGCTGCTTGCAGTCCTCGATCACGGCCTGGTACACGCCCGCGTAGCAGCGGTCCGGAATCACGGCCTTCGCGTCGTACAGTTGACCGTCCGGGCCCCACATGCCGCCCGAATCGCGGATCATCGCCGGCATCGACGCGTCGACGATCACGTCGCTCGGCACGTGCAGGTTCGTGATGCCCTTGTCCGAGTTGACCATCGCGAGGCGCGGGCGCACCGCGTACTCGGCCTTGACGTCCGCTTCGATCGCCTCGCGCGTGTCGGCCGGGAGATCCTTCAGGCGCGCGTAGAGGTCGCCGATCCCGTTGTTCGGGTTGAAGCCGGCTTTCGCCAGCACGTCCGCGTGCTTCGTCAGCGCGTCGCGGTAGAACACCGACACGAAGTGGCCGAACAGGATCGGGTCCGAGACCTTCATCATGGTCGCCTTCAGGTGCACCGAGAACAGCACGTCCTGCGCCTTCGCGTCGGCGATCTGCGCTTCGATGAAGCTGCGCAGCGCGTTGCGGCTCATCACCGATGCGTCGATCACTTCACCGGCCTTCACGGCCGTCTTTTCCTTCAGCACCTTCTTCGCGCCGTCGGTGGTCGTCAGTTCGATCTTCACGCTGCCGGCCGCGGCGATCAGCGCCGACTTCTCGCTGCCGTAGAAGTCGCCTTCGGTCATGTGCGCGACGTGAGCCTTCGACGTGGACTTCCACGCGCCCATCTTGTGCGGATGCTTGCGTGCGTAGTTCTTGACCGACAGCGGCGCGCGGCGGTCGGAGTTGCCTTCGCGCAGCACCGGGTTCACCGCGCTGCCCTTGATCTTGTCGTAGCGCGCCTTGACGGCCTTCTCTTCGTCCGTCGACGGATCTTCCGGATAGGCCGGCAGCGCGTAGCCCTGCGCCTGCAGTTCGGCGATCGCGGCCTTCAGCTGCGGCACCGATGCGCTGATGTTCGGCAGCTTGATGATGTTCGCTTCCGGCTTCAGCGTGAGCTGGCCCAGCTCGGCCAGATCGTCGGAACCCTTCTGCTCCGACGGCAGGATGTCTGCGAATGCCGCGATGATGCGGCCGGCGAGCGAGATGTCGCGCGTTTCGACGGCGACGCCGGACGAACGCGTGAAGGCCTTGACGATCGGCAGCAGCGAATAGGTCGCGAGCGCGGGCGCTTCGTCGGTGAGGGTGTAGATGATCTTGGGCGAAGTGGACATGGTGGTCAAAGCATTGCTACGTGATGGTGGGACTGAAGAGCGCCGGCGGTAACCGGCGGGGAGCGACCGGGTCGATCGCGAAAGGGGCGCGCCGGCTCAGCCGGGCGGTGGTGTTGCGAGGGCCGTCATGTTCTACCTTGCAGGGCCTGCGGGCCGCATCGCGGCGCCGCGGCCCGGATGCCGGGCCGCCCTGCCAACAAACCTGCCATCCACGAAACGCTCCGGCGCCGGCAGACAGCGCCGGGGCGGCCGGCATCGTGCCGGCCCACCCCGGAAGGGGTCTTACATGTTCTCGATCAGCACTTCGCCGAAGCCAGAGCACGACACTTGCGTCGCACCTTCCATCAGGCGCGCGAAGTCGTACGTGACGCGCTTCTGCAGGATCGACTTCTCCATCGCGGCGATGATCGTGTCGGCTGCTTCCGTCCAGCCGAGGTGGCGCAGCATCATTTCGGCCGACAGGATCTCGGAACCCGGGTTCACGTAATCCTTGCCCGCGTACTTCGGCGCCGTACCGTGGGTCGCCTCGAACATCGCGACCGAATCCGACAGGTTCGCGCCCGGCGCGATCCCGATGCCGCCGACCTGCGCGGCCAGCGCGTCGGAGATGTAGTCGCCGTTCAGGTTCAGCGTCGCGATCACGTCGTATTCGGCCGGGCGCAGCAGGATCTGCTGCAGGAACGCGTCGGCGATCGAATCCTTGATCACGATCTCGTTGCCCGTCTTCGGGTTCTTCACGCGCATCCACGGGCCGCCGTCGATCAGCTCGCCGCCGAATTCCTTCTGCGCGAGCGCGTAGCCGGCGTCACGGAACAGGCCTTCCGTGAACTTCATGATGTTGCCCTTGTGCACCAGCGTGACCGACTTGCGATCGTTGTCGATCGCGTACTGGATCGCCTTGCGCACGAGCCGCTCGGTGCCTTCGGTCGACACGGGCTTGACGCCGATCCCGGAGGTTTCCGGAAAGCGGATCTTCTTCACGCCCATCTCGTCCTGCAGGAACTTGATCACCTTCTTCGCCTGCTCGGAGCCCGCGGCCCATTCGATGCCCGCGTAGATGTCTTCCGAGTTCTCGCGGAAGATCACCATGTCGATCTTCTGCGGCTCGCGCACCGGCGACGGCACGCCCTTGAAGTACTGGACCGGGCGCAGGCACACGTAGAGGTCGAGCTCCTGGCGCAGCGCGACGTTCAGCGAACGGATGCCGCCGCCGACCGGGGTCGTGAGCGGCCCCTTGATCGACACGACGTATTCCTTCAGCACCTGCAGCGTTTCGTCCGGCAGCCACACGTCCGGGCCGTACACCTTGGTCGCCTTCTCGCCCGCGAAGATCTCCATCCAGTGGATCTTGCGCTTGCCCTTGTACGCATGCGCGACCGCCGCGTCGACGACCTTGATCATGACCGGCGTGATATCGAAGCCCGTACCGTCGCCTTCGATATAGGGAATGATCGGCTGATCGGAAACGTTGAGCGAGAAGTCCTTGTTGACGGTGATCTTGTCACCGCCCTCCGGAACCTTGATGTGCTGATACGGCATGATCGACTCCAGTGACGTGGCTGAGCAGGTGATGCTGGTCGAAGCTGCGCGCGCGGCGGGGGCGCGGCATGGCCACCCCGTGACGGCAACAGCGAGCCGCTATTCTAGCGCCCCAACCGGGCACTTCGGCGCGAACCGCGGCACTGCGTATCAAGACCTCACTCATGTCTTATATAAGACAGAGGACTTGCCGTTCCGTATTATGCATTAAGATTCCGCCATTTGCCATAGACCGCCCGCCCGCGCTCCGTACGGGCGCCGGGCGGGCGCCCTGCCATGACCCTGATCGCCCTCAACAAGCCGTTCGGCACGATTTGCCAGTTTTCCGCGCACGAGACGCGGCCGTCGCTCGGCGACTGGGTAAAAACGCCCGGCGTGTACGCGGCCGGCCGGCTCGATGCGGACAGCGAGGGGCTGCTGCTGCTCACCGACGACGGCGCGCTGCAGGCACGCATCGCGGAGCCGCGCCACAAGCTCGTGAAGCGCTACTGGGCCCAGGTCGATGGCGCGCCGGGGCCGGCCGACCTGAAGGCGCTCGCGCGCGGCGTCGATCTCGGCGACTACGTGACGCGCCCGTGCCGCGCCGAATTCATCGAGCCGCCCGACACGCTGTGGCCGCGCACCCCGCCGATCCGCTACCGCGCCGCGATTCCGACCACGTGGATCGAGCTCGCGATCACCGAGGGCAAGAACCGGCAGGTGCGCCGGATGACGGCGGCCGTCGGCTTTCCGACGTTGCGCCTGGTGCGCGTCGGCATCGGCGCGCTCGATATATTCGCGCTCGGCATTGCGCCGGGCGAAACAATCGCGCTGCCGCCGCGCGCGCCGTGGGACGGTTTCGCAGCCGCCGGGTAGCGAATCCAGGGCGCGCGAATTTTTCGTCGTCTTTTTCGTCAACCGCGCGCGCAGATCGCGCGTTAAACCACGCAGATGCCAACCTTAGCTATCCGGCATTGGCAGCCGAACCCCGTGTTTGCGTCACGAAAGCGACGTTTTATTCGAATACGATTCGGCGCCCGCAGCGCAAAGAGAAATTTCTCGAAGCGTCTGTCAACCGAAAGGTGGATGGCACCGTTAGACGACATGACTCCTATTGCCGGGTCATTTGGTTAATTAACTAAAGCTGAGGAACACAACATGAACAAACTGATCGCCGCTCTGGTCGCTGGTCTCTTCGCAACGGCTGCTTTCGCACAAGCATCGGCTCCGGAAGCTGCTTCGGCTGCTGCTCCGGCAGCTGCTTCGGCACCGGCAAAGCACAAGGCTGCCAAGAAGCACCACGCCAAGAAGCACCACGCTGCGAAGAAGGCAGCTAGCGAAGCCGAAGCTCCGGCAGCTGCTTCGAACTAAGTAAGCAAGCTGTAATAACGCAGTCAAGAACACGCAGTCCTGCCGTTCTTACGGCGTTGAAAGGCAGATCACCGCAAGGCGATCTGCCTTTTTCTTTTTTGTGCCCGCCGCCGCGCATCGCGTACCATGCGGGTCTTGCTTTCCAGACAGGAGCCATGCTGTGCCATTCTCCCTGCGCCCGTCGCTCGGCCGCCTTGCGCGCGCCGCCGTGTTTCCCGCCGCGCTCGCCGTTCTCGCGCTCGGCATGCAGGCCGCCGGCGCGCAAGTGCCGCCCGGCGCCAAGCAGCCGAGCGAGTTCCCGCGCGTGAAGCTGCGCGCCGGCATGTACGTGATCGACGCGGCCGTCGCCGCGAACGACGCCGACCGCGAACAGGGGCTGATGTACCGTTCGCAGCTCGCGCCGAACGAAGGCATGCTGTTCGTCTTCAACGAGAACGCCGTGCACTGCTTCTGGATGAAGAACACGCTGATTCCGCTGTCGATCGCGTTCATCCGCGCGGACGGCACGATCACCGACATCGACGAGATGAAGGCCGAGACGACCGACAACCACTGCCCGCGCAACAACGGCGTCTATGCGCTCGAAATGAGCAAGGGCTGGTTCGCCGCGAAGGGCATCAAGCCGGGCATGAAGCTCGACGGGCTGCCCAAGCCGCAGTAACCGCCCATGCCGCGGCGGCGCCGCGCGTCGACCCGAGCCGGCCGCTCGCAGCGCGCCGGCTTTTTTTCGCCCGCCCGCGGCGCCCGCCTTGATTCGGCACACGCTGCCCGCATCTGCAAAAGCCACGGACAAGCGCTATCCTTTAAATCTCGCTTGTTCCAGTCCGGGCCGGCCCAGCCGGCCCCCTTACGATCCGAACCACCAGGAGGTTCACGTGCCCCGCAAAACCCCCATCGAGCGCTATCGAAACATCGGGATCAGCGCTCACATCGACGCCGGCAAGACCACGACGACCGAGCGCATCCTGTTTTACACCGGTGTGAGCCACAAGATCGGTGAAGTGCACGACGGCGCGGCCACGATGGACTGGATGGAGCAGGAGCAGGAACGCGGCATCACGATCACGTCGGCGGCGACCACGGCCTTCTGGAAGGGCATGGCCGGCAACTATCCGGAACACCGGATCAACATCATCGATACGCCCGGGCACGTCGACTTCACGATCGAGGTCGAGCGCTCGATGCGCGTGCTCGACGGCGCGTGCATGGTCTACGACTCGGTCGGCGGCGTGCAGCCGCAATCCGAGACCGTGTGGCGCCAGGCGAACAAGTACAAGGTGCCGCGCATCGCGTTCGTCAACAAGATGGACCGGATCGGCGCGGACTTCTTCCGCGTGCAGAAGCAGATCGGCGAGCGCCTGAAGGGCGTCGCCGTGCCGATCCAGATTCCGATCGGCGCGGAGGACCATTTCCAGGGCGTCGTCGATCTCGTGAAGATGAAGGCGATCGTGTGGGACGACGAAAGCCAGGGCGTGAAATTCACGTACGAGGACATCCCCGCGAACCTCGTCGATCTCGCGCACGAATGGCGCGAGAAGATGGTCGAGGCCGCGGCCGAAGCGAGCGAGGAACTGCTCGAGAAGTATCTGCACGACCATGAATCGCTGACCGAGGACGAGATCAAGACCGCGCTGCGCAAGCGCACGATCGCCAACGAGATCGTGCCGATGCTGTGCGGCAGCGCGTTCAAGAACAAGGGCGTGCAGGCGATGCTCGACGCGGTGATCGACTACCTGCCGTCGCCCGTCGACGTGCCCGCGATCCTCGGCCACGACTTCGCCGATCCGGAAAAGCCGGCGGAACGCCACCCGAGCGACGACGAGCCGTTCTCGTCGCTCGCGTTCAAGATCATGACCGACCCGTTCGTCGGCCAGCTGATCTTCTTCCGCGTGTATTCGGGCGTCGTCGAGTCGGGCGACACGGTGCTCAACGCGACGAAGGACAAGAAGGAGCGGCTCGGCCGAATCCTGCAGATGCACGCGAACGAGCGCAAGGAAATCAAGGAGGTGCGCGCGGGCGACATCGCGGCGGCCGTCGGCCTGAAGGAGGCGACCACCGGCGACACGCTGTGCGATCCGGCCAAGCCGATCATCCTCGAGAAGATGGAATTCCCGGAGCCGGTGATCTCGCAGGCCGTCGAGCCGAAGACGAAGGCCGACCAGGAAAAGATGGGCCTCGCGCTGAACCGGCTCGCGCAGGAAGATCCGTCGTTCCGCGTGCAGACCGACGAAGAGTCCGGCCAGACGATCATTTCGGGGATGGGCGAGCTTCACCTCGAAATCCTGGTCGACCGGATGAAGCGCGAGTTCGGCGTCGAGGCGACGGTCGGCAAGCCGCAAGTCGCCTATCGCGAAACGGTGCGCACGACGGCGGCCGACGTCGAAGGCAAGTTCGTCAAGCAGTCGGGCGGTCGCGGCCAGTACGGCCACGCGGTGATCACGCTCGAGCCGAACCCGGGCAAGGGCTACGAGTTCCTCGACGAGATCAAGGGTGGCGTGATTCCGCGTGAATACATCCCGGCGGTCGACAAGGGTATCCAGGACACGCTGAAGTCGGGCGTGCTCGCCGGCTACCCGGTCGTCGACGTGAAGGTGCATCTGACGTTCGGTTCGTACCACGACGTCGACTCGAACGAAAACGCATTCCGGATGGCCGGCTCGATGGCGTTCAAGGAGGCGATGCGCAAGGCGAAGCCCGTGCTGCTCGAGCCGATGATGGCCGTCGAGGTCGAGACGCCCGAGGACTTCATGGGCAACGTGATGGGCGACCTGTCGAGCCGGCGCGGCATCGTGCAGGGAATGGAGGACATCGCGGGCGGCGGCGGCAAGCTGGTGCGCGCCGAAGTGCCGCTCGCGGAGATGTTCGGCTATTCGACGTCGCTGCGCTCGGCCACGCAAGGCCGTGCGACGTACACGATGGAGTTCAAGCATTACGCGGAAACGCCGGCGAACGTGTCGGAAGCCGTGATCAACGCGAAGACGAAGTAAGCACTGCTCACCCGCGCGCGGTCGCGGGTACGCGAAGCCCGTCCGGTTCCGGACGGGCTTTTTTTCGTCCGGCGCACACGGCGAATCGCGGCCCTTTTTGATCGGCGCGCCGAGCTTTTTTTCGCGTGCCACAATGGATGGCGATTCGTCAGATGGAACCCGCCCGATGCCGCCCACCCCTGCCCTGCGCCGCCTGCTGACCCTCTATGCCGGCCTGATCGCCGCGAACGTCGCCGTCTGGCTGTGGGCGCTCGCGGTGCTGCGCGACCATCCGCTGCTGCTCGGCACCGCGGCGATCGCGTACGGGCTCGGGCTGCGTCATGCGGTCGACGCGGATCACATCGCCGCGATCGACGTCGCGACGCGCAAGCTGATGCAGGACGGCCAGCGTCCGGTGAGCGTCGGCCTGTTCTTCTCGCTCGGCCATTCGACGATCGTGATCGTCGCGACGCTCGGCATCGCGTTGACCGCGTTCGCGCTGCGCGACCGGTTCGACGCATTTCGCGAAATCGGCGGCACGATCGGCACGGCCGTATCGGCCACCTTCCTGCTGGTGCTCGCGTGCGTGAACCTGATGATCCTGCGCGACGTGTGGCGACGCTATCGCGGCGCATCCGGGCATACGCACGACGGCGCGCACGACCATCGTCCCGCCGGACTCGTATCGCGGTTGCTGCGCCCGCTGTTCCGGTTCGTGTCGAAGAGCTGGCACATGTACCCGGTCGGCGTGCTGTTCGGGCTAGGTTTCGATACTGCAACCGAAATCGGCCTGCTCGCGATCGCCGCCGCGCAGGCGAGCCAGGGCCTCCCGGTCTATACGGTCATGCTGTTTCCCGCGCTGTTCACCGCCGGCATGACGCTGATCGACTCGACCGACAACGTGCTGATGATTCGGGCATACGGCTGGGCGATGGACGATCCGCAGCGCAAGCTGCTCTACAACGCGAGCATCACGTTCGTGTCGGCGGCCGTCGCGCTCGCGATCGGCGGGATCGAGGCGGCCGGCCTGCTGGCCGACAAGCTGGCGCTGTCGGGCCCCGTGCGCGACACGCTCGATGCGATCGGCGAACGCTTCGGCTCGATCGGCTACGGCATCGTCGCGCTGTTCCTCTTCTGCTGGATCGCGTCGATCCTGTTCCACCGCTGGCAACGCGCGGCCGACGCGCCGGCGCGCTGAACGACGCCCCTACGTTTCATTCCGGAAACAAAACGCCTCCCAACGGTGCTGCATGCGCGCTCGCGCGACTGCGCACGCCTTTCGTCACGGCCCTGAGCGGCCGATGGCACGAATCTCGCAGAGTGGGATCCGCACGGCGGGCCCGCGTGCCGATCCGCGTCCGCGGCTGGCGTCAAGCGCCGGCCCGAACGCCATCGGCCGACGATAGGACAACGAATCTTCTGAGCCCCCTGCACTACACGTAAATCGTCGCGCGGCAACGAGGCATCGCGCGCATGGGGAGGCCATGATGCATAAAACGACACAACCGTTCCGCGCGGCGGGACGGCGCCCTCGTGCAACCTTGCTGGCCGCAGCCGCGTTGGCGTGCTGCTGCTCGTATGCCGTCGCACAGAACACGACACCCGACTCCGCGTCCGACACGAACGCCAGTGCGGACACCATCATGACGCTGGTCGAGAACGCCTCGCCGTGCGCGGCCGATCCGGCTGGATGCGCGGCGCACGTCTATGCCGGCCGGGGCGCCGGTAATGGCGGTCCCGGCGCGAGCGGCAGCGGCGGCGGAAATGGTGGTGGGACAGGTAGCGGCAGTGGCAACGGGAACGGTAGCGGCGGAAACAACGGGAACGGCGCCGTCGGACCTGCCGGTGTCGGGGGAACGACGGGGGGAACCTCGGGCAGCCCGGGCGGTACGGGCCGCGGTGGCAACGCGTCGGGCAACGGCGGTTCAGGTGGCGGCTCTTCGGGTGGCGGTACTTCCGGTGGCGGCACTTCGGGTGGCGGTACTTCGGGTGGCGGTACTTCGGGTGGCGGCACTTCGGGTGGCGGTACTTCGGGAGGCGGTACTTCGGGTGGCGGTACTTCGGGTGGCGGTACTTCGGGTGGCGGTACTTCGGGTGGCGGTACTTCGGGTGGCGGTACTTCGGGTGGCGGCACTTCGGGTGGCGGTACTTCGGGCGGCGGCACTTCGGGTGGCGGTACTTCGGGTGGCGGTACTTCGGGTGGCGGTACTTCGGGTGGCGGTACTTCGGGTGGCGGTGGCCACGGTGACGGCGGTGGTGGCGGTCACGGCGGCGGTCACGGCGGTGGTCACGGTGGCGGTGGCGGCGGCGGCGGCGGCGGCGGCGGCGGCGGTGGCGGTGGCGGTGGCGGTGGCGGTGGCGGTGGCGGTGGCGGTGGCGGAGG
>NZ_JAIZRS010000060.1:0-5735 GCF_020419985.1 Burkholderia sp. AU32262
GCGCAGGCCGGTGACCTGACGCTGCAATCGAACGGTCGGCTCGTGCTCACGGGCAAGACCACGGCGAGCGGCAATCTCGCACTGTCGGCTACCGGCGGAATTCAGAATAGCGGCACCACGTACGCGCAGCAATCGGCGTCGGTGAATACGGCCGGCGATTTGAAGAATAGCGGCACGCTCGCGGCACGCCAGAATACGATCGTGAACGCCGGCACCGTCAATTCGACGGGTACGCTCGGCGCGGGTGTGAACAACGATGGCTCCGTCGGCCGCGGCGGCGACCTGAACGTCGCGACGTCGGGCCAGTTGAGCGCAACCGGCCAGAACGTGGCAGGCGGCAACGCGTCGCTGTCTGGCGCCAGCGTGAATCTCGCGGGCAGCACGACGGCCGCGAATGGCAATCTGTCGCTGAACGCGACGGCCGGCGACATGAACCTGTCGAACGCGACGACGAGCGCGCAAGGCGACGTCCACGCGAATGCTTCGGGCACGATGATCAACGATCACGGCAACCTGTCGAGCGGCGGCAGCACGACGCTGACCGGCGGTGCCCTCTCGAACCAGAGCGGCAAGGTTTCGTCACAGAGCGCGTTGTCGGTGAATGTCGCCGGCCAGATCGCCAACCAATCGGGCGAGCTCGTATCCGAAAGCACGGCCGACCTGCGTGGCGGTGATATCGCGAACAACCAGGGCACTATTCAAAGCGCGGCCGGCATGACGGTGGCCGGCGCGTCACTGGACAACACGGCGGGGCGGATCACGTCGCTAAACGCAGACGGCCTCTCGGTCACGACGAGCGGCCAATTGATCAATGCGGCAGGTACCACCGCGAACGGCGCGCAAGGCGGTGTGATCGGCGGCAATGGCGATGTGTCGGTCGGCGGCGCAAACGTTGTCAACCGCAGCACGATCACATCGAACACGAATTTACGTATCGCGGGCCAGTCGGTCGACAACGGCGGCGGCACGCTGCAGGCTGCGCAAAAGATAGCGGTCGATGCGGGCGCGCGCTTGATCAACAACGGCGGCTCGATCGTTGGTCAGACGGCCACGGTCAGCGCGACGACGCTCGACAACAGCGCCGGCACCGTGCAGGCCGACCAGATGTCGCTGACCGCGACCGACCTCGTGAATCACAGCGGCACCATCACGCAGACCGGCGCCGGCGCGATGAACGTGAACGTGTCGGGCACGCTCGACAATTCGAGTGGCGGTACGCTGCAAACGAACAGTACCGACCTGACGCTCGCGCCGACGGCACTCGTGAACGACGGCGGCACGATCACGCATGCTGGAACCGGCACGCTGACGCTCGGCAATGGTTCGGGCTCGGTATCGAACGTCGGCGGCGCAATCGCGAGCAACGGGCGCGTGGTCGCGCAAGCCGGTACGCTGAACAACACGTCGGGCTCGTTCAACGCGCAGAACGGACTGACGGCAACCGTCGGCGGTACGCTGAATAATGCGAGCGGCAAGCTGCTGTCGAATACGGATCTGAGCGTCACCAGCGGTACGCTGTCGAACGACGGCGGCCAGATCGGTGCCAGCACGAACGCGACGATCCATACGGGCTCAATGACGAATCAGGGCGGCTCAGTCGTCGCACCGAACCTGTCGGTCCTCACCGATTCCACGCTCGACAACAGCGGCGGCAAGCTGGAAGCCAATCAGCTCGCGCTGACGGCCGCGAACCTCGTGAATCACGGCGGCACGATCACGCAGTATGGATCGTCGGCGATGGGGATGAACGTCAGCGGCACGCTCGACAACTCGGCCGCCGGCGTGATCCAGACCAATGCCACGGATCTGACGCTTGAGCCGGCCGAGTTGAACAACGCAGGCGGCACCATTACGCATGCTGGCACCGGCACGCTGACGATTGCGCCGGGCAATGGCGCCCGCGCGCTGAACAACGCGTCGGGCACCATCGTGACGAAGGGACAAGCCATCGTCAACGCGGCTTCCTGGAACAACGCGAGCGGTATTCTTGCCGCGCAGCGTGGTATCAACGCCACCATTGCGGGTGACGTGAACAACGCACAGGGCCTGCTGCAATCAGACGCGTCGCTGTCGTTGAAGAACGGTGGGGCGCTGTCGAACCGAAGCGGCCACATCCAGGCAGGGCAATCGGTTCCAGGCGACACCAGCACGCTCGCCATTCAATCCGCGTCGATCGACAACGCGGACGGCGCCATTGTCGGCCTCGGCACCGGCAAGATGACCGTGCAAGGCGGCAGCCAGATTGCGAACAGCCACGCCAGCGGCGTGTCGGGCATGGGTGCGATCACCGGCAACGGCGACGTGACGGTCAGCGCGGCATCGATCAGCAACACGCAGGGCGGGCAGCTCAGCGGTGCAACGCTGCATGTTCAAGGCAACACCCTCGACAACAGCGGCGGCACGATCGGCAACGTCACGAACTCGAACGGCGACGTGGACGTCACGACGACCGGCGCGATCACGAATACGAACGGACAGATCAGCTCGACGCACGATCTGTCGGTGTCGGCGGCCACGCTGCTGGACGGCGGCGCGTACAGCGCAACGCACGACGCCAACGTGAGCCTGCAAGGCGATTACACTGCGGCGGCCGACACCCAGTTCAACGTCGGCCACGATCTCGCCTTCACGCTGCCCGGCACCTTCACGAACATTGCGAACCTGCAATCGGTCAACAACCTGAGCGTCAACGCGGGCAACATCGTCAACGTGGGCGCGTTGACTGCCGGCGGCCTGCTGCACACGCAATCGGCCAATCTGACGAACACGGGTGCGCTCGTGGGCGCCAGCGCGTCGCTTAACGCCGTCAATACGATCTCGAACCTCGGCCCGACCGCGCTGATCGGCGCATCCGACAGCAACGGCACGCTCGAAATCCTCGCACGCGACATCGAAAACCGCGACGACACGACCGCGACCGATTCGATGGCGACGACCGCCATCTTCGGGATGGGCAAGGTCGTACTGGGAGGCGGCAAGGACGCGAGCGGCAACTACACGAACGCGGGGCTCGTCAACAATGTGTCGGCGCTGATCCAGTCCAGCGGCGACATGGAACTGCACGCGGACAAGGTGACGAGCACGCGCCGCGTGATGAAGACGTCCACCAGCCAGATCGATCCGGCACTGCTCGCGCAGTTCGGCATCAGCATGTCCGGATGCGTGGCGGTGTACATGGATGCCTGTGCCGGCCGAGACGTGCACTGGGTCGACCTGAGCAAGCCCGAACAGCGAGAGCTCTTTCTGGATTTCGTGGGCGGGGTTCCGACCGATCCACCTCACGGTGGGCAGTGGAATAGCGGCTACCAGAAGACGACGTACTATGCCGACAGCGCGACAGCGACGACCGTGTCTGACATCAGCCCGGCCGCGCAGATCGTGTCGGGCGGCAAGATCGATGCGTCGTCGGTCGGCACGCTGCAGAACTACTGGAGCAATATCGCGGCGGTCGGCGACATCAAGGTGCCGGGGCACTACGACGCCGACGGCTGGGCGGCGTCCGGCCAGAAACTGCCGGGCGTGACGGTGTCCTACTCGGGGCAATACCACTACAACAACTACGACAACACTGAACACGACTGGCAACTGCCGTTCGGCAATGCGCCGTTCGTGACGGGGCGCCCGGGTGGCTATACGCAGGCGGCGCCGGCGTCGATCAAGGATTACACGCTGCCGGGCTATTTTTCGACGCTGAGTTCCAACGGCACGATCTCGGGTACGGGTGTGAGCGTCAACAACTCGGCGGCCAACACATCGATTCCGTCGCTCGGCTTGTTGCCGGGACAGTCGGTGCCGGGCCTCACGCCCGCCAATCTGAGCGGTAACGCGAGCGGCGCGAAATCGGGGGCGTCGTCGGTGCACGGTGGTCCGCCGGCGCCGGTCGATCCGATCATCGCCAGTGCAACGGCGCTGAACGTCCTGAATAACCTCACCATTCCGCAAGGAGGCTTGTTCAAGCCGACCACCGCGCCGAACGCGAGCTACGTGATCGAGACGAACCCGGCGTTCACGAACCAGAAGAATTTCATTTCGAGCGACTACTTCTTCGGTCAGCTCGGCGTCGACCTCACGCACATCCCGAAGCGGCTCGGCGACGGCTTCTATGAGCAGCAGCTCGTACGCAATCAAGTGACGGCGCTGACCGGCAAGGCGGTGCTCGGCCCGTACGCGGACCTGCAGACGATGTATCAGTCGTTGATGACGGCGGGCGCGGATCTGTCGAGATCGCTCGATCTGCCGATGGGCGCGAGCTTGACGGCCGAGCAGGTGTCGAAGCTAACCAGCAACGTGATCATGATGGAGACGCGTGTGGTCGACGGCCAGTCGGTGCTGGTGCCGGTCGTATATCTCGCGCAGGCGAATCAGCAGAATATCAACGGCCCGCTGATCAGCGCGACGAACATCGATTTCCAGAACGCGCAGTCGTTCACGAACAGCGGCACGATCAAGGCCGACAACACGCTGGCGATCCAGGGCAAGCAGATCGACAGCGCGTTCGGTGCATTGCAAAGCGGTGGGCTGATGTCGCTGAAGACCGACAACAACATCGATCTGACGTCGGCCAACGTGAAGGCTGGCAGCCTGCAGCTGGATGCCGGGAAAGACCTGGTTCTCGATACGGCGACGAAGACGAACACGCGCGTGAGCCGGGACGGCGCGACGAGCGTGGTGACGACGCTCGGGCCGACCGCCAAACTCGACGTGGCGGGCAATGCGTCGATCACGACGGGCGGCAACTTCCAGCAGAACGCGGGCAACCTGTCGGTCGGCGGCAATCTCGGGATGAATGTCGGCGGCAACTGGGATCTCGGCGCGGTCCAGACCGGCGAGCACAAGATCGTGCAGCGCGCGAACGGCGTGTCGAATACAGACATCAACAAGGTCACCGGCAGCACTGTGCAGGTTGGCGGTGCTTCACTGATTGGCGTCGGCGGAGATCTAACCGCCAAGGGTGCACAGATCGACCTCGGCCAAGGCGGGGCGATCGCAGCCAAGGGCAACGTCACGCTCGGCGCAGCGAGCGCGACGTCGACGGTGCACAGCAACAGCTCGGGTCGCGACAGGCACGGCAGCTCCGCGGATACGTTGCATACGTCGGATCAGACGCTGACCGGGACCACGCTCAAGGGCGGCGACACGGTGAACATCGTGTCGGGCAAGGACATCACGCTCTCTGGCAGCGCGATCAGCCTCGAGAAGGGCAACGCGAACCTGCTGGCGGCTGGCGATGTGAACGTCGAATCGACAACCGAGACGCACGTGTTGAATTCGCACGAAATGCACAGCCATAGCAACGTCGTGAGCGGCGTGAAGGTCGCGAGCGGGATCGACCAGACGATGACGCTGAATCAGGGTAGTCTGGTATCAGCGGACGGCGTGAACATCGTCAGTGGAAAGGACGTCAATGTTCAGGGCAGCACCATCGTCGGAACGAATGACGTGACGCTCACGGCAGCGCGTAACGTAACGGTCACGACGTCGCAGGATACCTTGCAGTCGTCGAGCTACTACAACAAGAAGGAATCCGGGCTGATGTCGGGCGGCGGACTGTCGGTGTCGGTGGGCAGCAGTTCGCTGAAGACAACCAACCAGAGCGCCGAGGTGTCGAACAACGCCAGCACGATCGGCTCGCTGAACGGCAACCTGAGCATCGCGGCTGGCAACGATCTGCACGTGACCGGCAGCGACCTGATCGCGGCGAAGAATCTCAGCGGGACAGGCGCGAACGTTACGAT
>NZ_JAIZRS010000061.1:0-3644 GCF_020419985.1 Burkholderia sp. AU32262
GTGGCGCGACGCCGACGGCAGCGCCGCCGGTTCGTGCGCGGCCGGCCGCGCGACGCTGCGCGCCGGCGCGAGCGCGATGCCGCCCGCGACGCGCCAGCCCGACACGATCGCCTTCATCTGGCGCGTCTGCTCCTCGAGCGACGCGGCCGCGGCGGCCGCCTGCTCGACGAGCGCCGCGTTCTGCTGCGTGACCGCGTCCATCTGGCCGACCGCGCGGTTGACCTGCTCGATGCCGGTCGACTGCTCGTCGGACGCGGCGCTGATCTCGCCCATGATGTCGGTCACGCGGCGCACGGCCTGCACGATCTCGTCCATCGTCGAGCCGGCGCGCGCGACGAGCGCCGACCCGCTGTCGACCTTCTCGGCCGAATCGCCGATCAACTGCTTGATTTCCTTCGCGGCGCTCGCGCTGCGCTGCGCGAGCGAGCGCACCTCGCCCGCGACCACCGCGAAGCCGCGGCCCTGCTCGCCGGCCCGCGCCGCCTCGACGGCCGCGTTCAGCGCGAGGATGTTGGTCTGGAACGCGATGCCTTCGATCGTGCCGATGATGTCGACGACCTTGCCGGAGCTCGCCGCGATGTCCTGCATCGTCGACACGACCTGGCCGACCACCTCGCCGCCCTGCGTCGCGATGTCCGACGCGTTCACCGCGAGCTGGCTCGCCTGCCGGGCGTTCTCCGCGTTCTGCCGCACGGTGCCCGTCAGTTGCTCCATGCTCGACGCGGTTTCCTGCAGCGACGCGGCCTGCTCCTCGGTGCGCTGCGACAGGTCGATGTTGCCGGTGGCGATCTCGCGCGCGCCGACGTCGATCGATTCGGTGCCGCGATGCACGGCCTGCACCATCGTCGTCACCGCGTCCTGCATCCGCTTGATGCCGCCGAACAGGCGGCCGATCTCGTTCGTGCTCGATACGTTCACCGGCTGCGTGAGGTCGCCCCCGGCAATGCGCTCGAAGTGCGCAATCGCATCCTCGATCGGCTGGACGATCAGCCCGCGCAGCACGAAGCGGATCGCGATCACGACGACGAACGCGATCGCGATGCCGGCCGCGATCAGCGCGACCATCATCGAGATCTGCGACTGCGTCGCGGCCTGACGTTCTTGCGCGCGCTTCTGCAGCGCCGCGATCACGGCCGACGCCGTCTGGTCGAACGCGACGAACATCGGGCTGATCTTCGTGTCCGCCACCGCATGGTACGCGGCCATGTCGCCCGCGCGCGCCGCGGCAAATTCGGGCTCCACGCCTTCCTTCACGATCGTCGTGTAGCGTGCGGCGAGCTCGTCGAGAAGCGCCTGCTCGACACCGAGCTTCGGCGTCGACTGGAACGCCTGCCAGTTCTGGTTCGACTTCGCGAACAGCTCCTGCGCGCGGTCGAGCACCTTCGCCGCGTCGGCCGCATTGCCGGCTTCGGTCAGCGTACGGAAGCGATCGAGCGCCACGCGCGAGCGCAGCAGTTGCGCGGCCGTGTCGTCGAGCGTGTGGATCGCCGGCAGGTCGACGTGCGCGATCTCGTCGAGCGAACGGCTCGCCTGATTGAGCGCGTAAAGGCCGAGCCCGCCGACCGCGGCGGCCAGGCACACGAGGATGAGTCCGACCGCCGTGAGCGTCGTGCGGATCGACCAGTTATGCAACATTGCAGATTCTCCCGAAATTGCTGCGCGCGCGGCGCGCTTACCCGCCGAGTGTCTCGATCAGCGCCATTTCACGGCTCGACATCAGCTTCTCGATGTCCATCAGGATCAGCATCCGGCCGTCGACCGTGCCGAGGCCCGTCAGGTACTCGGTCGTCAGCGTCGCGCCGAATTCCGGCGCCGGCATGATCTGGTCGGTCTGCAGCGTCAGCACGTCCGACACGCCGTCGACCACCATCCCGACCACGCGGTTCGACACGTTCAGGATGATCACGACGGTCTGGTGGTCGTACTCGACGCGGCCGAGGTGGAACTTGATCCGCATGTCGACGATCGGCACGATGATGCCGCGCAGGTTGATCACGCCCTTGATGAACTCGGGCGCGTTCGCGATTCGCGTGACGCTGTCGTAGCCGCGGATTTCCTGCACTTTCAGGATGTCGATCCCGTATTCCTCGTCGCCGAGCGTGAAGACGAGGAATTCCTGGCCCGTCGCATCGCCGTGTTCGGCGTCGCGGCGGCTCGTGGCCGCGTTCGCCGCGGCCGGATTGATCATTTGAACTTCAGCGGACACGTTTGCCCCCAATCGGTTGATGGCGAGAGTCAGAAGACGGCGAGTTCGGCGCCCGCACGGGCGCCGTGCGTCGCACGGGTTTCGCGGTTCAGCGCCGCGACGTCGACGATCAGCGCGACGCTGCCGTCGCCCAGGATGGTCGCCGCCGAGATGCCGTGGACCTTGCGGTAATTGGTTTCGAGGTTCTTCACGACCACCTGCTGCTGGCCGACCAGCTCGTCGATCAGCATCGCGAAGCGGCGCCCCTCGGTTTCCATGATCGTGACGATCCCCTGGGTCGGGTCGGTGCGCGCGTCGTCGACCGAGAACACCTCGTGCAGCGCGACGAGCGGCAGGTATTCGCCGCGCACGCGCACCACGCGCTCGCCGTTGCCGACCGTGTAGATGTCGTCGTTCGACGGCTGCAGCGACTCCATCACGAAGTTCAGCGGCAGGATGAAGATCTCGCTGCCCACCTTCACCGACATCCCGTCGAGGATCGCGAGCGTGAGCGGCAGCACGATCCGCGTGGTCGTGCCGCGGCCGGCCTGCGACGAGATTTCGACATGGCCGCCCATCGACTGGATGTTGCGCTTCACCACGTCCATCCCGACGCCGCGGCCCGACACGTCGGTCACCGTCTCGGCCGTCGAGAAGCCCGGCGCGAAGATCAGTTGCCAGACTTCGTCGTCGCTGATGTTCTCGGAGATCTGCATGCCCTGTTTCGCGGCCTTCGCGAGGATCCGCTCGCGGTTCAGGCCCGCGCCGTCGTCGCTCACCTCGATCACGATGTTGCCGCCGTGATGCGCGGCCGACAGCACGAGCTGGCCGACCGCGTCCTTGCCGGCGGCGACGCGCTTGTCGACCGTTTCGATCCCGTGGTCGAGGCTGTTGCGCACGAGGTGCGTGAGCGGATCGATGATCCGTTCGATCAGGCTCTTGTCGAGCTCGGTCGCCTGGCCGAACGTCACGAGCTCGACCTGCTTGCCGAGCTTGCCGGCGAGATCGCGCACGAGGCGCGGGAAGCGGCTGAACACGTAGTCCATCGGCATCATGCGGATCGACATCACCGCTTCCTGCAGGTCGCGCGCATTGCGCTCGAGCTGCGCCATCCCGTTGAACAGGCGGTCGTGCAGCGCCGGATCGAACGCGCTGGCCGTCTCGGCCAGCATCGCCTGCGTGATCACCAGTTCGCCGACGAGGTTGATCAGTTGGTCGACCTTCTCGACGCCGACGCGGATCGAGCTGCCTTCTGCGCCGCCCGCGGCCGCGGCGGCCGGGCGTGCGCGCTTGTCGTCGTGATGCGCGGCGGCGGCCGGCGCCGCATGTTCGGCCGGCTGCGGTTGCGCTCGAACGTGTTGCTGCGGCGGCGTGGCGGCTGCCGCGGCCGGGGCGGCGGGCGGCTCGGCCGGCGTCGATGCCGGCGCAGCCGGTTGCGGCGCGGCGGCCTGCAGCTGTC
>NZ_JAIZRS010000062.1:0-3190 GCF_020419985.1 Burkholderia sp. AU32262
CCGTGTCGCCTTCCAGCGCCAGCTTTGCCGAACCCTTCACGATCGGCGTATCGTCGCCCGGGAAGTCGTACTTCGACAGCAGTTCGCGAACTTCCATCTCGACCAGCTCGAGCAGTTCCGCGTCGTCAACCATGTCGCACTTGTTCAGGAACACGATGATGTACGGAACGCCAACCTGACGCGCCAGCAGGATGTGCTCACGCGTTTGCGGCATCGGGCCGTCTGCTGCCGAGCAAACCAGGATCGCGCCGTCCATCTGCGCCGCGCCCGTGATCATGTTCTTCACGTAGTCAGCGTGGCCCGGGCAGTCGACGTGTGCGTAGTGGCGGTTAGCCGTTTCGTACTCGACGTGTGCCGTGTTGATCGTGATGCCGCGCGCCTTTTCTTCCGGTGCCGCGTCGATCTGGTCGTACGCCTTCGCTTCGCCGCCGAACTTCTTCGTCAGAACCGTCGTGATCGCTGCCGTCAGCGTCGTCTTGCCGTGGTCAACGTGACCAATCGTACCAACGTTCACGTGCGGCTTGGTCCGCTCAAACTTTTCCTTGGCCATTTTCAACTCCCAAAAGGAATTTCACAGGTTGCGCCGCGCGCAAACAAGACACTGACTTTTTACTGCTGGTGCCCATGGGCAGGATCGAACTGCCGACCTCTCCCTTACCAAGGGAGTGCTCTACCACTGAGCCACATGGGCGCTACGCTTCAACTTAGCGGTCTGGAGCGGGTGAAGGGAATCGAACCCTCGTCGTAAGCTTGGAAGGCTTCTGCTCTACCATTGAGCTACACCCGCACGGGCCACTAACGATTCCTTGCCGCTCACTGCGCTGATATCTTGGTGGAGGAGGTTGGATTCGAACCAACGTAGGCGTAAGCCAACAGATTTACAGTCTGCCCCCTTTAGCCACTCGGGCACCCCTCCGTAGAGAACTGACGATTATGGGGGTGCATCGCACTCTTGTCAAGCATATCCGGAAGATTATTTTCACTTTCTTCCCGACCTCTGCTTCCCGCCGATCGTCGCCCCTGCCCGGCTAAGGCAAGCGCGAGATGTTGCCGACCGGCACCACATCTTCGTCAGACTCCGCCTTCAACGCCGATCTGCATCTGCGCTAAAAACGAAAGACCGCCATCATACGGCCTCTTTCGCACAATGCCAAGCGGGTAGGCGCAAATTTTCCGCAAATTTCGTGCCGGGCGAGTTTGGCGAGCCGGCTGGTGGTTGCTCCTGGAGGTTGGGCGCGGTGCCTCCGGAGTGAAATAAAGGCTCTGCAGCCGACGACGACGCACCCCTTCTGACGATTGCTGCCGGCTCCGTCGCCGGTTTCGACTACTGCTGCGTTCGCCGGCTTCACCGCAAGGCATGAGGCCGTCTCGAGTCGCCCGCCTACCCCCGGTAAAGACCTCCATGCACCCGCCTCTCTGGAACGACACTTTTTGTGGTTGCACCGTAAGCGGTCATCTAATAACGCAGCAGGTGCGCACGACCCGGAGTCAGCTTCGTCGGATGAAACTACTTGGTAGGTTTTGGAAATCGATAATTTAGGAAGTGTTCCTCGGTAGACGTGACTTGAAATTTCATCGATTCGTAGAACGCAACAGCCTCCGAATTTGAGCGGAGGCAAGACAGTGTGATGGCCTTTCCGGTCCGCGCGGCCTCTGACATCAGCGATGTCAGAACGTCTTTTCCAATCCCCTGCCGCTGGAAGCTTGGTTTCAGTATCAGAAGCGACAGGTGAATAGCGTCGTCTAGCATCCTGACGACCGCGTAACCTGCTGTATTGGCGCCAACTCTGACCAATCGTATATCAGAGCGGGTGTAAGACTCTATAAATCGACGCCGTTGAAACTCATCATCCCAACCGAACGCGGAATCGATGTGATCGCGCAGCGCAGCCTCATATTGCGCGAAGAGCTCCTGCGTTTCAGTTGCGCTTTCCTCGAAGGGGACCAGCGCGACCCTGTTCACCAGGCTGTCATTCATCGGGGATGTAAGCTCGTAAGCGGTGCGATCGCTCAGTTTAGGTCAGGGCAATAATTTCCAAGGCAGTAGCTCGGCGTAGTCATCGACAGTCTCGGCCAACGGCAGCCTGGCAAATAGCCAGACGAGATATCGATACGGATTGATGCCGTTCGCGTTGTACGTTTCGACGAGAGAGTACAGGTTGGCGCCGGCTTGCGCACTGGGCAACCGTGTCAACGAACAGTAACCCAGATGCACGAGTTGATGATCGTGGGCGATGCCGTTATAGAGCTCGTACCCGTCAATCATCAGCACGGTGCCAGGCTGCACGCCGGCATAGAGCTTCCGCGCGTGCTGGGCGCCGCGCCCCTGCGAGTACGAGAACATCCGTACTGTGGCCTAGCGCCGTTGACCTGCGCCCACAGGTAGCTCTTCGCCGGTGTCCTGGCTCCTTCAGCACTTGGAACGTTGTCTCGTCGCCGTAGATCACGTCCGACTCGAGCAGCGCGTCGCGCATCAAATTGATCATCGGCTGCGTAGCCACTCCCACCTCACGCTTACGAAGTCGTTATAAAGCCGATATATGGCGCCGGTGCATCGACATCCGACGCGCGCTGCCCGGCAACTTGAACTGAAGCGGCGATTCAAGAGCGAAGCATGGTGCGCCGAGCTCCTCTTGCGGAGCTCTCTGATCGGCGATCCGAATACGGCACGCGCCGACACGGGAACACATCCCTGCGATGGGTGGCCGCGTAGGCGACATCGCCTATTCGCTCATCGAAGAAATTTACTCGGTACGGGACGGTCCACCGAGCGACCGTCGAAAAGAATCGCGCCGATTGTTGATCCTGTCGGACACGCAATACGCGCACGGCATAGCAGGCCCGTGCGTCGATTCGCTTCTTGCCGCAAGCCAAGCGTGCGCCGCGCCCCGATAGGGCTCTTTAGGGCGAGATGCGGCGAGTTGGATCGAAAATGGCGCTTGATAACAATGTCGCGGCTCTCGTGGCAGAGCAGTACAGTCGCGAGGAACGTGCGGCAAGGGAGCCGGGAGCGGCGACACCCTGTCCGCTCTTGCCATTGCCATGGAGAAGTTGTTTTCGCCGGCCGAAATGCAAAAACCCCCGCCTTGTCGGGCGGGGGTTTCTGGCTTAGGGAGCCTGACGATTACCTACTTTCACACGGGAATCCGCACTATCATCGGCGTGGAGTCGTTTCACGGTCCTGTTCGGG
>NZ_JAIZRS010000063.1:0-2904 GCF_020419985.1 Burkholderia sp. AU32262
GCTCGAGCTTCGGCGACCCGTAGATCCAGTGGCCGCTCGAGAACGCGCTGAACGGCACCATCCCGCCCGAGCTGTTGCGCACGTACCAGATGTTCATGTCCTCCGGCGTCATCCGGAACGGCGCGTCGGCCTGCACGTACACCTTCTTGATCCGGCCGTCGGTATCGAGGAAGTTGTTCACGTACTTCGACGCCCATGCGATCGAGAACGTCTGGTCGATCGCATCCGCGGTCACGCCCAGCGCATTCGCCTTCTCGCGGTCGATGTCGACCTTGTACTGCGGCGTGTCGTTCAGGCCGTTCGGACGGACACCCTGCAGCGTCGGATCCTTCGACGCCATCCCGAGCAGCTGGTTACGCGCGGCCATCAGCGCGTCGTGGCCAAGACCGGCGTTGTCCGTCAGCTCGAAGTCGAAACCGGCAGCGGTACCGAGCTCCGGAATCGACGGCGGGTTGAACGGAATCACGAGCGCGTCCTTGTAGCCCGCGTAACGCCCGAACATCCGGCCGATCAGCGCCTGCACCTTCTGGTTCGCATGCTGACGCTGCGCGTAATCCTTCAGGCGGACGAACACGAGGCCCGAGTTCTGGCCGCGGCCCGCGAAGCTGAAGCCGTTGACCGTGAACGCCGATTCGACGATTTCCTTCTCGTCCTTCAGCAGGTAGTCGGAAATGTTCGCGAGCGTCTTCGCGGTCGTTTCCTGCGTCGAGCCCGACGGCGTCTGCACGATCACGAACATCAGGCCCTGGTCCTCATCGGGCAGGAACGACTTCGGCAGGCGCACGAACAGCAGCCCGACCGCGACGATCACGACCAGATAGATGATGAGCCAGCGGCCCGAGCGCTTGATCACGTGGTGCACGCCGACGTGGTACTTGTCGCGGCTGTTGTTGAACGTGCGGTTGAACCAGCCGAAGAAGCCCTTCTTCTCTTCGTGATGCCCTTGCGGGATCGGCTTCAGGATCGTCGCGCACAGCGCCGGCGTCAGAATCAACGCGACCAGCACCGACAGCACCATCGCCGACACGATCGTCAGCGAGAATTGACGATAGATCGCGCCGACCGAGCCACCCGAGAACGCCACCGGCACGAACACCGCCGACAGCACGAGCGCCACGCCGACGAGTGCGCCTGTGATCTGCCCCATCGCCTTGCGGGTCGCCTCCTTCGGCGACAACCCCTCTTCCGCCATCACGCGCTCGACGTTCTCGACCACCACGATCGCGTCGTCGACCAGCAGGCCGATCGCGAGCACGAGACCGAACATCGACAGCGTGTTGATCGAGAAGCCGACCATCGACATGATCGCGAACGTGCCGAGCAGCACGACCGGCACCGCGATCGTCGGGATGATCGTCGCCCGCAGGTTCTGCAGGAACAGATACATCACGAGGAACACGAGCACGATACCTTCGAGCAGCGTCTTGACCACTTCCTCGATCGACAGCTTCACGAACGGCGTCGTGTCGTACGGATACTTCACGACGAGGCCGTGCGGGAAGAACGGTGCGAGCTCGTCGATCTTCGCGCGCACGGCCTTCGCGGTCGCGAGGGCGTTCGCGTTGGTCGCGAGCTGGATACCGAGTGCCGCGGTCGGCTGACCGTTGTACTTCGTGTCGAAGTTGTAGTTTTCGCCGCCGAGGCCGATCTGCGCGACGTCCTTCAGGCGAACCTGCGAGCCGTCCTGGTTGACCTTCAGCAGGATGTTGCCGAACTGCTCGGGCGTCTGCAGCAGCGTCGATTCGGTGATCGTCGCCTGCAGCACGGTGCCCGGCTTCGCCGGCGTGCCGCCGATCTGCCCGCCCGCGATCTGCACGTTCTGCGCGGTGATCGCCGAGCTGACGTCGACCGGCGTGAGGCCGTAGTTGGTCAGGCGGTTCGGGTCGAGCCAGATCCGCATCGCGTACTGCGAGCCGAACAGCGTGACGGTACCGACGCCGTTCAGCCGGCTGATCGGATCCTTCACGTGCGACGCCACGAAGTTCGCGAGGTCGTACTTGTTCATGCTGCCGTCTTCGGAGTTGAAGGCGAGCACCAGCAGGAAGCTGCTGCTCGACTTCGTGACCGACAGACCGAGCTGCTGCACGACCTGCGGCAGAACCGGCGTCGCGAGCGACAGCTTGTTCTGCACCTGTACCTGCGCGATGTCGGCGTTGGTGCCCGGCGCGAAGGTCAGCGTGATCGTTGCGTTGCCCGAGTCGTCACTCGTCGACGACATGTACAGGAAGTTGTCGAGACCGCTCATCTGCTGCTCGATCACCTGCGTCACCGTGTCTTCCACCGTCTTCGCGGAAGCGCCCGGGTAGTTCGCGGTAATCTGGATCGATGGCGGCGCGATCGTCGGATACTGCGAGATCGGCAGCGTGAAGATCGCCGCAACCCCGGCCAGCATCAGGATGATGGCGATCACCCACGCGAAGATCGGGCGATCGATAAAAAACTTTGCCATGAAACAGGCTCCCTGTTATTGCGCGCTCGAAGCAGCGGCAGCACTCGCCGGCGCGGCGCCCGATGCGGCGGCACCGGAAGCGGCGGCGGCGCCGGACCCGGCAGCGGCCGGCGCGGCGGGGGCAGCGGCGCCCGAGGCGGCATCGGCCGCCGGCGCGAGCTGCGCGGGGACCGTCTTCACGGTCGCGCCCGGGCGCACCTTGTCGACGCCCTGCACGATCACGTGATCGCCCGCCTGCAGACCGCCTTCCACGATCCAGTTCTGGCCTTGCATGCCGGTCGTCTTCAGCGGACGCGGCTCGACCTTGTTGCTGGCGTTCACGACCATCGCGATCGCCTGCCCCTTCTGGTCGTGCGTGACGCCGATCTGCGGCACCAGGAACGCGTTCTCGTTCACGCCTTCCTCGATCCGTGCGCGCACGAACATCCCCGGCAGCAGCACGCGGCCCGGGTTCG
>NZ_JAIZRS010000064.1:0-2883 GCF_020419985.1 Burkholderia sp. AU32262
CGAACCCGGGCCGCGTGCTGCTGCCGGGGATGTTCGTGCGCGCACGGATCGAGGAAGGCGTGAACGAGAACGCGTTCCTGGTGCCGCAGATCGGCGTCACGCACGACCAGAAGGGGCAGGCGATCGCACTCGTCGTGACCGCGGCCAACAAGGTCGAGCCGCGTCCGTTGACGACGACCGGCACGTACGGCCCGAACTGGATTGTGGAAGGCGGTCTGCAGGCGGGCGATCACGTGATCGTGCAGGGCGTCGACAAGGTGCGCCCGGGCGCGACCGTGAAGACCGTCGCCGCGCAGCTCGCCCCGGCGCCGGACGCCGCATCCGCCACATCGGCAGGCGCCACGCCGGCAAGCGCCGCGCCGGCGACTACCGCGGCCAGCGCCGCAGCGAGCTCGGCCGCCGCGTCGAGCGCGCAATAACAGGGAGTCCGTTTCATGGCCAAGTTCTTTATCGATCGCCCGATCTTCGCGTGGGTGATCGCGATCGTGCTGATGCTGGCCGGCGTCGCATCGATCTTCAAGATGCCGATCGCGCAGTATCCGACGATCGCACCGCCGACGATCCAGATCCAGGCGAACTATCCGGGCGCTTCCGCGAAGACCGTGGAAGATACGGTCACGCAGGTGATCGAGCAGCAGATGAGCGGTCTCGACAACTTCCTGTACATGTCGTCGACGAGCGACGATTCGGGCAACGCGACGATCACGCTGACCTTCTCGCCCGGCACGAACCCGGACGTCGCGCAGGTGCAGGTGCAGAACAAGCTGTCGCTCGCGACGCCGAACCTGCCCCAGGTCGTGCAGCAGCTCGGCATGCAGGTCACGAAATCCAGCAGCAACTGGCTGATGTGGTTCGCGTTCAACTCCGAGGACGGCCGGATGTCGAAGGAGGATCTGACGAACTACGTGGCGTCGCACGTGCTCGACCCGCTGAGCCGCGTGAACGGCGTCGGCCAGACGCTGCTGCTCGGTTCGCAGTTCTCGATGCGGATCTGGCTCGACCCCGTCAAGCTGACCAACTACAGCCTCACGCCGACCGACGTGACGGCCGCGATCACGCAGCAGAACGTGCAGATCGCGGGCGGCCAGATCGGCGGCACGCCGGCGAAGCCGGGCACCGTGCTGCAGGCGACGATCACCGAATCGACGCTGCTGCGCACGCCCGAGCAGTTCGGCAACATCCTGCTGAAGGTCAACCAGGACGGCTCGCAGGTTCGCCTGAAGGACGTCGGCCGCGCGGCACTGGGTTCGGAGAACTACACGTTCGACACGAAGTACATGGGACAGCCGACGGCCGGCCTCGGTATCCAGCTCGCGACCGGCGCGAATGCGCTGGCGACCGCGAACGCGCTGCGGGCCAAGATCGACGAGCTGTCGAAGTACTTCCCGCATGGTCTCGTCGTGCACTACCCGTACGACACGACGCCGTTCGTGCGCCTGTCGATCGAGGAAGTGGTCAAGACGCTGATCGAGGGCATCGTGCTCGTGTTCCTCGTGATGTACCTGTTCCTGCAGAATCTGCGGGCGACGATCATCCCGACGATCGCGGTGCCGGTCGTGCTGCTCGGCACGTTCGCGATCATGGGTATCGTCGGCTTCTCGATCAACACGCTGTCGATGTTCGGCCTCGTGCTCGCGATCGGCCTGCTGGTCGACGATGCGATCGTGGTGGTCGAGAACGTCGAGCGGGTGATGGCCGAGGAGGGGTTGTCGCCGAAGGAGGCGACCCGCAAGGCGATGGGGCAGATCACCGGCGCACTCGTCGGCGTGGCGCTCGTGCTGTCGGCGGTGTTCGTGCCGGTGGCGTTCTCCGGCGGCTCGGTCGGCGCGATCTATCGTCAGTTCTCGCTGACGATCGTGTCGGCGATGGTGCTGTCGGTGCTGGTCGCGTTGATTCTCACGCCGGCGCTGTGCGCGACGATCCTGAAGCCGATCGAGAAGGGGCATCACGAAGAGAAGAAGGGTTTCTTCGGCTGGTTCAACCGGACTTTCGATCGCAGCCGGGATCGCTACACGAGCGGCGTGAACCACGTGATTCGGCGCTCCGGCCGCTGGCTCGTGATCTACCTCGCCGTGTTCCTCGCGGTCGGCGTGATGTTCGCGCGCCTGCCGAAGTCGTTCCTGCCCGATGAAGACCAGGGCTACATGTTCATGATCGTGCAGACGCCGTCAGGCTCCACGCAGGAAACGACCGGCAGGACGCTCGACAACATCAATACGTACCTGACCACCGCGGAGAAGGATGTGGTCGATTCGGTGTTCACGGTCAACGGCTTCAGCTTCGCGGGCCGCGGCCAGAACGCCGGCCTCGTGTTCGTGAAGCTGAAACCGTACGAGCAGCGCCAGCGTTCGGACCGGAAGGTGCAGGCGCTGATCGGCCGGACCTTCGCGCACTATTCGACGTACAAGGACGCGATGGTGATTCCGTTCAACCCGCCGTCGATTCCCGAACTCGGTACCGCTGCCGGTTTCGACTTCGAGCTGACGGACAACGCCGGCCTCGGTCACGAAGCGTTGATGGCCGCGCGCGGCCAGTTGCTCGGGATGGCCGCGAAGGATCCGGCGTTGGCGCTGGTGCGCCCGAACGGCCTGAACGATACGCCGCAGTACAAGGTCGACATCGATCGCGAGAAGGCGAACGCGCTCGGCGTGACGGCCGCGGCGATCGACCAGACGTTCTCGATCGCATGGGCGTCGCAGTACGTGAACAACTTCCTCGATACCGACGGCCGGATCAAGAAGGTGTACGTACAATCGGACGCGCCGTTCCGGATGACGCCGGAGGACATGAACATCTGGTACGTGCGCAACAGCTCGGGCGGGATGGTGCCGTTCAGCGCGTTCTCGAGCGGCCACTGGATCTACGGGTCGCCGAAGCTCGAGC
>NZ_JAIZRS010000065.1:0-2826 GCF_020419985.1 Burkholderia sp. AU32262
ACCGACAAGTTCCTCGCCGGCCTGCCGGGCGTGCAGAAGGAAGGCTGCGACGGGCTGATCACGTCCGCGCGCTGGGTGCTGCACAAGATGCCCGCGCACACGCGCACCGTCTGCCTCGAATTCTTCGGCCAGGCGCGCGAGGCGATCCCGAGCATCGTCGAGATCAAGGACTACCTGTTCGAGACGTCGAAGCAGGGCGGCGCGATCCTCGCGGGCCTCGAGCACCTCGACGAGCGCTACCTGCGCGCGGTCGGCTACGCGACCAAGAGCAAGCGCAATGCGTTCCCGAAGATGGTGCTGATCGGCGACATCGTCGGCGACGACGCCGACGCGGTCGCGCACGCGACGTCCGAAGTGATCCGGATGGCGAACGGCAAGAGCGGCGAAGGCTTCGTCGCGGTCAGCGCGGAGGCGCGCAAGCGCTTCTGGCTGGACCGCAGCCGCACGGCGGCGATCGCGAAGCACACGAACGCGTTCAAGATCAACGAGGACGTCGTGATCCCGCTGAACCGGATGGGCGAGTACACCGACGGCATCGAGCGGATCAACATCGAGCTGTCGCTGAAGAACAAGCTGCAGCTGGTCGACGCGCTCGAGGCGTTCTTCCGTGGCGGCAACCTGCCGCTCGGCAAGACCGACGACGCGAACGAGATCCCGAGCGCGGAACTGCTGGAAGACCGCGTGCAGCAGGCGCTGGAGCTGCTCAGGCGCGTGCGCGCGCGCTGGGAATTCGTGCGCGACCGGCTCGACCAGCCGCTGCGCGAGGCGCAGCACTACCTGGTGCAGCTCGGCTACGAGGCGCTCGCGGAGAAGTTCGCCGACCGCGCGGACGAGCAGCCGGGCGCGACCGTGTTCCACGTCACGCAGGACCGCACGGTGCGCATCTCGTGGAAGCAGGAGATCCGCGCGGAACTGCGCGCGATCTTCAACGGCGGCGCGTTCAAGCCGATCCTCGACGAAGCGCAGGCGATCCACAAGCGCGTGCTGCGCGCGCGCGTGTTCGTCGCGCTGCACATGCACGCGGGCGACGGCAACGTGCACACGAACATCCCGGTCAACTCCGACAACTACGAGATGCTGCAGGACGCGCACGCGGCCGTCGCGCGGATCATGACGCTCGCGCGCTCGCTCGACGGCGTGATTTCCGGCGAGCACGGGATCGGCATCACGAAGCTCGAGTTCCTGACCGAGGACGAGATCGCCGAATTCCGCGCGTACAAGCAGCGCGTGGACCCGAACGGCCGCTTCAACAAGGGCAAGCTGCTCGAGGGCGCCGATCTGCGCAATGCGTACACGCCGAGCTTCGGGCTGATGGGCTACGAGTCGCTGATCATGCAGCAGTCCGACATCGGCGCGATCGCCGATTCGGTGAAGGACTGCCTGCGCTGC
This sequence comes from Burkholderia sp. AU32262, assembly GCF_020419985.1. Classification (NCBI taxonomy): domain Bacteria; kingdom Pseudomonadati; phylum Pseudomonadota; class Betaproteobacteria; order Burkholderiales; family Burkholderiaceae; genus Burkholderia; species Burkholderia sp. AU32262. The sequence continues at coordinate 1,390 of NZ_JAIZRS010000065.1, forward strand.
GGCAAGTGCAAGCCGGTGTGCGCGACGCACGTGCCGCGCGCGAACCTGCTGTACAGCCCGCGCAACAAGATCCTCGCGACGTCGCTGCTGGTCGAGGCGTTCCTGTACGAGGAGCAGACGCGCCGCGGCGTGTCGATCAAGCACTGGGACGAGTTCAACGACGTGGCCGACCACTGCACGGTGTGCCACAAGTGCGCGACGCCGTGCCCGGTGAAGATCGACTTCGGCGACGTGACGATGAACATGCGCAACCTGTTGCGCAAGATGGGCAAGAAGAAGTTCAACGCGGGCAACGCGGCGGGCATGTTCTTCCTGAACGCGACCAATCCGCAGACGATCAACGTCGCGCGCGGCGTGATGATGGGGGTGGGCTACAAGGTGCAGCGCTTCGCGAACGACATGCTCAAGAAGGTCGTGACGAAGCAGACGCAGCACCCGCCGGCGACGACGGGCAAGCCGCCGGCGGTCGAGCAGGTGATCCACTTCGTGAACAAGAAGATGCCGGGCAACCTGCCGAAGAAGACGGCGCGCGCGCTGCTGGACATCGAGGACAACAAGATCGTGCCGATCATCCGCGACCCGAAATCGACGACCGTGGATTCGGAGGCGGTGTTCTACTTCCCGGGCTGCGGCTCCGAGCGGCTGTTCTCGCAGGTGGGGCTGGCGACGCAGGCGATGCTGTGGGAGGCGGGCGTGCAGACGGTGCTGCCGCCGGGCTACCTGTGCTGCGGCTATCCGCAGCGCGGCTCGGGCCAGTACGACAAGGCCGAGAAGATCGTGACGGACAACCGCGTGCTGTTCCACCGGGTGGCGAACACGCTGAACTACCTGGACATCAAGACGGTGGTGGTGTCGTGCGGCACGTGCTACGACCAGCTCGCGGGCTACGAATTCGACAAGATCTTCCCGGGCTGCCGGATCATCGACATCCACGAGTTCCTGCTGGAGAAGGGGATGAAGCTCGACGGCGTGACGGGCACGCGCTACATGTACCACGACCCGTGCCACACGCCGATCAAGACGATGGACCCGGTGAAGCTGGTCAACGAGCTGATGGGTTCGGAGAAGGACGGCTACAAGATCGAGAAGAACGATCGCTGCTGCGGCGAATCGGGCACGCTGGCGGTCACGCGGCCGGACATCTCGACGCAGGTGCGCTTCCGCAAGGAAGAAGAGATCCGCAAGGGTGCGGCGAAGCTGCGTGCGATTCCGGTGGTGGCGGGCGACGCGGCGGCGCCGGCGGCCGCTGCCGCGGCCGGCCCGGACGTGAAGATCCTGACGAGCTGCCCGTCGTGCCTGCAGGGGCTGTCGCGCTACGGCGAGGACGCGAATCTCGAAGCGGACTACATCGTGGTCGAGATCGCGCGCCAGGTGCTCGGCGAGAACTGGATGGCCGATTATGTCGCACGGGCCAACCATGGCGGGATCGAGCGCGTG
>NZ_JAIZRS010000066.1:0-1793 GCF_020419985.1 Burkholderia sp. AU32262
CAAGTGGACGGGTTCCCGGCACGATTGGAAGAGCGCCATGACTCAGTTCGCACTGCTTTACCCAGAACGATTCAACATTGGAGTCTGAATCTCAACCCGCCTCACACACTAAATTCCGGATACCTCCACGCCGCGCGTCTTCAGGTCATTGAACACCTTCATCCAGAACTTGGCACCCTCTGTGTTCTCGATCCAGCGGCCCAGAATGTCACGGGTGCCGTCGGGCAGCACGCCCAGCGCCAGGTACACCGCCTTGTTGCGCACGACGGCGTCTTCGCGAATCTTGACTCGAAGGGCGTCGAAGCCGGCGAAGCGCCGTTCGTGCTTGGGTATCAGGATGGGTTCGAAGCTGCCGTCGCGGTCGCGAGGCACCTCGATGCGAATCGGGCCGTCTTCGGTCAGGACCGTCTTGGCGCCCCGTCCGTTGCGCTGATTCGTGGCGTTGGCCGGCTTGGCCGCACCGGAGGGGTAGCCAAGATGATGATTCATCTCGCCGCTCAGCGCTCGCTCGATCAGCGCCTTCTTGAGCGCCAGCGTCGCGGCATTGATGGCTTCTGCTGTCATCGGACCGTTGCCAAACTGCTCAAGCAGTTCGGCCGGAACCGCCGGCAGCTCCACCGGCTGGGCTTTCGGTTTGCGAGGCATGCACTCTCCTTGAGAGCATGTTATGCCTTAAACACGAAATTCCTGACAGGCCCTCACGGATCGGTCTCTGAATCTGGACATCTGGTTCGCAGATCCCTACGCCCCTCGGCAACGGGACAACAACGAAAACACCAACGGCCTGCTGCGCCAGTTTCTGCCCAAGGGTGCGGACCTGTCAGGCGTCACCCAGACGCAATTGAACGACATTACCAATTTGATGAACGGCCGCCCTCGCCAAACCCTCGAACGGCCCCCCTGAAGAGGCTATGGCGATGGAATCGGCTGTCGCCGGATTGGATAACCGTTGCACCTGATTCTTGAGGCCGCCTGGTCACCATTGGCTGCGGCGTTCTTAGTCACCCATCCTGTATAGTCCCCGATCTGCCGCAATACCGTATTCGAGATTCACTGCTTACATTCCGCCGTCGTTCCCGAGTTGTACTCCATGGTCAAACCATAAACGTTCATCCGCTTTCCCGGAAACCACTCCGGAACGAGATTCAGCTTCGCCAGCACCTCTTCTTTGCAATACGAAATTTTTTGTGAACTTGAGTCAATGACACGCCATCCTTGATAAGCAAAAGTATCTCGATAAGCGGCCAGCAATTTTTCATCCACCGACCGGGAGTCCATACTCACCATAATCAGCGCAGCACTACCTCGTTCGCTTTCTTTATAAAATACAACCAGCCCACCTTGCCCAAGGATTCCATTGATATCAGACTTCATCTGCCGATATTTTTCAACAGTATCCATAGGAATATTAATCAGCACCCTCGCAAAAAAAACATAAGCCACCGCCGACAGCAATACACTAGCAATCAAAGTCTTTAGCAGTCTCATCAAAAATCATCCATCGTTATTGAACCTTTCCTATTCTTGCTCCGTTCCCAACCCCAAGAGCGCCACCCATGCTTGGTATTTTCGTTACGCCTCCTGCATCAACGCCGGGCCTCGCTACGGCTCGTATCCTGCACCGACGTGAGATTCAGGTTGCCACCCACCTCCGCCATCACCCTGTTGTCGATGGCGCGGCTTGCAGGTAGCGAGCACGGCGCCATTGAGGACATTCAGGGCGGCAAACAACGTCGTGGTGCCATGACGGACGTAGTCGTGAGTAACGCCTTCGACGTAGCCGAAACCCATCG
>NZ_JAIZRS010000067.1:0-1649 GCF_020419985.1 Burkholderia sp. AU32262
CGTTACATGTTCGGGTAATTCGGCCCGCCGCCGCCTTCGGGCGTGACCCACACGATGTTCTGCGTCGGGTCCTTGATGTCGCAAGTCTTGCAGTGCACGCAGTTCTGCGCGTTGATCACGAGCCGATCGCCGCCGTCGTCGTTCTTCACGAACTCGTACACCGCCGCCGGGCAGAAACGCGCCTCCGGCCCCGCGTACGTGCGCAGGTTCACGTTCACCGGCACGCTCGCGTCCTTCAGCGTCAGGTGCGCCGGCTGGTTTTCCTCGTGGTTCGTGTTCGAGATGAACACCGACGAGAGGCGATCGAACGTCAGCTTGCCGTCCGGCTTCGGATAGTCGATCGGCTCGCATTGCGACGCCGGCTTCAGCATCTCGTGGTCCGCGTGCTGGTGATGCAGCGTCCACGGCACGTTGCCGCCCATCACCTTCTGCTCGATCCCGACCATCAGCGTGCCCAGATACAGGCCCTTGGCCATCCACTGCTTGAAGTTGCGCGCGCGGTACAGCTCCGTGTAAAGCCACGATTGCTTGAACGCGTCCGGGTACGCGTTGAGCTCGTCCGACTGACGCCCGGCCTGCACCGCGTCGAATGCCGCATCGGCCGCCAGCATCCCGGTCTTGATCGCCGCGTGGCTGCCCTTGATCCGCGACGCGTTCAAAAAGCCCGCGTCGTCGCCGATCAGCGCGCCGCCCGGGAACACCGTCTTCGGCAGCGACAGCAGGCCGCCCGCCGTGATCGCCCGCGCGCCGTACGACACGCGCTTGCCGCCTTCGAGGAACGCGCGGATCGACGGATGCGTCTTGTAGCGCTGGAATTCCTCGAATGGCGACAGGTACGGGTTCGTGTAGCCGAGGCCCACGACGAAGCCGACCACGACCTGGTTGTTGTCCATGTGATACAGGAACGAGCCGCCGTACGTATCGGACTTCAGCGGCCAGCCGGCCGTGTGGATCACGAGGCCCGGCTTGTGCTTGGCCGGATCGATTTCCCACAGTTCCTTGATGCCGATCCCGTACGCCTGCGGATCCGCGTTCGCGTCGAGCTTGAACTTCGCGATCAACTGGCGGCCGAGGTGGCCGCGGCAGCCTTCGGCGAACAGCGTGTACTTCGCGTGCAGCTCCATGCCGAGCTGGAAGTTCTCGGTCGGCTCGCCGTCCTTGCCCACGCCCATGTTGCCGGTGGCGACGCCTTTGACCGAACCGTCGTCGTTGTACAGAATCTCCGCGGCGGGGAAGCCCGGGAAGATTTCCACGCCGAGCGCCTCGGCCTGCTGGCCGAGCCAGCGCGTGACGTTGCCCAGCGAGATCACGTAGTTGCCGTGATTCTTGAAGTTGTCGGGCAGCGCCCAGTTCGGCGTCGTGACCGCGCTCTTCTCGGACAGGAACAGGAAGCGGTCTTCCGTCACCTCGACGTCGAGCGGCGCGCCGCGTTCTTTCCAGTCGGGAAACAGCTCGGTGATCGCGCGCGGGTCCATCACCGCGCCCGACAGGATGTGCGCGCCGATCTCGGAACCTTTCTCGAGCACGCACACGCCGATCTCGGCGCCTTTCTCGGCGGCCAGCTGCTTGAGCCGGATCGCCGCCGACAGCCCGGCGGGGCCGCCGCCGACGATCACGACGTCGTATTCCATCGATTCGCGCGGGCCGTA
>NZ_JAIZRS010000068.1:0-1523 GCF_020419985.1 Burkholderia sp. AU32262
ATCGAAGTGCCCGTTCAACCACACCGCAGGCAGCGGCACGACGAACAAGGACTGGTGGCCGAATCAGCTGAACCTGAACGTACTGCACCGGCATTCGGCGCTGTCCGATCCGATGGACCCGGATTTCGACTACGCAGAAGCGTTCAAGAAGCTGGATCTCGCCGCGGTGAAGCAGGACCTGCACGCGCTGATGACGACCTCGCAGGACTGGTGGCCGGCCGACTTCGGCCACTACGGCGGCCTGTTCGTGCGCATGGCGTGGCATAGCGCCGGCACCTACCGCACGGCCGACGGCCGCGGCGGCGCCGGCGGCGGGCAGCAGCGCTTCGCGCCGCTCAACAGCTGGCCGGACAACGTCAGCCTCGACAAGGCCCGCCGCCTGCTGTGGCCGATCAAGCAGAAGTACGGCCGCAACATCTCGTGGGCCGACCTGCTGATCCTGACCGGCAACGTCGCGCTCGAATCGATGGGCTTCAAGACCTTCGGCTATGCCGGCGGCCGCGTCGACACGTGGGAGCCGGACGACGTCTACTGGGGCTCGGAAAAGATCTGGCTGGAACTGAGCGGCGGCCCGAACAGCCGCTACACCGGCAAGCGCGAGCTCGAAAGCCCGCTCGCCGCGGTGCAGATGGGCCTGATCTACGTGAACCCGGAAGGCCCGGACGGCAACCCCGACCCGGTCGCCGCCGCGCACGACATCCGCGAGACGTTCGCGCGCATGGCGATGAACGACGAGGAAACGGTCGCGCTGATCGCGGGCGGCCACACGTTCGGCAAGACGCACGGCGCCGGCCCGGCCTCGAACGTCGGCCCCGAGCCGGAAGCCGCGGGCATCGAAGAGCAGGGCCTTGGCTGGAAGAGCACGTTCGGCACGGGCAAGGGCAAGGACACGATCACGAGCGGCCTCGAAGTCACGTGGACGTCGACGCCGACGCAGTGGAGCAACGATTTCTTCAAGCACCTGTTCAGCTACGAATGGGAGCTCACGAAGAGCCCGGCCGGCGCGCACCAGTGGGTCGCGAAGGATGCCGACGAAGTGATTCCCGATGCGTACGACGCGTCGAAGAAGCATCGCCCGACGATGCTGACGACCGACCTGTCGCTGCGTTTCGACCCGGCCTACGAAAAGATCTCGCGCCGCTTCTACGAGAACCCGGCCGAGTTCGCCGACGCGTTCGCACGCGCATGGTTCAAGCTCACGCACCGCGACATGGGCCCGCGCTCGCGCTATCTCGGCCCGGACGTGCCGGCGGAACACCTGCTGTGGCAGGACCCGATCCCGGCCGTCGATCACCCGCTGATCGACGCCGCCGACGTCGCCGCGCTGAAGACGAAGGTGCTGGCCACCGGCCTGTCGGTGTCGCAGCTCGTGTCGACCGCATGGGCGTCGGCGGCGACGTTCCGCGGCTCGGACAAGCGCGGCGGCGCGAACGGCGCGCGCATTCGTCTCGCGCCGCAGAAGGACTGGGAAGTGAACCAGCCGGCGGCGCTCGCGGCGGTGCTCGAAACGCTCGAAGGCGTGC
>NZ_JAIZRS010000069.1:0-1445 GCF_020419985.1 Burkholderia sp. AU32262
TGAATTGCACCCCAAAAGTTGGACACCCGTCCAACCTTTGGGGTGTTTTTCATGACGAAGTACAACGAGCAGTTCAAGCAACGCATCGTTGACGAGTATTTTTCCGGTGGAATTGGCATCCAGTCCCTGGCTGCCCGGCACGGCGTGGGGCGTACGGTGATCCGGCGCTGGGTGGCAAGTTACAGGGAGCATGGCAACGCGGGGTTGCGCAAGAAACACGTTTGCTACGATGCTGAGTTCAAGCTATCGGTACTGCAGCGCATGTGGCGAGACGAGTTGTCATACGGCCAGGTGTCGGCCTTGTTCGACATTCGTGGCGCGGGCTGCGTCGCCGGCTGGGAGCGCCTGTATCATGAGGGCGGTATCGATGCACTGTCCCCTCGCCGACGAGGGCGCCCCCGAAAGATGGCCACTTCACTTCCGCCCAAACCCACTGAAACCGGCTCACCGGATGAACGCACACGCGAGGAATTGCTCAAGGAAAACGAGTATCTGCGTGCGGAGGTGGCCTACCTAAAAAAGCTCGATGCGCTGCTGGCGAAGAAGCAGGCAGCGCAAAAGAAAAAGCGCAAATAGTGCGCGAGCTCAGGCAACACCATCCGGTAGCGGCACTTCTGAAGGCGGCCGGTTTGGCGCGCAGCACGTTCTATTACCAACTCGGGACGCTGAACGTTGGCGATCGCCATGCCGATCTCAAGGCGAGGATCCGGGCGGTGTTCGACCATCACAAGGGCCGCTACGGCTATCGACGCGTCACGGCTGCGATTCGGCAAACCGGGCATCTCGTCAACCACAAGGCTGTGCAGCGGCTGATGCAGCAATTGCAGCTGAAGTCCCTGCTGCGCCCGAAGAAATATCGTTCGTGGCGAGGTGAGGTCGGCAAAGTCGCGCCCAACCTGTTGCAACGTCAGTTCAGCGCCACGCAGGCCAACCAGAAGTGGGTAACGGATGTGACGGAATTCAACGTCGGCGGGCAGAAGCTGTATCTGTCGCCGGTAATGGACCTGTACAACGGCGAGATCGTGGCCTACCAGATGGACCGACGCCCAAGCTTCGAGCTGGTCAGCAGCATGCTGAAGAAGGCATTGGCCAAACTCAAACGCACGGACAGACCGTTATTGCATTCGGACCAAGGCTGGCAATACCGGATGCCGGCGTTTCGTCGGCAATTGAAGCGACGCAAGCTGACTCAAAGCATGTCGCGCAAGGGGAACTGCCTCGACAATGCTGCGATGGAAAGCTTCTTCGGCACGCTCAAGTCCGAGTGCTACAAGGGACATCGCTTCACTTGCGTGGAGCATTTGCGCGACACGCTCGAGCGCTACATCCACTACTACAACCACGAACGCATCAAGCTCAAGTTGAAAGGGCTGAGTCCCGTGCAATACAGGACTCAGCCCTTGGGCGCCTAGCCTTTAACTGTCCAACTTTGCGGGGTCAGTTCA